>JBNJGH010000137.1:0-8272 GCA_051747585.1 Candidatus Rifleibacteriota bacterium
GTTAAAACTCTTCATCTTGAAGATACTGCAATTTATCTTTTTGTTGGTCCAAAAGTGCCCTTGCTGCCAATGATAGGGTCAATAAAATTGTTTGAGCTTAAAGAAAAGGCCGGCGATAAATTGGCTCAAATTATTATGGTTAGTTCTGTTTCACCCGACTATACTCATGTCTCCGTCCGCGGAAGCGGTGACAGGGTTCATTCCGGTAAAATTTGCGGCGAATTGCAGGATTCAATGCAGGAGATTTACTCGCCCTGGAAAGACAAAATCAGTGGTGGCGGACACCCCAAAGCTGCCGAGTGTACGGTTAAAACCGGAGAAGTTCCATTTGTTAAAGTTCTTACGAGAGTTACAGAAGTTTTGAACGAAATGTACACTTTGGACAAAACAGCAAAAGATGGAAATTTGAATGATACTCAAAAAGCCAGAGCAGATAAGCTGGGTTTGGAATACCTTAAGTAAACGAAGCCGTTTGTTTTAAAGCGCAAAAAAAAATAATCGAGCTGCTTAGATTTAATTTGTAAGCAGCTCGATTTTTTTTTGTGAAAAAAGGTGTAAACTTTTTTGAATATATAGATTCGGTGCAATAATGCTGAAAACAGGGTTGTTGTGTATGAAGATCTCTTTTGCGATAAGGTTCTAGAGCCCATTGGCGGCGGAAAAGCGCTTTATTGTTGCCTCAAAATTTTTTTCAAAAATCCTTTGACTTCAACTTCTCTAAATGGTGTAATTTGACCCGGATAAAATTGAACTTACTGGAAGACAAAAAATTAGTCACCAGACTTTCGTTTTTCCCCTGAAGAGCTTTTATACTGGTTTTTGCTTAAAATAAACCCGAGGCTTGTTGTGTACACAAGTCTGGATTTTCATATTTTTTGATTAGGGAGCAAACATGAAGCAGGGTCGAGAATTGCAGTTTATCGAAAACCGTCAAGGTAATATCTGTCCATTTAATCCGGAAAAAATCAGATCAGCTATTGAGCGTGCCGGCAAAGCTACTGGTGAATTTGGAATGGTTGAATCCATGCGTATGGCAAGCCAGGTTGTAAATGTGCTTGCACATCGCCATCAAAACGGAACTCCGACGGTAGAGGAAGTTCAGGATGTGGTCGAACATATATTGATCGCTAACAATTATTTTACCACTAACCGTTCTTATATTATTTATCGTGAACAGCATAAACAAATGCGACAGGGTCGCAGATCGATCGTTGACAGTATCAGTTCTATCAATGAATATCTTGGTCATCAGGACTGGCGAGTTAATGCCAACGCCAACCAGGGATATTCTTTAGGCGGTCTTATTCTTAATGTTGCCGGCAAAGTAACTGCAAATTACTGGCTTTCTCATGTTTATACCCCGGAAATTGGTGAAGCTCACCGCGAAGGTGACATGCACATACATGATCTTGATATGCTTTCAGGATATTGTGCAGGCTGGTCTTTAAGAACCTTGCTTCAAGAAGGTTTTAACGGGGTTCCCGGTAAAGTAGAGTCTGGCGCGCCTAAACATTTTTCGAGCGCACTAGGTCAGATGGTTAATTTCCTTGGCACTCTCCAGAATGAATGGGCCGGAGCACAGGCTTTTTCTTCTTTCGATACATATCTGGCACCCTTTGTAAGGCTCGATAAACTTGATTATAACGAGATTTTTCAGGGCGTACAGGAATTCGTTTATAATCTTAATGTTCCATCCAGGTGGGGTACACAGACTCCTTTTACTAATTTAACCCTTGATTGGAACTGTCCCTCGGATCTAAAAGATGAAAAACCAATGATTGGTTCAAAGCATGTTGATTTTACATATGGCGATTGTCAGAAAGAAATGGACATGATTAACCGTGCATTTATTGAAGTGATGTGCGAAGGTGACAGCCTTGGCAGAGCTTTCACTTTTCCTATTCCGACCTACAATATAACTAAAGACTTTGAATGGGATCACCCTAATTGTGAAGCTTTGTTTGAAATGACTGCAAAATATGGTCTTCCATATTTCCAGAATTTTATTAATTCCGATATGGAACCCAATATGGTTAGATCTATGTGCTGCAGACTGCAACTTGATCTTCGCGAATTATTAAAAAGAGGTAACGGTCTTTTTGGCTCTGCAGAACAGACTGGCTCAATTGGTGTAGTAACTATTAATCTTGCAAGGCTTGGTTATGTATTTAAAAATAATTATGATGGGCTTACCAATCGTCTTAATTCACTTTTGGAACTTGCTCGAAAAAGCCTCGAAATAAAGCGAAAAGTCATACAGACAAGAATTGACAGTGGTCTGTTTCCTTATACTCGACGTTATCTAGGTACTTTGCGCAATCATTTTTCAACAGTTGGTATTAATGGTATGAACGAATGTATTCGCAACTTCTCTGAAAATGCTTATGATATAGCTTCAGAAGAAGGTTGTGAGCTGGCCGAAAGGATTATGGATTTTATTCGCGAAAGAATCGTTCAATTCCAGGTTGAAACCGGTCATCTGTTTAATCTGGAGGCAACTCCAGCCGAAGGTGCCACTCATCGATTTGCTCGTGAAGACCGAAAGAGGTTTCCCGAAATTATTCAGGCTGGAACACCGGAAGCTGCTTATTATACAAATTCAACCCAGCTTCCCGTCGATTATCCCGGCGATTTGTTCGATATTATGAAGCACCAGGAAAAATTGCAGACAAAATATACCGGCGGAACTGTTTTACATCTCTATGTTGGCGAAAGAATTCCCGATGCAGAATCATGCAAAAGACTTGTGAAAAAGTCTTTAAGTCAGTTTCGTATGCCCTACATAACTATCACCCCGACTTTCAGTATTTGCCCCAATCATGGATATGTTTCCGGTGAACACCAGTTCTGCCCTGAATGTGATGGAGAAGAAGTCAAAAAAATCATGGCGCTTGCCGAATCTGAAGGCAGAAAAGCTTCTGTTGATACAATTGAAATCGAAGAAGATAAGCGTCAGCCTTGCGAAATTTGGACCAGAGTTATGGGTTATTTCAGACCTGTTTCGCAGTTCAATGCCGGTAAGAAAAGTGAATACAGCGATCGTATTATGCTGCAGTCACAGGAACTTGTTCGCGAAGTAGTTTGATCATATGAAGAGTCCTTCTTTAAATTACATGGTCGGAGGCATTCAGCCTCTGACCATGATCGACTACCCCGGAAAAATGTCGAGCGTGCTTTTTGCACAGGGATGTAATTTGCGTTGCAGGTTTTGCTACAACAAAACTCTTTTGCCTGACCAAAGCTCGACAGTTTTAAGCTGGAGTGAAGTGTTAGAATTCCTTCGCGATCGCCGGGGCTTTATTGAAGCAGTTGTTTTCAGCGGTGGAGAGCCCTGCAGACAAGAGAGTTTTATAAGTGCAGTTACTGAGGTTAAAAATCTTGGGTTTGAAGTTGCTTTACATACAAACGGTTTCTATCCTGATCGAGTGCGCCAGGCTCTTAATGAAAATTTGATTGATTTTATTGCAATTGATGTTAAAGGCAGTTTTACTGACTACAAGAGCATTACAGGCAAAAATATAGATGAAACTGAATTCTTGCGATTAACTAAAGATATTGTAGATTCTGGCGTTATGCACGAATTCAGAACTACTATTCATCCACAGATTGTTACAGAAGAAATAATAATGAAATTATCAGGGCAAATGGCTGATCTGGGAGTGAAAAAGTATGTTTTACAGAAGTTTCAGCACGGGGAAGCCCTTGATAGGAAACTCGAATTGGTGCCCTCTATATGGTTGAATGAAATAAATCTTATTCGCCTGCGTGATCGTTTTGAATCATTTGAGTTAAGAGGCGATGATATTATGTTAAAAAAGTTAAATAAAAAATTTGCCTGATTTTATTTGGCTTTATTTCAATATGTTTTTGTAAAATTGCAGGTGCATATAAAGCTCTTTTTTGGTGGCAAAGTTCTTTTTAATTGATTCTGCCGCTCTTTGACCGATATGATGAGCTTGTTGAGGATTTTCCAGAAGATAACGAAGTTTTTCGATCAGATCATCCATATCATGAATTCTTTTGTAACCGGAAGGCCCGGGCGAAGAAGAAAATAACAGACCTGTTCCTTTGCCCGGAAAAACCGTTTCGTTTTGTATATATGCATTGTTGCCGTGAATATCGGCAGCAAGAACCGGACGCCCGGTCTGCATTGCCCGTAAGAGAAATGGGTTATAACCTTCTGCATGGGAAACATTCAAAAAAATTTCCGCCTTTTTATAAAGAAAAGGGAGTAGTTCTTTTTCAGGCCTGGGAATTATTTTTACCCAGGGTTTCTCGGCAGCTTCCGCTTTAACTTTTTCGCTATAGTGCCTGTCAAAAGGGTTCTCTATAATTACCAACTGTAAATCAGCATATTGTTTTGCTATTTTTTCCAGGGCACGAATTGCAAAGATTTGATTTTTTGCAGGTAACAAGCCGCCTTCCAGCATAATTATTCGGTGTTTATCATCAAGAGAAAAATGTTCAGAAGGAAAATCAGAATTACTTATAACCCATTCAACTCCAGGATTGATTACTTCAATAACCGGGTTTGTTCTTAAACGTGCTTTAAAAAATCTTGCCATAGAAGAAAAGGGAACAATTATTCCGGAGGCGTATTCAAGCAGATCTTGAATTTGAGCTTTAAGTCCGGAATTAAAGAGATCGGCATAAACATCGAGACCGGTGCAGGTTACCAGCAAAGGTAGACGATATTTTTCTGCAAGCTTCTTGCATTGTAAGCCCGCTTTAGATAAATGAAAGGCATGAATAAGCGACGGAGTGCCTTTTATGGCTTCGAAGGGGTAGGGGTCATCGATGGTAAAATCTCTGGTATGGCATGGTAAAGAGCCCATTTCAGAAATCAATCTTTCTGCAATGGCTTTCTCTTCAATATTGATCTGGTGACCCGAAGGTATGCCATAATAGATATTCAACGTAATTTCTCCTGATAAGTTTAAAGTATAAACTTCAGTGTTTAAAAATCAAGCCTTAGCCATTATAATATCATAATTGTTATAGAATAATTTTATGATTTAAAAGAAAGGGCATTCATGAAACTTAAACTTGAAGACTTTCAGGTAAATAAGCTTGGGAAACCTAAAATTATTTCTCCGCTGATGCTTTCTAAAATTGATGGAGACTATTTGACCAATTATATTGACGAAAAAGAAAGAGTTGTTTACAACACCAGTGTTTGTAACCTTGCAAAAGAATTTAAAAATCCCAACAAAGTTCTGTCGTTTGAAAAAGCAGGTCCCAGAGAAAAAATATATTTTGAATCTGAAGAAACCCGCGCCGGAATTGTAACCTGCGGTGGACTTTGCCCCGGCATCAACGATGTTATTCGTGGGCTGGTCATGCAGCTGACCTTCTGGTACAAAATTAAAGCAATTTATGGTTTCAGGTATGGCTATAGAGGAATGGTAAAAGAATCCGGCCTTACACCTCTGGTTCTTGATCCTTCAGTGGTAGTAGAAATTCACCAGAAAGGTGGTTCTATACTGGGTTCTTCACGAGGACCTCAAGATGTAAGCAAAATGGTAGATTATCTGATGGATTATAAAATAAATATACTATTTTGTATTGGAGGCGATGGCACTCTTAAAGGAGCCAGCGAAATTTCTGCTGAAATTGAACGACGTGGCTTACCTATATCGGTAATTGGTATACCAAAAACTATTGATAACGACATAGGCTTTATCGAAAAAACTTTTGGTTTCGAGACTGCCTTTACGCATGCGGTGAACGCAATAAAAACTGCTCATGTTGAAGCAAAAGGCTACCAGAACTGCATCGGACTGGTTAAGTTAATGGGTAGACAGTCAGGATTTATAGCTGCTAATGCATCTATTGCAGCTCAAGACGTTAACTTCTGTTTGATTCCCGAGCTTCCCCTCGATCTTGAAGGTGAGAATGGCTTTTATAAGCACCTGTTCGAAAGAATTAAACGTAAAGGCCATGCGGTAATTGTTGTTGCCGAAGGTGTTGGAGAAAAGTTTTGTGCTCTGGATGAAAAAGATGCCTCGGGGAATCCAAAAATAGGTGATATTGGTCCATTCCTGAAAAAGGGAATGAAAGAATATTTTAAGAAAAATGACACACCAATAACTATAAAATACATCGATCCGAGTTATATAATAAGAAGCTCACTGGCAATACCTTCTGATAGTATTTATTGTAACCAGTTGGCTCAGCATGCCGTTCATGCTGGAATGGCCGGGAAAACCAATTGCATTGTAGGCGTTTGGGCAAACAGATTTATTTATGTGCCCATCGAAATGGCTGTAAGAAATCGTAAGTTTGTCGATCCCGAAAGCATGTTCTGGCTGAATCTGCTCGAAAGCACGGGGCAGCCCCGCTGGATGCTCAATAAGCCCAGAGTTTAATCAGCCGACTTTAGATGTAGTTTTTAACAGCTCGACAGTTTGTTTGTGCAAAAACCCATTAGTGGCAAGTAGCTCTGAACTGTCGAGTTTCATTTCTTTTCCATTGAAGCAGGTTACATTTCCTCCCGCTTCTTTAACCAGTAGCATACCTGCTGCTATATCCCATGGTTTGAGGTTGTTTTCCCAGAAAATCGAAAAAATACCATTTGCAACAAAGCATAAATCAAGAGCTGCTGAACCGAATCTTCGCAACCCTTGAACATTGTTGAGCATTATTTCTATACGATTTAGAATTTCGGGCATACATTCTCTTCGGTTATATGGAAAACCTGTAACAGCAAGAGCTGAGTTAATATCGCCGGTTTTATTTACCTCTATGCGTTGATTGTTTTTGTAGGCACCACCTTCTTTCCAGCAATGGTAAATAACGTCTCGGTCAGGGTGTGCAAGAGCACCAACCAAAGGGGTTCCGTTTTCGCACAAAGCTATAGATACCGAATAATGATCAAGACCATGAGCATAATTTGTTGTGCCGTCCAGCGGGTCTACTACCCATACCAGACCGTTTTGCCAGGAGCTGCCTCCATCTTCTTCACCGAAAAAAGAAATTTCAGGAAAATCATCTTTTAGTTGCTTTCTTATCAGTTTCTCAGCAGCGATGTCCATTTCGGTTACAAGATCGACAGTTCCTTTATGGGTTATCTGGTGATCTTTGAGTTGATTTTCTTTAAGAAGCTGGCCGGCGTTTTGTGCAATTTGAGAGGCCTTTTGGGCGGCAAATTCCAGGTTAATCATTTCTTGCTCCGTCTATCAATTATATCTGTAGATTTTCAGACTTTTTCTTTAAGGATTTTTATAATTTGTATTATTGAATCTGGCGCTAATTCTAAGTTGAAATTTAATAAAATTCAAAATTTTTTATTTTTTCGGGTTAATTTTGTTAATTGTTCTTTTAGTTCATTCATAGTAAATGGTTTGGTTAGTTTTCCCTTGAACCCGTAATGTTCATAATTGGCAATAATGGGGTCATCTGCATAGCCGCTGGAAACTATTACTTTAACTTCCGGATCAATTTGAAGCAGCTCTTTTACGGTTTCTTTTCCTCCTTTACCGCCGGGAACCGTCAGGTCAAGAATTACAAGATCATAGGGCGAACCTTTTTTGTATGAATCTCGATATTTTTTCAAAGCACTTTCTCCGTCTTCTACTGTCTCTACTGCATGACCCATACATCTCATCATTTCTTTGCCCAGGCTTCTGAGCATTTCTTCATCATCCATAAGTAGAATTCTTAGCGTGTTTGCGTGGTGAGAAATATCATCATCATACAAAAATCTTGCTTCATTTTCTGTTTTTATGTCCCGTATTGCCGGAAGATAAATGGTGAAAGTTGTTCCTGTCTTAGCCGCAGAATCTACAAAAATTTTCCCTTTGTGCTTTTTGACAATGCTGTGTACTACAGCCAGCCCAAGGCCATGGCCTTTAACTTTTGTCGTGTAGTATGGAGTGAAAATATGGTTTAGAATTTCAGGTGTCATACCATCGCCTTCATCCTGTATTGTAATTTTGACAAATTCCCCACTCATTTCAGGCAGGTTTTCTTTTTTCATGTCAGGGATATTCTCTGCCTCTACGTGCAGGGTTCCGCCTTCTGGCATAGCCTGTCGACCATTTATGGTAAGATTTGTAATTACCTGGCTGATTTGGCCTTTATCGGCTTTTATATACCAGAGGTTTTCCTGTATTTGAATATCCTGCGCAACGTTGCTGCCGTGAAGGTTAAATTCCACAATTTCCCGAATCAGTTTCGCGGTTTCAACAATTCCAAAAACCGGCGATCCTCCCTTGGCAAAAGTAAGCAGCTGCCCTGTTAACTCTCTGGCATTTTGGATGGCCTGGTGGGC
>JBNJGH010000138.1:0-8111 GCA_051747585.1 Candidatus Rifleibacteriota bacterium
AAGCAAAAGCACATATTCTTCACCATAAAGGCGAAAGAGAAATATGACCCAGGAAAACAAAACAACAGAACAGGAAAAAAACAACATCGAAAACGAAGATTTTGGAACCGAAGAAGAGATTACTGCTGAAGAAAATGAAGAAAAAAAAGCAGAATCTCAGTCTGATGGACTGGTTCAAACCAGAAAAGAACTGGAAGAAATGAAAAATCGTTACTACAGAGCGCTGGCAGATTATCAGAATTTGCAACGTCGTTCGGCCAAAGAAGTACTAGAGGCCAGGAACCGCGGCGTTGAAGACTTTGTTAAAAAGCTGCTGCCAATTATTGACACTCTTGAAAAAGCGGTCGAACAGATTGCTGATTCAAATGTCGACAAAAAAGTTATTGATGGACTTGAAATGTTCTCGATTCAATTTACCGACGTTCTTGAAAAAGAAGGGTTGAAACCTATCCCTGCAAAAGGCAACAAGTTTGATCCGAATTACCATGAGGCTATGTGCAAAAGAACTGTCGAAGACGAAGAAGACGAGATCGTTTTAACTGAATATGAGCGCGGTTACACTTTCAAGGATAGAGTCCTTAGAACCGCAAAAGTTGAAATAAATCAACATTAAATTTGTAAAATCCCCAGACACAGGAGGAGATTAATATATGGCTAGAGTTATTGGTATAGACTTAGGGACTTCCAACTCAGCTGCCTCGGTAATTGAAGGCGGCAAACCTGTAATTATTCCAAGTGCAGAAGGTAATTCAATTGGTGGAAAAGCTTTTCCAAGTGTTGTTGCCTTCACAAAAGACGGGCAAAGATTGATTGGTGAACCGGCAAGACGCCAGGCAGCAACCAATCCCGATCGCACGATCACTGCCGTAAAACGTAAAATGGGCACCAAAGAAAAGCTCACTGTAGGAGACAAACAATATACTCCGCAGGAAATTTCGGCATTTATTCTTCAAAAAATCAAAACTGATGCTGAAGCATTTCTTAACGATAAAGTAACAGGCGCGGTCATTACCGTACCGGCATATTTTGACGATGCCCAACGACAGGCTACCAAAGATGCAGGCGCAATTGCCGGCATCGAAGTTAAAAGAATTATTAACGAACCAACTGCCGCTGCACTCGCTTATGGTCTTGACAAAGAAGGCGAACGCAAGATTATGGTATTTGACCTTGGTGGCGGAACTCTTGACGTGACAATTCTGGAACTTGGAAGCGGTGTTTTTGAAGTTCTCTCAACTAATGGTGACACTCAGCTCGGCGGCACCGACATGGATAATGCCCTCGTAGACTGGATAACAAAAGAATTCAAAAATAGCGAAGGTGTAGATTTAAGTAAAGATTCAATGGCTATGCAGCGCGTTAGAGAAGCTGCAGAAAAAGCTAAAATCGAGCTTTCTACAACTACCACCACCGACATAAACCTTCCGTTCGTCACTGCAACCCAGGAAGGTCCCAAACATCTGGTAATGACTATTTCCAGATCAAAACTTGAAGAGCTGGTTGATGGCGTTGTCGAAAAATGTAAAGCACCTATAGACAATGCTCTTAACGATGCCGAACTCAAACGCGACGACATCAACCATATAATTATGGTTGGTGGCCCTACCAGAATGCCCATCATTCAGAATCTGCTCAAAAGCCATTTCGGCAAAGAGCCTGCAAGAGGAATTGATCCAATGGAATGTGTTTCCATGGGTGCAGCCATACAGGCCGGAATTCTTCAGGGTGAAGTTAAAGACGTTCTTCTGCTTGACGTTACCCCACTTTCTCTTGGCATCGAAACTCTTGGTGGCGTAATGACTTCACTTATCTCAAGAAATACAACCATACCTACCAAGAAAAGTCAGGTTTTCTCTACTGCTGCAGACAACCAGCCTGCGGTTTCAGTTCATGTTCTCCAGGGAGAACGCCCAATGGCAAAAGATAATAAAACCCTGGGAAGATTTGACCTTGTTGGTATTCCACCGGCACCACGCGGAGTTCCTCAAATCGAGGTTACCTTCGATATTGATGCCAACGGCATTGTAAATGTTTCAGCCAAAGATCTCGGAACTGGCAAAGAACAAAAAATTACTATTACTAACAGCTCCGGTCTCACTAAAGATGAAATCGATAAAATGGTTAAAGAAGCCGAGCAATATGCTCAGGATGATGCCCATAAAAAAGAAGAAATCGAAGTTGTTAACGAAGGCGAAAGCCTCGTTTATCAAACCGAAAAAACAATTAAAGATCTGGGCGATAAGGTTCCTGCCGAGCTTAAAGGAAGTATCGAAGAAAAAGTTGATGCTCTCAAAAAAGCTCTCGAAAGCAAAGATGTAGAAAATATCAAAAGCTGCATCGAGGACCTCAAAACCACAGCTCAGAAGCTTGGTGAAATAATCTATCAGCAGAATGCAGGTCAGCAGCAGGCTGCTCCTGGAGCTGCACCAGGAGCTACCCCGGGTGGCGAACAACCAGGTGCTCAGCAGGAGCAGGAAAAATCGGCCAACGATGACGAAAACGTTGTAGACGCAGAATTCAAAAAAGCTGACTAACCAGTAATATAAAGCTGTTTCACAGATCCACGGATCTGTGAAACAGCTTTGTTTTAAAGCAATTATACTCAAACACAGTGTACTTAGCGGGAGAATTAGATGGCCAAACGTGATTATTACGAGGTTCTTGAAATAACCAAGAACGCCAGCGAAACCGAAATAAAACGGGCTTTCCGCAAACTGGCCCGGCAATACCATCCAGACGTTAACAAAAGTCCGGATTCAATAGAAACATTTAAAGAAATCAATGAAGCCTATCAGATTTTGTCCGATCCGCAAAAACGTTCTGCCTATGATCAATTTGGTCATGCTGGCATAGACCCAAATGGTTTCAATTATCAAGATATGGGCGGCTTCGGTGGCTTTGGTGATATTTTTGGAGATATTCTCTCTGACTTTTTTGGCGGAGCGGGCACACAGCGTCGAGGCCCAAGACGCGGTGCTGATTTAAGATATGATCTTGAAATTTCTTTTGAAGAAGCTGTCTTTGGCTGCGAAAAAGTTATTACAGTCCCAAAATCAAAAAAATGTACAACTTGTGCCGGTTCAGGTGCAGAACCAGGCAGCCATAAAAAACAATGCCCAGTTTGTAAAGGTCGGGGAACCATATCATTGGCACAGGGATTTTTCTCTATTCAAAAAACCTGTCATCAGTGTCAGGGTGAAGGTGAAATAATAGACAAACCATGTAAAAACTGTCATGGAACAGGTAGAACGAAACATTCTTCACAAATTGATGTTAAAATTCCTCCCGGAGTTGAATCAGGAAGCAAACTTAAGCTGACCGGAGAAGGTGAACCCGGCGAAAAAGGCGGGCCCAGCGGAAGTCTTTATATCTTTTTGAGTGTCGGCAAACATGATTTCTTTGAAAGAATCGGAGACGACATAATCTGCGAAAAGAATATTACCTTCCCTCTAGCCTCCCTTGGCGGAGAAATAGAGGTTCCTACTCTTAAGGGAGTAGTAAAAATAAAAATTCCCGCCGGAACCCAGACTGGAAAAGTTTTCAGATTGCGTGGTTATGGCGTTAAATCTCTAAGAGGCGGACAGGGAGACCAACTGGTAAAAATATTCGTTCGCACCCCAGCCAATTTGAACAGCCGTCAGCGTGATCTTCTTATGCAACTTGCCGAAGAAGACCCCGAATCAAAAGCGACGGGAATAGGCTCGAGCAAGTCTTTTCTTGATAAAGTAAAGCAGGCCCTGGGCGGATAAAGTTGTAACTTAACTTTTATAAAAACTGTCTCTCAAGTTCTTTATTTCTAAAAAAAAATAAATGGCTTTTGAGACAGTTTTTTTATTTCTGTTTCCTATAATTAAAAATTTTGTTATTTTTTTAGTAGGAGCACAAAATAATGAAGAAATTTATCCTCTTTTTAGTTCTAGTAATTCTTACTCCCCCTGTTTTTTCTCAGATTAGACTGTTTGATAGTCATCTCAAACCGGCTGATCCAGAATTAATTCCCGAATTAAATAAATACCAGACACTCAGTCCCCAGCTTGATGCAAAAATAGAAGAGCTACGTAATAAAGCTTATGTCACTAGAGCACCTTATGAAGCAAAAGTGAATCTTGCAGCTTTTATCCTGCGCAAGCTTGCTCTGCGAAAAAACCGTTCTTTTAAAGAAAATGAATACCTGATGTACGAAGCTGCAGATTTAGTACCAGGAAATCCGCACATGGAAACGATATGGGGAGATTTATTATATTCTTCCGGCAACTACGAAGATGCTCTTACCCATTTCGAAAACGCTCTTTACGATATGCAGGGCAACTCACAGCTGGCAGCAAGGTGTGGTCTAGCGGCTCTTCAGTTAATGCAATATAATGAAGCACTCGATTATTTTAACCAGGCACTCAAGCAACATCCCGATTCTTTCTTTCTTCTTTTTTCGGCTGGAAAGTGTAACTTTGAGCTTCAATATTATTATGAAGCAATCGATCTCTGGGAAAAAGCACTGCAGGTTGCCGACAATGAAAAACAAAAAAGAGCAGTAAATGATGCGATAATGTCAGCCAAAGAACTCATGGCCTCAACAGATGGCTCTACCAGAGATGAAAATCAGAGATTCGTAATTCACTTCGCGGGAAGTTCAGAAGACGATCTGAGTGATGTCACTTTTGATACACTCGACGATATTTTTTATGATGTAACCGATCTGCTGCAGTTTAATCCTGATGTTAAAATCAACGTAGTTTTCTTTCTAACTGATGAATACTATAAAATCAATAAAAACTGGTCTGCCGGAGCAGCTCAGGGAATCCAGATAATGGTTCCGTTAAAATCCGGCTATAAGAGCGAAGATTATGTCAGGGGTCTACTGGCACACGAATTAACCCATACCATTATCCACTTAAAGACAAACAACCGCTGCCCGCTCTGGCTCAATGAAGGAATTGCTCAATATGCTGAATTTGATGCAGCAAATGGATCTCCTGAAGAAATGAGATATGATTATACCTCCATTTATGAAACTGAATTCATCGACAAGCAGGATTTTTTCAAGCTCAAAAATATCCCTCGCTATTTGCGTGGTTCCAACCGGCGAAATATATCAAAAGCTTATATAGCATCTTATCTTGCGGTAAGATGCATAGCCGATTTTTACGGAGATTACACTTTCGATACTATATTAACAGAGCTCGGAGAAGGAAAAACCATAGACGAGGCAATGCTTGAGGCAACCGGCAACGACATGGAAGATTTTCAATTAGAATACGAAGAATGGCTACGCAACCTGTAACTATTACTACTGCTCTATTAAAATGAGCAGAATTTATGAAAAATTTTATAAACAAAATTAATCATTTTTTTTCCTCATACATGATATTTTTCATGCTGGTTGCCATGCTTATTGGCTGGTATAACAATATTTTTTTTGCCCACTATCGTAACCTGGTTCCCTGGATGTTTGGCTTTATGACTTTGATAACCTCTCTTAAAACCAGCTGGAAAGATTTGAAAGAAATTTTTTCCCGGCCTCTCCCCCTGATAACAATTGTAGTGTTGCAACACATCCTGATGCCAATATTTGCAAAACTTCTTGGATCTTTTGGCTTTCCCAACCAGCCGGCTTTAATAACCGGCTTTATTCTTGCAGCTGCTTTGCCGGTAGGAATAACGGCCGTTATCTGGTCCGGTATGAGTGAAGGTGACGTAGCATTGTCATTAACAGCCACCACTCTCGATACTCTTTTGAGTCCTTTAACCGTTTCACTTATTTTATTACTTTTTATTGGAGAATCGGTTCAAATCAATTATCAGGCATTAATGTCAGGTTTACTTAAGATGATAGTCATTCCTTCAATCATCGGCCTGACCCTTCATGACCTGACAAGCCGGGAAAAACTACAAAAATTTATACCCTTCATTCAGCCTTTTGCGTCTTTTTGCCTGGTAGGAGTCATACTGGTCAATGTTGCAACAGCTAAGAACTCTGCCAGTTCTATGGTTCAGGCTGCACCGGTTCTTTTGTTATTTGTATTGATTCTTGTCGCTTCAGGTTTCATTCTTGGCTGGGTAATGGCGACTTTTTTCAAATTTTCAGAAAACATAAGAACTTCATGTGTTTATACCATGGGAATAAAAAATACCAGCTGCGGCCTGGTAATAGCACTTGGTCATTTGCCCGTCGAAGCAAGCATTCCGTTGCTGATCGCCATGTTTTTTCAGCAGCCCATTGCCGCCTTGAATCAGAAAATAATTCTGAGAATAATCAAGGCTCAACCCTAAGATTTTCAATTTCAATTTCAATTTCTACTTCAATAAATTTATTATTTTTTTGAAAAAATAAATTGAGTACTTTGTGCGGTCATGATATTTTGCATCTAATATGAGCAGGTTACTGCTCTTATCACATAAAGAAAGTTTAGAAAGGAATTAGAGTAATGAAGAGCATCGCTGAATTCATGGACATGGTAAAAGCCAGAAATCCTAACGAGCCTGAATTTCATCAGGCCGTACATGAAGTCGTGGAAACCGTTTGGGACACTTACCAGAAAAATCCCAAAATGATGAAAAACAAGATTCTGGATAGAATTGTTGAGCCTGAACGGGTAATAATGTTCCGAGTTCCATGGGTTGACGACAAAGGCGAAGTACAGGTTAACCGTGGATTCCGGGTACAATTTAACAGCGCCATAGGCCCCTATAAAGGCGGGTTGCGTTTCCACCCAAGTGTTAATCTTTCAATCCTGAAATTTCTGGGATTCGAACAGATTTTCAAAAATGCTCTAACTACTCTTCCAATGGGTGGCGGCAAAGGCGGTTCAGATTTTAATCCTAAAGGCCGCTCAGATAATGAAATCATGAGATTCTGCCAGTCATTTATGTCTGAACTTTACCGTCATATTGGCCCGAACACTGACGTGCCTGCCGGCGACATTGGTGTCGGCGGACGCGAAATTGGTTATCTCTATGGCCAGTATCGCAAACTCAGAAACGAATTCACCGGTGTTATGACCGGCAAGGGCGCTACCTGGGGCGGAAGTCGTATCAGACCAGAAGCAACCGGATTTGGTGGCGTATACTTTGGTATAGATATGCTGAAAAGAATCGGCGAAGATTTCAAAGGTAAAACTGTAGCAACTTCAGGCTTTGGAAATGTGACCTGGGGCGCGATTAAAAAACTCATCGAGCTTGGTGCAAAAGTTATTACAATCAGCGGACCTGACGGATATGTTCTTGATGAAGAAGGCTTCAACGAAGAAAAATGCGAATATCTTCTCGACATGCGTGCTTCATGTAATGATCAGGCAGAAGATTACCTCAAAAAATATCCTAATGCAAAATTCTTCAAAGGCGAAAAACCCTGGGGTGTTAAGTGCGATTATGCTCTCCTTTGCGCAACTCAGAATGAATGCGACAAAAATGATGTTCAGCAACTTCTTGACAACGGTTGCAAAATGATTCTAGAAATCTCCAACATGGGCTGCACTGCAGACGCTGCTAAACTTGCCTGCGAAAAAATGCTTTTCGCTCCTGGCAAAGCAGTAAATGCCGGTGGTGTTGCCGTTTCAGGTCTTGAAATGACCCAGAACAGCGAAAGACTCAACTGGACCGAAGAAGAAGTAGATGCAAAACTCAAACATATTATGCATTCAATTCATGAAGCCTGTGTTAAATATGGCAAAGAAGGCGAAAAAGTTAATTACATAAAAGGTGCCAACATTGCCGGCTTTATGAAAGTTGCCAATGCAATGCTTGATCAAGGTGTAATCTAAAAAAGACTTATTTGTTCATAATCAAAAAGCCATCGGCTAACAGCCGGTGGCTTTTTTCCTTCTAACCAATTCTCAGCAAACCCGACAGCAGTTCTCGGTCAATTATTATTAGCTGGTTACAAAAAGTTCTGGTTTTATTTATTTCTGTCAAATATAGAATTTAAACCACTGAGGCCACCGAGGGCACAGAGTAGATTTTTTAATCTTTTTCAGCCAGGATTTGTCCTTTGGACAAATAGCCGGCGGTTTCACCGACCGGCTTTTCCTTCTTCAGCAAGCCTTCAGAAAAACACGAGTGCTTTTCTGAAGGCTTGCTGAAGAAGGAAACAATGGCTGAAAAAGATCCTCTGTGAT
>JBNJGH010000139.1:0-8071 GCA_051747585.1 Candidatus Rifleibacteriota bacterium
TTTGATTACAGCACTCCAGAAATGCATAGTTATATGCAGACTTATAATATGGAATGGACTGCAATTCCTTACGAAAGTCCGGCACGCCTTGCAATCAAAGAAAAATTCGGAGTTTCTGAAATTCCACATCTTATTATAATGACGCCTGAGGGAAAGGTTATTACCGAAGACGGTCATCAGCAGGTTGAAGTAATGGGCGATGATGCCATTGATCACTGGCTTGAAATGGCCGAACAGATTGATGCCAGATAATTTAAACTAATACTGACAGCCTCACAGAAGTTTAATTTCTGTGAGGCTGTTTTTTTTGTTATGCTTTTCGATAGCCGAGAAGAACATCAGCAAGTTGCCCTTCACTGCCATCTTCGCGCATAAAGCTGCCGTTCAATACCAGTGAGTTGCCATTGATCTTTTGATTCATTCGAACAAAGTTCAAATTCAGAGCTTTTATACCCATTTGGTCCAGGCTTTTCAGCTCATTGCTTTCTATCTTTCCGTTACCGTTTAGATCCTGATAAAGCTTGAGGGCTTTGTACACTGAATCCTGGCGGTTTATGCGCCCGTCTTTATTGTTGTCATGCTTTGCCAGCTCAATAAAACCGTTGTCTGCTCCATTTTGATCACCAAATAATTCCGAACCGTCATCTATTTTTCCGTTTTGATTCTTATCAAAAACGAGAAAAGCATCATCGCCCTGCACCCAGGCAGTGCTGTCAAGTTCCCCGTCGGCATTGATGTCGAACATGGCTCCTTCACCGGCTTTGGTTAAATTCAGCCCGTCGCCGGCCAGGTCTAAAACAAGAGGATCAGCTTCTTTTATTCCAAGCTCTTCCAGGCTTATTCCAACCCTTTCAGTTGTGGTTTCACTGTAAGCTGATTGCTTCTTAAATTTCATTTCAAATTCGTAAGCGTTGTTGCCTACTTTGGCATCGGCAATATCACTCATTGTAACCGGTTTATCTGAAACTTTTTCGCCCTTCAGTGCTTTTTCAGAAGATAAAGCCAGTTCCATAAGTTTTTCGAACTTTCCCCTCAACTGTTCGTATTCTTTTTCGTCTTTGCTGATCATTCGCAGCATTAGATCAAGGTCACGATCGATTAGAGGGTCGGTTTCTGTCGTTTGTTCTTTGTCTGCATTGCCGGCTCTGGCTGTTAGACTCAGGTTCAGCTCAGCTTCGACGCTGGTTTCCTGTCTGAACTGTTTTACCATCTGTCGTATCTGGTTGTAGGGCGACAGTTCAATTAGATCTTTTTCCAGCTCAGACTTTTGGGGTTTTGCTGCCTGCTTTTTATCAGACTTCTGAAAGAAAGCTTCAAGAGTCTCGGTAAAGCGGCGAGTTCTGATGAATCGTTGGGATAGAATTGACGCAGCAATTGCCATTTGTTTACTCCTCCTTGAGTAATTTACACATCCTTATGTTTTGGGAAAAAAATATTCTCCCCTTATTATTATCGGCAGCTCCCCCCTGAAAAGTTTAGGGTAAATCTAAAAATGTATAAAATTTGCACAATTTTATTGAGCCGGCTAATAAAAAATGGTGAATTTATTAAAATAAGAAAAAATGGTATAAATTACTGGAATGAAAACTCAGCAAATTAATCAATCAACCCCAGTTGCATCATCATTTTTTGCCATTATTTTATTACCTGTCTATATTGCCGCATGGGGAAGATTTGGCTTGAAAGTGCCTGCTGCTGTTGTTTTAAGCCTTATAGCGGCGGTTTTTATAAGGTTTTCTTTTCATGGCTCGGCTGAAAATTCAACAAAATTCCCCTGGGGATTTTTCTGGCTTTTTCCTCTTTTTATACCGCTTGGAATGCCGCTCTGGCTGATACCATTGTCTCTGGTCGTCTCATGGATTCTTGCCGTATCATGTTTTGGCGGTTATGGCAGGCATATTTTTAACCCTCTTGCACTTGCAATTGTTTTTATATTGGCAGGATACGGTTCTTCGGTCAGCCTGCTCGTTTCCAAGCCCTTTCCCGGAGCATTTTCTGCCTTCAAAGTCTGGACTTCAGGCATGAATCCTACACAGAATGAGATCGATCTGTTCAGAGCAAAATCAATAACCTTTGATGCCAGTCTTTTTGAGGCCGGACTAGAGCCATCTTTGCCGAGTCTGGCTTTTCCCGGAGTACTAATGGTTTTAACTGTATTTTGCGCCCTTTATTTTAAAGGCTATCGTCTCTGGTTCATTTTCAGTATTATATTAACCGTATTTTTTACTTTCATATTAAGGCATTATGAACCAGGGTTAGCCAATGGAAATTTAAATGTTCTATTCGCTGGAATTACCCCGGCTCTAATTCTTTTGATGCTTGCCGACAGTCGAAATTTGCCCGATACACCACTGCATCAAATGCTTCACGCTGTTATATTTTCGCTGATGCTGGTAGTTTTTTTCTGCTTTTCCCGGAAAATTCTTTATGTGGCTTTTGCTGTGCCGGCCACCCAGATAATTTATCCGTTAATTTTTGATCTGGTTCAAGCTGCCGGAAGTTCGGGAAAGACAGAACCATGACGGAAAAAAAATCAATTTTTAAAGAAATTTTGTCTGTATTGATTTTAAGCTCTATTTGTGTGGGGTTTATAACTCTTACCAGAGCGGGGATCGGTAGTCGAAGCCAGCTGTCTGACGATACAGTTAAGGCTTTTCTTGAAATTATTACAGCTAACAAACAGATAAACAATTTAAATCATTTCGAAGTATTCAATCGACGTTTTAAAATGGTCAGTAAAGGTAAAATCAAGCTCTGGCAGAACGAAGATAAAGATCATCGATGGGCATTTGAAGCCACCGGACCGGGAATGTGGGGCAAGATTATTATTGCGGGAGTAATTGATGCCGAAACTTCAAGAATAGTTGGTATAAAAGTTATAGATGAAAATGAGACTGCGGGTCTTGGAAGCAAAATTTCTGACCCTGATTTTGCTCAACAATTTGAAAATCTCAGTTATATTCCCGAAATTGAAGTAAGCCGGGCAAAGTTTAAAAACAATCAGTTTGACGCTGTATCCGGGGCAACGGTTAGTTCAAAGGCGGTCGCCGCTTTGTTAAATAAAACGGTAAAACTCATAAAAAAACAGCATAATAAATAGTTTTCTGTGGTGAATTAAAATATTTTAAAAATTGAGTGGAACTTTTTTGTTTTTACTCAGTCAGTTTAGTCTGTAAATTTTAAAAAAAAGACTAACTGGAGGTTTCTGCCATGATTGATGTGCAGTCTTTAGCAAGACATTTTGGCGCAATTAAGGCGGTTGACGATATTTCCTTCAAAGTTAACAAAGGCGAAATTCTGGGTTTTTTAGGGCCCAACGGCGCAGGAAAATCGACAACTATGAAAATGATCACGACATTTCTCGCCCCAACCAGCGGTACTGCTACGGTGGGTGGTTTCGATATAATCGAAGATCCACTTAAAGTAAGGTCTCTGGTTGGTTATTTGCCAGAATCGGCAGCATCTTATCAGGATATGAACGTTTTTGATTTTTTGAAATTTGTTGCCACTATTAGAGGTTTTGATGGCGAAGAAAAATTAAAGAAAATCGACAGAGTTATGGATATCTGTAATCTCAAAGAAGTGGGATATCAACCAATTGAAACCCTTTCAAAGGGATACAGGCAGAGAGTTGGTTTTGCCCAGGCATTTTTGCATGATCCTGACTATTTAATTCTTGATGAACCTACTGAAGGACTTGATCCAAATCAGAAGCAGGAGGTTCGCAAACTTATAAAGGAAACCGGAAAAGAAAAGTGCATTATTCTTTCTACCCACATACTTGAGGAAGTTGAAGCGGTTTGCAGCCGCGCCATTATTATTGGTAATGGAAAGATTGTTGCCGACAGCACCCCACAGGAACTTAAATCCCGTTCGGGTGTACATGGTGCCGTTACCATAACCCTTCAGGATATTGACGTTAAAGATGCACTCGAATCCTTCGAGAAAATTCAGAATGTAGCCAGAGTTGAACAATTAAAAGATAACGAACCTTTAAATAATCAAGAACTCGAAGAAGAAATAGAAGCCGGCAAAGATTCTGAAAGTGAAGCAGAATCAGGCAATGAAGAAAAGGCAAAAGCCAGATCATCAAAAAAAGAAGCAAAGCATTCTTTAACAACTTTCAGACTTTATCCAATGTCCGGCAAGTCGATATCTCATGCTACTGCTACTTTTGTGCACGATAAAAAATGGGAAGTCGATGGCTTTACCGTTGAATCAGGAGATTTAAACGAAGTATTTTACAATCTAACCAAAGGAGGCGGTCAGCAATGAGAAATTTTAAAGCAATTTTCAAACGCGAATTAAAAAGTTATTTTGAATCTCCGGTTGCTTATGTTTTCATAATCATTTTTTTGCTGGCCACTTCCGGTTGCACTTTCTTTATATCCAGATTTTTTGAAAACAGAGTTGCCAGCCTTGATCCATTTTTTGTCTGGCATCCCTGGCTCTATTTGTTTCTGGTGCCGGCAGTTGGCATGAGACTCTGGTCTGAAGAGCGTAAAAGCGGAACTATTGAATTATTGTTTACTTTGCCAGTAACGCTTGAGCAGGCTTTATTGGGCAAGTTTTTTGCCGCCTGGTTGTTTCTGGGAGTAGCCTTGCTATTAACTTTTCCCATGATTATAACGGTGGGCTATCTAGGGAATCCGGATTACGGAGTTATTTTCACCTCTTATCTTGGCTCATTCTTGCTTGCCGGAGGTTATTTGTCGGTAACCAGCTTGTT
Source organism: Candidatus Rifleibacteriota bacterium (assembly GCA_051747585.1). Taxonomy (GTDB): domain Bacteria; phylum Muiribacteriota; class Ozemobacteria; order Ozemobacterales; family Ozemobacteraceae; genus DYKG01. The sequence goes on from JBNJGH010000139.1 coordinate 4,730, forward strand.
TTCAGCAATGAGCAAAAACCAGGTAATCAGTTTTGTTTTGTCGGTGATTGCTTGTTTTGCTCTTACACTTCTGGGAGTTGGTGTGTTTACAGACCTTCTGAATAACTTCCTGCCCGTATGGCTTTCTGAAAGCATTTCTTCGTTCAGCTTTTTTACTCATTATCAGGTTTTTCAGCGAGGTTTGATAGACAGCAGAAATCTGCTTTATTTCATTTCCATAATTGCGTTCATGCTTTCAGCCAACGCTGTGGTTCTAGAGTATAAGAAAACTGAATAGAAGGAGGTCTGTAATGTCAAAATCTGAACATAGCAACAAACAAAAAAATAAAGCAGGCATTGGGGCTTCTTTAACTTCAATTGTTCTGCTTGCCGTAATCTTGATAGCTGTTAATTACATCGGTTCTTTTGCAGTATTAAAAGCTGACTTAACCGAAGAAAATCTTTTTACTCTTTCTGAAGGTACTGAATCATTGCTTAAAGATTTAAAAGGAAAGGTGAAACTTAAATTTTACTTTTCCAAGTCTTCAGATGAGGTTCCTTTTGCTTATAAACTTTATGGTAAGCGCATCGAAGAATTCCTGGAAGAATATATCGAGAAAAGCAAAGGAAAACTTGAACTCGAAGTTCTCGATCCTGAACCTGACACCGATACCGAAGTATGGGCAGTTAAATATGGTCTCGCAGCAGCTTCTCTGCCAACCGGTCAGAAATTTTATCTTGGACTTGTAGCCTTGTCAGAGGGCCGAGAAGAAGTTATTCCTTTTTTCAGCATCGATAGGGAACCATTTTTGGAATATGACATCTCGCAGGTTATAGTTCAGGCTTCTGTTGCCAAAAAGCCCAAGATTGGTATTTTAAGCACATTGCCGGTAATGTCAGAGAACAATATGCCTATGGCCATGCAGCAACAGGAGCAAAAAGACTGGCTGTTCATCCGCGAGCTTAAAAAGAATTACGAAGTTGCGTCGGTAGATCAAAATAGCGCAAATATCAGTTCAGATATTGATCTGCTGCTGGTAATACATCCGAAAAATCTTGGAGAAACTACCAGATACGCCATAGATCAGTTTGTATTAAAAGGCGGGCGTGCCATAGTAATGGTTGACCCGGCTTGTATGGCAGATACTCAATCTGATTCTTCAAACCCATTTGCCGGCAGAATGCCGGGTTCTTCGAATTTGAACAAGTTGTTCAAAGCCTGGGGAGTCGAATACAATCCCGGTAATATCGTTGCTGACCTTAATCTGGCTACCAGACTTAATATGGGTAGAAACGGCATGGTTAATCATCCGCTCTGGCTTAGCCTGAAGGAAGGTTGTTTCAGTAATGATTCCGTGGCGAGTGCAAAACTTCAGAATATGTTATTGCCCGCCGCAGGGTATTTATCAAAGGCTGAAAATAGCGAACACGACTTTATCGAGTTGCTTCATACCACTGACTCAGGTAACAAGGTTTCCAAGTTCAAAGTTATGACCGCTCCCGATGAAATCGTAAGAGGCCTGGGCAAAGAAGGCAAAAAGAAAACTCTGGCTGCAATTGTCAGGGGTAAATTCCAGTCGGCGTTTCAAACTCCGCCAATGCCTCAAGCCAAAAAAGACGAGAGCGAACAAGATAAAAAAATGAGAGAAGCTAAGCATGAGCGTCTCAAAAAAAATCATGCTTCTGTCGCAAAAAAAGAGGCTGCTGTGATGATAATTGCCGATGCAGATTTCCTTCAAAACGATTATTCGGTTAGAGCTACGAACTTTTTTGGCAGCACTTTGCTTCAGCCAATAAATGATAACCTTGCCTTTATTGCAAACTGTTCGGATTTGCTTGCCGGTTCTTCTGATCTCATTGCGGTCCGCTCAAGAAATATGGCCAATCGCACTTTTACAAAAGTCGAAGAAATTGAGCGTGCGGCCCAGGAAAAATGGAAAGAAGAAGAGGTCACTCTTACACAAAGGCTGCAGGAAATACAAAATCGAATTAATAAACTGCAGATGCAGAAAAAAGGTGGAGAAAGGCTTATACTAAGCGCTGAACAGAGAAAAGAAATCGAAAAAGCCAGAAAAGAGAAGTCTGAAACCTTGCAGCGCCGCCGCGAAATAAGAAAACTTTTAAGACAGGATATCGAAAGACTGGGCTTGAAAGTAACCTTTGTAAATATGGTTTTAATGCCATTACTTGTAATGATTGCGGGTGCTGTTGTTTATTTCAGAAAAAATTCGAGGAGGTCTATGCTGTGAAAAATCTTAGACTTTTAATTATTGCTGTAGTTCTGATTGCAATTGCGGTAATACTGAAAATAAATAAGCAGCCTGTTGAAAACACACAGGAATCTGTTCTTGAAACCAACATTGTATCTGCTGAGGAGATAGATAAGGCCAAAGCTGTAAATATTAAATTTTCAGGCTCACAAATTAGTTTGAAGCAGGAAGATGGTGAATGGATTTTGCCAGAATTTCACCATCTCAATGCTGAACTTAACAAGGTCGAAGAGCTGTTTCAAAAGCTTAATGACATGAAGATGGTAGAACTTGTTGGTGAAAGCACCGAATCACACAAAGAACTTGCGGTTGAAGCAATAAAAGACAATGAAGAAGTAAAAAATACAGAATCAATTGTAATTACCCTGAAAAATGAAAACCTCAAGCCTTTTAAAACTATTTATCTGGGTAAGGGTAGAAAAAGAAAAATGGTCGATGGAAGCGTTGGCTTCGGTTTCGATGGACAATATGGTCGCCTTGAAGAATCAAACAAAGTATATCTGCTGTCAAATTATCTTCACTTGATCAGGCAGGCTGAAAAATGGGCTGATAAGCAAATTGCAAATGTTAAGGCCGATAAGGTTAAAAGGATAGTCTGGAACCCCGGTAGTGAAGATGCTTATGAGCTAAGCAGAGAGACGGCTTCAGATTCTCTTGTTTTGACGCCAATGCCTGAAGGCGATCAAACCAGAAAATCCCTGGCAAAAAGTACTGCGGCATTTCTAACAAATCTGAACTATGATGAAATCATTGCGACTGAAACTCCTGATATGCATCCGGGGCTTGAAGATTCTACAATTGTAGCCTTTGAAACATTTGGGGATTTAAAACTAAAGCTGAAAATCGGTTCGGGCACAACCAGGCTTAAATCTGGCAGAGAAATGCAGGTATTTCGTCTGGAAGCTGAATATGATGGAGCAGATGAAAAGCTCAAGAAAACAGCCGACAAAATTAATGCAAAATATGCAAAAATTGTTTTTGCAGTTGGAAAAGGCCGTTTGAACGGCATTCTTAAAGAAAAAGAAGCCTTTTCAGAGAAAAAGCCTGAAAAGAAAGACAAAGAAGATAAGATGCCTCACACGGAGACACAAGG
>JBNJGH010000140.1:0-7927 GCA_051747585.1 Candidatus Rifleibacteriota bacterium
GCGGTTTCACCGCCTGGCTTTCCCTTCGTCAGCAAGCCTTCAGAACAACACGAGTGCTTTTCTGAAGGCTTGCTGACGAAGGGAACAATGGCTGAAAAAGATTCTCTGTGTTCTCTGAGAGCTCTGTGGTTATTTTCTTGGTGGCTTTGAGGCTTTGTGTGAGGCATATCCTGTTTCCCCAAAAAAGCTGATAGTCGCTGACCGAGAATTGCTGTTTTTTTTCTGCTGATTTTACTTATAATTTTTTTCGGGTTAAAATAACCTGGTAAAAAGAAGTAAACTAAATCCTTTTCAAAAAAATCACGTTAGTATGATTAATTCAGGAATCTTTTCAGGAGGCACTCATGAACAAAATCTTTAAACCCCTTTGTTTGCTTTTGGCTTTGCTTTTTCTAGCAACCATGGCTTCTTATGCAGAGACCAGAGCACAGCTCTGGAAAAAGGTCGAAAAAGCTAAAAGCAAAGGCCTGCCCAAAACTGCAATCAAACATCTTGAACCTATTTATGAAAAAGCTGTGAAAGAGGGCGATATGACAGATGCTGTTAAAGCTATGTGCGAACGCATAGTCATGGAAGGAAACATACAGGGTAACAAACCTGAAGAAAAAATAATTCGACTTGAAGAAGAAATAAAGAAAGCTGATGAAAAGGTTCAGCCACTGCTCAAAATAATTCTTGCAAAATGGTATTGGCATTATTATTCAAGAAACAGGCATCGTTTCATAAATCGTGACAGAACAGCCGGGCTTGACAACAAAGATTTCACCACCTGGGATCTACCAAAGCTTTTCGCCCATATTGGCAATCTTTACGAAAATGTTCTTGAGCAGGAAGAATTTTTAAAATCACAAAAACTCAAACAGCTCGAAGGTTTTCTCGATTTCGGCAACCAGCCTCTAGAGCTGCGCCCCACTCTTTTTGATTTTTTTGCTCATGAAGCGCTGACTTTCTATATGGCTGACGACCAGAGCTCTGCCAAACCCGAAAAAGCCTTTGAAGTAGAAATTGATTCTCCGGCAATGGGAAGCTTGAAAGAATTTCTAGCCTGGAATCCTGAAGCCTATGATAAAGATTCATGTAACTACCGAGCGGTAAAATTGTTTCAAAGGCTTATGAAGCATAACCAGCATCAAGACAATCTGGATGCTCTGCTTGACAATAACCTGATTAGAATTGAATGGGTTCACAGGGTAGCAGTTGGTTCTCAAAAAGATGAAGTCTACATGAAAAGGCTGAGGAAATTTGCAGAATCCTATTCCAATCATCCCTATTCTGCTACGGCCCTTGGAAGAATCGCGCAGCAGCTCCAATCAGAAAAAAGATATGTAGAAGCGCTCAAAGTCGCCGAAGAAGGTCTTTCCAAATGGCCTGACACTTATGGAGCAGCAATTTGTCAAAATGTAAAAGATCACGTAATGACAAAAGAACTTTCAGTTGAGGCAGAAAAGGTGCTGCTTCCAAGTGGTTCTAAACTCGAAGTTACCTTTAGAAATATAAAACAAGCACATTTCAGGCTTTACAATCGTGCAAAGAAATCTCTGTTTCAAAAGGATTCCCGTTCTCCTGACAACATTAATTACAATGATTATGCAAAAATTCTGCGAGGAGAATACAGTGCAGAATGGAGCAAGAAACTCGACCCTGGTGATGATTACAAAACCAGACATGACTGGGTGGAAACTCCCGATGTCGCACCGGGTTTGTATTATCTTGCCGCCAGTGTAAATTCAGACTTCAGCCGGAGCAAAAACTGTCTGCTCGTTATTCCTGTTACTATATCCAAGCTTGGCATGATTATTCGCAAAAAACCGCCCTACATTGAAGTCTTTATGGTTAACAACGTATCGGGTGAACCAATGAGTGGTATGAAGGTTGAAGCATATAAGCATAAATACAAACAGGGCTGGAACAGAGTTCTTTCGGGTTCAACCAACGAAGAAGGTATCGCAAGGTTTAATTCCGAAGATGGTAGCGGCTTTTTTATTGCCAGCCATAAAGGTCACACTGTTTATAAAGACTATAGTTTCTATAGCTATGAATCTTCACCCTATAGAGGTGACACAAAAGTTTATTTCTTTACCGACCGTTCAATTTACCGACCGGGGCAAACTATTTATTATAAGGGGATTGTAACCCAATTTAATCCACATGAGAACGAATACAAAACCGTAAGTGACGTTCGAATTCCTGTGAGTTTCAGAGACCCTAATCATCAGGAAGTTAAAAAGGTTACTTTCACCACCAATGAATTCGGCTCATTTTACGGCTCGTTTACTGCTCCCGGCGACCGACTTACAGGCAGCTACAGTATTAAATCATTAAGTTATAATGGTTCGACAAATATTCGAGTAGAAGAATACAAAAGACCAAAGTTCAAAGTGTCGCTCAACACACCTGATCAAAGCTTTAAACTTAATGATGAAATAAGTTTGACCGGCGATGCTCTGGCTTATACCGGGGCAAAAATAGATGGCGCTCAAGTTAAATATAGAGTAGTCCGCGAGGTTCGTTACCCATCATGGTGCTGGTGGCTTCCGCCCAGAACCTCCTCTCAGGAAATAGCTCATGGAAAAGCAATCACCGCGAAAGACGGCAGCTTTAAAATCAAGTTTACCGCGGCTCCCGACAGAAGTGTAGATCCAGAAACGGATCCTGTTTTCAATTATACGGTTCATGCCGACGTAACCGACAGCACCGGCGAAACACGTTCTGATTCTACCTCTGTAAAAGTAGGCTACAAAGCCATGGCTTTAAGTGTATCAACTGCCGATATTTCTGAAGCCAATAAAGAGTTTAAGTTAGATGTTTTTACGAAAACTCTTGATGGCAAGGGAATTCCCAGCGCAGGCTCACTGTTAATTTACGAACTTAAGCAACCCAAACGTGCCCATCGCACACCCTATAGCAAGTCAAAAAGTATATTCGCACAAAAAACTGACACTTCAACAATTAAAAACTGGGATAAGGGAAAGGTGGTTTTTGAGAAGAACTTCAACAGTTCGGCAGATGGCATTTATTCCTGTAAGACAAAATTACCTGAAGGCCCTTACAGAGTCGTGGTAAAAAGTCAAGATCGTTATAATAATTCAGTAAAAGCGCTCAAAAACTTTAAAATTATTAACTATCAAAGCAATAATTTCAGCATAAAGATTCCATTCTTATTTAAAGTTACCAGCCAAAATCTACAACCCGGCGATACCTTCAGCGCATTCTGGGCAACAGGTTACTCACGCGGCCCGGCTTATATTGAAATAGAGCATCGTCGCAAATTGCTCAAAAGCTTCTGGACACAACCCGGTAAGAACAAAGTATTCCTTGAACTGCCAATAACAGAAAAAATGCGCGGTGGTTTCAATGTAAGAATTATGCAGGTTAAAGAAAACCGGGCATACTTTGAACAGCGCCACATACCGGTTGAATGGAACAATAAAAAGCTGAGCGTCAAGTTTGCTCACATGACTTCTAAATTAAAGCCAGGGCAGGAAGACACCTGGACGATTAAAATCTCAGGTGAAGATGCAGAAAAAAGTGCAATCGAAATGTTGGCCGCAATGTACGATGCCAGTCTCGATGCATTTGCTCCCCATTCATGGATGCAGAAGTTTAATTTCTTTTATAGCGATTCGCACAATATCAACTTTACTTACAGCAATAATGCGACAAATATGTATTGCTGGCGAAACTCATTGAATAATTACCACGGAATTCCCGGCCGTTCATACCCCAAATTACCACATAATATTCAGCGAGATTTTCTTAACTATCACTTCGCCAGAAGACACAAATCGGTAAAATACTCAAGATCGGCGCCAATGCCGTCGGAGGAAGGAATGGCATTGAGTAAAGCGAGAGCCCCTATGGCGCAAGAAGCTGATTCAATGAACTCTTTTGCAGACAAAGAAATGAAAAAAGAAAAAGCACCCGCTGGTGGTATTGGCAAAGGTAGTGAAGATGATTCTGCCCAGAAACAACCCGAGCCTGATCTTGAAAATGTTAAAGCAAGAAGCAATCTTAACGAAACTGCTTTTTTCTACCCCCATCTTCTAACAAACAAAGATGGAGAAGTAGAGATTAAGTTCACTATTCCCGAAGCCTTGACTACCTGGAAATTTATGGGTTTTGCCCACGACGCAGAATGCAGATCCGGAAGCATAATTGGCGAAACAATTACCCAGAAAGACCTTATGATTCAACCGAACCCACCCAGGTTTCTGCGCGAAGGTGACAAACTCAGATTTACTGCCAAAGTAACCAACCTTTCCGATGTAGAACAAAAGGGCAAAGTCAGATTAACATTGCAGGACCCGGTTAGCGATAAAAAACGCAATTCAGAGTTTAAAATGAAAAACGAAACTCAGGCGTTTTCTGTTCCCGCAGGTGAATCAAGAGGATATGGCTGGACACTTGACGTTCCTTACACTCCGGGAATGGTAAAATACACTGTGGTTGGCGCAACCAATTCGCTCTCAGATGGCGAAGAAGGCATGTTGCCAATTCTTTCCAGTCGCATCTTCGTAACCGAATCACTCCCAATGCCAATTAAGGGCGAAGAAACTAAAAACTTCAAATTCAAAAAACTCATAAATTCGAAAAAATCAGACACACTCGAACATAAGGGGCTGACCGTAGAGGTAACCTCGAACCCAGCCTGGTATGCGGTTCAGGCTCTGCCATATCTGATGGAATATCCCCATGAATGTTCAGAGCAAATATTCAACCGAATCTATGCAAACCAGATTGCTGCTTTTATTGCTAATTCAGATCCTAAAATTGAAAAGGTATTCAAGCAATGGAAAGCAGATGAAGCACAGGGCGGCGAGGCTCTTTATTCCAATCTCGAAAAGAATGAGCACCTTAAATCAGTTGCCTTGAGGGAAACTCCCTGGGTGCTTGATGCTAAGAACGAAACCGAGCAGAAGCATAAAATTGGCATGCTGTTCGAAAAAAATCGAATCGAGCGCGAAATGACTCGTGCCATGAAAAAGCTTGCCGATTACCAGCAGGTTGATGGAGGATTCCCATGGTTCCCGGGCGGAAGACCAAATTCATTCATTACCCTGTATATTATGACCGGCTTTGGCCGAATGAGAAATCTGGGTGTAGACATCAATGTAGATATGGCATTGAAATCTTTGAACTATCTCGATAAATGGATCGTTGAAGTTTATCAGGAAATAATAAAGCATTCCGGATACCAGAAACGTTGTAACATCAGCCCTGCAACTGCGCTGTATCTTTATGGCAGAAGCTTCTTTCTCAAAGAAAGAGCAATTCCTTCAAGTGCTAAAACAGCGGTTAATTTCTTCCTTGATGAAGCCAGGGAAAAATGGCTACAGGTAGGTTCAAGAATTTCTCAGGGGCACCTTGCTCTCGCTCTTAAGAGATTTGGCGACAAAAAAGTTCCCCAGGATATAGTTAACAGCATAAGAGAACGCAGCGTAACCGATGAAGAAATGGGAACTTTCTGGCGTGAGAATGAAATTTCCTACTGGTGGTATCGCGCCGAAATAGAAACTCAAGCAGTTATGATCGAGATGTTTGATGAAGTTGCCAACGATGCCGAAACTGTCGAAAACTGCAAAATCTGGCTGCTCAAACAAAAGCAGACTCAGAACTGGAAAACTACCAAAGCCACAGCAGACGCGGTTTATGCTTTACTTCTTCGCGGCACCGATCTGCTGGCCTCTGACAAGCTGGTAGAAGTTTATCTGGCCGATGAAAAGGTTGAACCCGAAAAGGTAGAAGCGGGAACCGGATATTATCAGAAAATTTATTCGGGCCCTGAAGTTAAACCTGAAATGGGTAATATAAAGATGGTCAAACATGATAAAGGAATTGCCTGGGGTGCGGTTCACTGGCAATACCTTGAAGACATGAGCAAAATAACACCTCATGAAACCAATCTTAAGCTCACCAAATCCTTATTCGTCAAGAAAAACACCGATAAAGGCCCGACAATCAGCCCGGTTAAGGATAAATTGAAAGTCGGTGACCTGGTAGTGGTCAGAATTGTTCTTAAAACCGATCGTGACATGGAATACATGCACATGAAAGATCAGCGCGGCAGTGGTATGGAGCCAACAAATGTAATTTCCAGATACCGCTATCAAGACGGTCTGGCCTACTATGAAGCCACCAAAGATACTGCAACTCATTTCTATATCGATTATCTTCCTAAAGGAACCTATGTATTCGAATATGAATTAAGAGTTCAGCATCAGGGTGTTTACCAATCAGGTATGGCAAACATTCAGTGTATGTATGCACCTGAATTTAACAGTCATTCTGAAAGCTTTGTTATGAAGGTTACTGAATAAAACCGGCCTAACCCTTATAAAAATTGCTGCCTCATTAGTTTGGGGCAGCTTTTTTATTTTTTATGTAGCTTATCAAAAACGGCTTTTTCATCATGATAAAGATTTATAAAATCTGAATCAAAGTTAAATGCCTCAGGCAGTTCCTTTATGACGTCTTCAGAGGTTAAAACAGGCATTGAAACTCTTGTAGTCTTTACCAGCCAGCCTTCAGAATCATAGAATTTAACCAGTGGCAAAGAACCGGGCAAACGATAACGAGAATCATTTCTTCTGGCCTTTTTCCAGACCAGATTTTCTTTTTCACTGATTTTGAAATTTGCAACTTTTCCGGTAAAAACTCCAACAAATTTTACATTACCAAATCCGGAATCAGAAGCGAGGCTGTCAAGATAAGAGGCCTCGAGAGCCAGAGCTGTTTCATCCAGGTTCTGGGGAAAGAAAACTGTAACAATAGCTTGTCCGTGCAGCTTGGAGTCTAGTCTGGTATTTTTATTCTGCAACAAAACAGGCAAAAGATTCGACGATAAAGCTGCACTTCTGCTCGTAGAAGAAGCAACAAAACTTACAACTACCGGCGATGAATGGGCTGATTCGCCCGTGCCATTACCGGCCTTGATCGTATAGGTAGCAATCATCCCCTCGGTTACGTGCTGACTTACTACCACTTGATTTATCGAAGATGGCACATTGTATATACACCATTCATTATCTTGATAGACCTTGTAATAGGTTGCGCCATTGGCTACAGACCATTGCAGAGTGCATGAATAAGAACCTATATCTGTTGCAACAAGCATCGGGGCAGCAGGCAAAAGCTGAATTATGACCGGCTCAGAAATATCAGAGGCACTGGACTCATTTATAGTTTGAATTTTAACACTGACTGCGGTTCCGGTTGCAAGCCCGGTTGCTGTGTAATTAAGCTCGCCCGGCCCCAGTTCTGCCACCTGGCTTTCATTGATAAAAACATTGTAACCTGTGGCTCCCTTTATGGCTTCCCATTTTATACTGAACCAGCTGGGCCCGATTTCATCTTCTATAACTTCTATTTGTGGCGAAGGAGGCAGAAGCTTAACCAGATATTTTTCGGATGGATATGATTCTCCGGTTGAATTAACTGCGGTAAGATAAATCGAAAAAATTTCTCCCGGAGCAAAGCCCGTTACCAGGGCTTTGTTTTCGCTACCATCTACCTCGGCAAGAAGGGTATCAGGGTCACGATATATTCTGTATTTTTCGGTTTGGGGCACTTTCTGCCAGATCACTTTAAAACTGGCTGAAGCGACATCATAAATGTTTATTTCCAACGGAGTTGGCGGTGCCATGATAACTCTGGTATAACTGCTTACTCCGGCTACAGTTCCTTCGTGATAAGTTACCACCGACACATCATAAGTGCCACCGGGTTGAAGGTTATAAAGCTTATTGTAGTTAACTTTAACCGAAGAGCCATAAAGTGCATGATTTAATTGTACCTGATAATGGGTCGAGCTATTAAATTCTGGATACACGGCCCAGTCGACCCTCATCTGATCAGGTTTTAATTCAGAAATTACTGGAGCAGCCTGAAAAAATTCATCTGCTTCAGGTCTTTGCACAGCCTCAAGTAT
>JBNJGH010000141.1:0-7888 GCA_051747585.1 Candidatus Rifleibacteriota bacterium
GCAGCATGAGCCACCATTTTGGCAGTAACATCAAGCCGATTTAAATCGAGGCTGAAATAAATAACAGTCAAGCCCGGATTCAAGGCTGTCAAGTCCCAGGCCAGCTGAGTAGCAAAGGTCGACTTTCCCATACCAACCCCACCGGTTATGAGATAAAATTCTTTTTGGAAACCATTCAGGCGTTCCATCAAAATCGGAAAATCTGTATTAAAACCAATATAGCTGCGGTTTAAACTTCGATTTGTTTCTACCAGCTCACGCATTTCTTCTATGTGGCTTTCCATGCCTTTAAGGTAACCGGCACTTCCTTCAAGAAACAGAGTTCGCAAATCTTGAATGCAGCCGCTGATAGTTTCGTAAGCATTTTTTTTATGCTGCATAATACGTTCGGAATAAAGGACCATACTCTTATGGGCTTCGCTGCGGACGTTTCGATCTCTGATTTTGTCTATCAGAGGCTCTACGTCTTCCAGCATGGCAACACCGGGAGTAGCAAAAGGTGACTGAAATAAGTTCCTTATTCTTTCTTCGCCACCGACAAGTTCTATTCCATCGCGACCGCCATGACTGGTATATTTCAACTTCTCGACAAGATTTGGCAGATTTAGAGTAATGTTATCATCAATCAGCTCCAGCATTACGCCAAGAAGTATTTTATTAGCCTCTACCCCCTGAAAATCTGAAGCCGAAAAATGATTTTCCTGTAATTGCCGACCAATAATAACCGGATCGAAAGTTAAATTTGCCAGAATTCTCTCCTCATCGAGAGCTATTTCGCGTAAATATTCCTCAAGCTCAGTTTTCAGCTTGCGAACCTTTTTATTTTCAGCTGGTTTTTTTTGAGACTGCTTATTTTTCTTTCTGCCTGTTTTTGCCACTACTACCTCCGTTATACAGAGCTCATTCTAAATCAGAGCGGTACAGCTGTCAATGCAGCAGAAAACTAACGATCAACTATGTTTGTCGTTTTCAAGATCGAACAGCTCAGTTGCGTAACCAGGATTAACAAAAAGTGTCTTTTGATGGGTATATGAAACTCGCCCGGGACCACCGCCAGGTATTTTTTTAACCCGCATCACCTCGGTTGTATCGACGGCAACTTTACTGCTTTGACGAGCAAAGCTAAACCATGCTGCAAGAATAGCCCCGCGCTCAACATCTATGTCTTCTATTTCTCCCTGATTTTTTTTTAATATTACATGGGCACCGGGAACATCGTTGGCGTGAAACCAGCGATCTTTTTTGCCCGCTATTTCGAAGGTAATAATTTCGTTTTGCCGGCCATTTCGCCCGACATAATAACTACAATTATTAGTTACCAGAACGGGCTTAAACAAGTGCTTTCTTCTTTTACGGGCACTTTTATTATTGCTTTTCTGCTGCTTTTGTATTTTTTTTCTACCAACTTCGGGCAGGTCAGCTTCTTTTTCTGCGTTTTCTGTCAGCCAGACCTGTTCATCTAGCCAACAAAGGTCGGCTTCAAGGCTTTCAATACGATTCTTTACCTTCAGCACTCCTCTTTTATATTTTTTTGCCCGGTCAAAAAATTTCTGCGCCTGAGCAGCCAGACTTTTTTCTGGATCCAGATTGAGTTTTATCTTCTCGCCCGTTTCCCAATCTTCAACCTCTGCAAATTTAGACCTTTCAGGTATGCGATAAATATTTGCTACCAGCAGATTACCTTTTTTCACCAACTCTTCAGCTGACGCATATTTTTCAAGCAATTTATGCTGCTTTTCAATCAGTTGGCGGCAAGATTTGTGTTCTTTTTTAAAATAATTAAGCACCTTCTGCTGCTTTATTTTAAACCGCTTTTTGCCGTAAATTTCTTTTTCTACATATTCAAGTGCATCGCCAACCCTTTTAAATTCAAAAACCGCAGAATCTTTAACAAAGCTCGGGTAAAAACAACAAAGCGCTTTTAATTTATTGTCTCTAACTGCTACCCGGGTTTTGTCGCTTAACTCGCTTTCTTTAACAAGCTCGAGCAAGGTTGCCGCTAAAGCAGATGCTGATTTTTCTCTGGAAGTTCTGAATGCCAGCTCTTTGGCCAGAAGTGGTGAAAACCCGCCTATTTTATCTATCCAGCTCGACGGATCTGTATTGAAAACCTGCTCCAGCTCTTCTTTATTTGCTGTAAACGGATTAACCTGATAATCAGAGTCTGGCAATCTGTAAGGCTGTCCTGTTTCATTATTCGCCGTTTGAGTAAAACGGTCAATTATAACCAGCCGTGAATCTGTTAAAAAGATATTTGCGATTCTACCGGTAAATTCACAAATCAAAAAATAATCGCTACGGTTACCAAAATAGCGATCAACTACGGCAATATGAATCTTTACTACCCTGTCGAACTTAAGGCGGGTTTCATCGGCGAACAAAGAAACAGCTATAATTCGCCCATCAGATAACAATCGGTTTAACTGGCGGACAAATAGCGGGCTATTTTCTATTTCCTGAGCCTCTGTTGAAAGTCTACAACCCTGAATCGCCTGTTCAAGCTGAAAAATAAAATATTCTTCTGCGTTTTTTCGTTTCAACCTTAAGCAAAAGCCCTGACCCGGGATAGAGAAAGCACGGGTTATAAGAGGCTTGTCGACTAACTCCCGCTCAAGTTCATCACAATGCTTCTTTAAGGTTAAATAATCCATTCAAGGTCAGGGATATCTTATTAAAGCCGGATAAATAATACGACCTTTAAAATTCAACTTCCTGGCTGAAGTATCCAACCCATTTGCCTTAAAAGCAACTCCCGGAATTCCATCATTCATTATTCCGTAAATCCAGGTATTGTTGTCACGTAATAATGGCCCAAAAAAGCTGGGATCATTCAATGCGATTTTACCTTTTTCGTTCCCTGTAACAGAGACTTTAACCGGAAATCGATCCAGGCTGCCCTTAATACCAACAAAGGCAACGACTTTTTCATTTGCCCCATTTTTTATAAGAGTCGGCATAGCAGCTTTAAAACCCTTACCCATACCCTGGGCATTATAATAACTTTCTCCGCCGCCTAAACGAATATGTCGTTTATTGTTAAGATCATACAAAAATAATGTCGACCTGGTAAGTCTTTGAGCAAATTCATCGGCGAACTCTGCAACCACGTAAGCTATAAGATTTTTAGATATCCACAAAGGTCGATCAACTACCATTAAAGTTTCAGAATTCTCGGGCGAAGGAATTTCTGCTCTCAAAAACAAATCTTCTTGAGTTTTGTTCTTATAATCAAGAATAACTAATTTAGTATTTTTGAACGGCTCTTCAGGATCTGGAGCATATTGGACAACAATTTTGCTGCCATCTGGAGAGAAACAGGGGTTAGCATAGGCTCCCATACCTGCACTCACATATCTGGTCTCATCAAGATTGGCAAGCGAAGCCATATAAAGAGAATTTGCTCCCTGACGGTCAGAAATAAAAGCCAGTGTATTTCCATCGGGGGCTACATTACTCATCAACTCAGCTGACTCTGTTTTTGTCAATCTTACAATCTTCCCTCGACGCAAATCAGCTCTGAACAAATCAAATTGCCCATCGACCTCACCTGAAAAAACTATCTGGGAAGCTTCGCCGATAAATGGCATAGCCAACAAAAACAAAGCCATCAAAGTGACTACTTTTTTCATAACTCCTCCTGACCAATAAAAGGCTCTTTAATTAATATACCATTATAATTCCAATGAGTTTATTTAATTTATAACAGATTTTACTCTTTTATAAATTCGCGCATAAATCGGAAATTTTCGGTGAATTGGCCTTTCCAGAGTATTATAGCCTTTTTCACAGGCTCGGGCAGCTGTAAGTCCTCAAAGTTCGCCTCGGGGTTAAAATCGGCAAAATATGGAACAAACCGAGAAAGAGCGCTGCTAAAGGCATCAGAAGCGTCGCGAGCAACTTCGCAGGGAAGATTGTCAACAGCCATAATTGCCGGCCCATTACCTTTAAAACCCATTTTAATCTTTTTGTCGTCGATGTCGTAAACATAGGAAGGATCGTCGGGTTCTGTGGCAAGGGTAGTACATTCTATGCTTCCATGCAGATCGCAAGTTATGTCTCCGATCACTTTGAGCCTGTTGTCTTCGGTTCGGAAAAGCTTATCGCATTCTTTCAGGGTCAAGAGCCTGGGAGAATCTTTTGCCCAGAAAATACAGTTAATCAAACAGGTTAGATGGGGAAGATACTTATAAAACCTTGATTGATACTGCTCTGGATAATCAAAATAATTCTGTTTTTCAAAACGATCGACATCTTGATTTTTGTTTTCTACCGTATCTTGTTCGCGAAAAACGACTTTTATCAGCTCATTCTTTGCCAGTTTACTTTTATCGAGTTTAAGCAAATCAGCCGGTGAAATTTCACGATGGGGGAAAATATCAAAAATTTCCTGGGCACCTTCAGAGACGTTTCCGTATCCGGCAAAACCAAAAATCATCGGCTGGTCAAAGTCACCTGCGCCTCGACTGGAAAACTCATCCGCCAGCTCTTTCAAAGCAGCTTTTGCTGTGGCCAGGTCCGGATATTGATATGACATTTTAACCCGTGAAAATATTGTTTCGTACCCTTCGACAAGGAGGCGCTGGCCTAGAGTATAAAAACTATCAATCATCCCGGCTATACCGGCATATCTGCCAAAAAATACCAGGCGTCTGTTATTTTCGTCTGTAATGCATTCAAAATCTATCAGGCTTGCCTTTAACTCAACAAGCTTTTTAAGCATTTCCATATTATGCTCCTGGGCTTTAATGGTATGCGAAAAAAACATATAAGCGCCGCCCGGCTTAAAAATTGACATCGGCATTTCTTTAACGCCTATTAACAGATCAGCATCAGAAACATCTTCTTTAATCAAAGCTCCGGCAGCCTCGTAGTCGCTATCCTTATAGATTCTAATCTTTGATGGTTGAACCACAAACCGAAGTTTTTCGCTGCTCAATTTTTTTATTGCTTCAGGCGTAAGTGCGACTCTTTTTTCCCAGATATTTTTGTCTTCTCTGCGAATGGCGATTGTTGTTGTCATTTTCAGCGTCCTTTTAGATTTTTTTGAAGTATACTTACTGTCTTTGTGTGCGTCAACAACTGTTTTAAAGGCCCAGTAATGAATCCCACCAAGATAAGAAGTAAAAATCTACGAATCGTGCTCGTGATCGTAATCCTAATCTTAATTGATTTAAATGTTGATTTTTCGATTACGATTACCGCTTCGCCGAGCACGAATTAATTATCTGAGTTTTAAATATCTCGTTAACTTAGTGCCATTCGTGTGAGTCCTGTTAACTTTTGAAAAAAGTATCGAATCGGGTGCAGAGAATTAACCGGATAAAAATTGCCAAACTCTATTGGTTTAAGTATTTTATTAGTAACAGAAGAATTCAGGAGACTTAAATGAAAAAGAATCTGGTACGTGCTGGCATATTATTTTTTTGTTGTGTCCTTTTTGGCTTAACAGGTTGTCTGCATGACTCTGCCAGCCCCCTGAGAAGTCAGCCCCAAAGCAAACCGACAGCAAAGGTTAATTTTGTTATTAACGGCTTGAATCCATCTTCGTCATTAAGGGGCTCTACAGCACCGGAGGTCTTGTTTCAATTAAAGCTTCTCGATCCTGCAAATTCTTCCAACCCCCTTATTCTTTTTAAAAAGTCTGCGGTCTTAAATGAAACTAACGGCAGCTATTCTGCCGATGTGAGTTTTTCCGGGATTCCGACTCTGCCCTGCATGGCAGAAATGAACATCAGCGGCGGCAGTCTTGTCAGCCCTTCTGACAGCCAGAGCTACAGCGATTGGGTTGGCCTCAAAGAGCTGGTCAGCGGTGAAAACACTATAGTGCTTTGCGGCAAAGGCAGCAAAATTGCTACTGACGTTGCTCACAACCTGCTCGAACAGCTCATAGTTCCGATAGAAAACGTAACAATGTTACCAACACCGGTAATCAGCAAGATTAATGCAGTAATCGACAATCTTGATTTAACTTCGGCTACTGTTTACAGCGACGCCTACGACAGTTTTGTCCAAACATACAACTGGTCGGTTCTCGACTATACCGAATTTAACCTTCCGGAAAATTACACATCTGTTGCCTACCCGGCAACCGACACAACTACCAGCCTCTCTATCAGCAATTTCAATACTGATTCAGAAGTTTATCTGGTATTTATGAACAGAACAAGCGCCACACTAAACCCAAAGTGGTCAGCAAGTCTGCAAAGCCCCAATATTAGAATAAACAACCCGAGTGTAAATGACTCAAAGATTTTGAAAAACACGCCCAGATCCAATCTTCCCGTTGATAAGCTTAATTTCCATCTAAAGCTGCGCCAATCTGCCGCCAGGCTTCCCAGGGCAGTCGACACCGGACCAGCCCTGAGAGCAAGTATCCGTGCAGTAGACGTAGGAAACGCCGAAACTTTCAAGGCTTTTCTAGACCATGACAACGACCCTACTACAAGCGAGGTAATCAGAGATGTTGCCGCAACTTGTGTAAGAAAAGAGCTTATAAGCGGCACCAGTAAATATGTCTATTTTTTTCTCGATGACAATGATCAAGGTGCCACAGGGTTAGACACGGTCCTCGATGGTATCTTAAGTTACTGGACCAGCATTTATACTACCAACAGAACTGTTTTTGGTGCCGAGCCCGAAGGGACTTTAAATGGCGTGGCGGTAGATGATTTTTACATTCTACTCTCCTCGCAACTGTATACTGCGGGCTATTTTTATTCCGGAGATATGTATCCGCCTGACACTAATTTGGTTGATCTCTTTTACACCAATGAAAAGAAAATGTTTTATTTGCAGTATCCAGGTAATTCAGATGATCTGAATCGTTCCATAACCGACCTGGCAAGCACCATGGCCCACGAATTTCAGCACATGACTCATTTTTACCAGAAACGCGAGCTGAATGATTCCAGCTACTGGCTTGACGAATCCATGTCTGGCTATGCCGAATACATAAATGGTTTCAAAATCGAAACCGGGGAAAATCAATCAAAAGCCTTACAGGTAGAAAAGTATCTGCAATATATTAACCAGGTAAGTGTAAACGAATGGCACGGGCAATATGACCCAAGCTACCTGATTCACTCTCATTACGGGCAGGCATATTTATTTGGTACCTGGCTGGCGCAGAATTATGGCAGCAGCGGGTCAGTACAAAATCTACTTTCGGTTCAACTTACCGAAGAAGCTGCGGTTGAAGCCTTTACCGGAGAAGATTTCGAAAGAACTTTCGCAAAATTTATGATGTCAATTCTGGTTAACGATTCAACCAGCTGGACTTATGGGTTCAAAGGCCTTGATCTTTATGGCACCTACAGCTTCGGAACCAACTGGGCTGATGTAACATTAGACGGGCCGGCTATGACTAACGCCGATTTCAACCCGACCAGCTCAGGCGATCACTACATTTACCCATATTGTGCTGCCTATGTTAAAATAACTGGAGGCGACAACTCGATTCTAAGCATAAGCGCAAGTCTACCAAGCGGTACAGCCTTGTTTCAGCTCAAAAAGAACTAACAAAAGAAAAGCCTGGAGAGAGACAGTGAAAAGATTTCCTTTACTTATTATGTTGTTCGGCAGTCTATTTTTTAGTGGTTGCTTCTTGTCAGATGGAGATACGGGCACTAATTCTCACCCACTTGTCCCTGCTTCAGACAGCAAAATCCCACCCGGAGCCAGCCTTAAAATCGGAATTAAAGCTCAAAATGAGCTGCAAGCTGCCCTGAGAGGGCAAACCAGTGCTCAAGCCGTATTTGAACTAAAATTAATCGAGCAGGGCAACCCATCCAACCCTTTTATTCTTATGCGCAAAAAGGCTGATATTATTGATCAATCCGCAACCGTATCCTTTAATTCGGTACCTGTTTTACCTGTCATTGCTCGCCTG
>JBNJGH010000142.1:0-7882 GCA_051747585.1 Candidatus Rifleibacteriota bacterium
TTCGACTTGCATGTGTTAGGCACGCCGCCAGCGTTAGTCCTGAGCCAGGATCAAACTCTCCATAAAAATTATTATCAAATCCTTTGCTTGCGCAAAGAACCTAATGACATTTTACGAAGTTGATCTAAGTCAAGAATCAACGTAATCAATATGAAGCCTCAAGTCCTGTTACAGACTTAAAACCCCACCTCAAAGGATCTTGTGTTCAACAAGACCCGCTTGGCGTCTTCATTCAGTCTTTTGATCTTATTCTCAAAGAGCTTTACGGCCATTTTTTGCCGCTCCCTCAACTGAGGGTGAAACTAATATTAGCAAACCAGCTTGTTAAAGTCAATAATTATTTTTACTTTTTTGGGAAGAAATTTCTTCAAGGTTCTGAGCTATTACAAAGCTACCTTTTGGCACTCCAGCTTTATCGGCAATTACATCACATTTGGCCCTGAGCAGAAAGAAAATACGATCATCTTTGATTCCGCTCAATGTTTCATAATTGGCCTGACCTTTTGACAAAATAACATCTGCCTGGTTAAAAACATTTAAAAATTCCGGCGAAACCTGATCAAGAGCCGTACCAGGAATTCTGGTACCGTTATCGATAATTTCAACGTATTTATCAAGCCCGGCAAACCGTGCATCTTCTCTAGTGGCATCATTTAGAACGGGCCCACCCTTAACCGCATAATAAATCTTTTTGGAACCGGCAATATTTTCAATTAACAACTTATCAAAGAATATTTCACCGGCATTATCGCCCAGAATTAAAATGCTATTCGCTTTAGCAAAAACCGCTTCAAGTTCTAAGAAATTATCGATTGCCGGGGTTTCTTTTTCAGCCATTTCAATAGAAATCAGGATGTCATCCAGCGATGTAACGGCGGAAACACCAGAATCAATGATGTTGCCGGCAATAGAATAAAGAACTGCATTACGCAGTAGATTATCAGTTTTTTTCAGATGCTTTCGAAGTTTTTCCGTTAGCTCCTGAGCTAGAACATTGGAGTCATCTTTTATTTTTTTATAAGGATCATCGCAGTTAAGTTGTTCTCTGATAAATGCATGTATTACTGCAGCAAATTCAGGCGGAGTAAGCCCGAAATCAATTTTTGCCATTCTAGCAAGAACTTCGCGCATGACTTTTTCTTTTATCGAATCATCAACATTGAATTCTTTTAAAACTTCATTGGTATGTCTTACAAAACAGGGAATACAATCTAATGTGATATTCATAATTGCAGCAACTACAACCTTTCTAAAATGCAAACAGACTTTTCGCTACTCACGAAAAGTCTGTTTGTTATTGGTTCATATCTTAATTATTAAGTAATTCCTTAATTTTAGCTTCAAAATCTTCGATGTCCTGAGGTCTGTAACCGGCATGTATCATGGCAATCTTGCCTTCTTGATCTATTATTACGGAGCTGGGTGTAAAGGAGAAGCCATATTTTTCAGGAACAGAAAAAATCGGGTCGAGTAATACGGGATAATCAATATTATTGTGTGATGCCCATGAAACAAGCATTGGCTTCCCAAGTAAATCTACACCCACGGCTACTATATTTATTTCATCTCTGTATTTTTCATTAAGTTTCTGCAAAGCTTTGGCTTCTTGAAGACATGAGTAGCAGGCACTTTGAATGAAAAATAAAACAATCGGCTTTCCTAAATAATCATCGAGGCTTTCCATTTTATCGGTCACGAGATTGGGAAGAGAAAATTCTGGAGCTTCATCACCTATTTCAAGCTCTACAACAGAATCAAGAAGTTCATCACCTTCTCCGATTGTGACCATACTGCTGGGAAGCTTGCTGTCAGCCGCCGAAACTGGACCAAGTATCATTGAAAAGCCCA
This sequence comes from Candidatus Rifleibacteriota bacterium, assembly GCA_051747585.1. Lineage (GTDB taxonomy): Bacteria > Muiribacteriota > Ozemobacteria > Ozemobacterales > Ozemobacteraceae > DYKG01. Next base: position 1,849 of record JBNJGH010000142.1, read on the forward strand.
TAGTTAAAAGTAAAAGGCCTTTGACAAACTTCTTCATAAATAAGAATCTCCTTGAATAAGCTTAATGAGCAAATTTACCATAATTAAAAGTTTATGGCAAACTTGATTAAAAATGATATATATTTAGTAAAAGCAAGTAATCAATTAAAGGAGCAGACATGAATCTATTTATTAAAAATGCCCGTTATTTCTGGGCGGGTGGCGAAACAGAAGTTAAAGAAAACGTATCTTTACTTGTTAAAAACTCTGAGATTGAAAAAATCGGCAACGAAAGTGAACTTGCCCCTTTAGCAAAAGATTGTAAAAATATCGATGCCTCAGACCTGATAATAACTCCAGGTTTAATAAATACGCATCACCATTTCTACCAGACCTTAACAAGGAATTTTCCTGCAGTTCAAGACACCAAACTCTTTGACTGGCTGGTAAATCTTTACCCACTCTGGGCTCAAATCACCGAAGATGATTTTTACCTTTCCACTAAGATTGCTGCACTTGAATTATTAATGAGCGGTTGTACAACAGCAGTCGACCATTCCTATATGGTGCCAACCGGTGCGTCAAAACTCTTTTATAAACAGGTTCAAGCTGCCAAAGAAATGGGACTGAGGTTTCATCTGTGTCGAGGCAGCATGTCAAGATCAAAAAAAGATGGCGGGCTTCCTCCAGATTCTGTTGTTCAGACTGAAGACGTAATAATGAAAGAAACCGACCAGCTGGTAAATGATGTTCACGAATACGAAAAAGGTGGGATGACTCGTATTGTTATAGCTCCATGTTCTCCATTTTCTGTTACAAAAGAGCTTATGGTTGAAGCAAAAAAATATGCAAATAAAAAGGGTCTCAAAGCCCACACCCACCTGGCTGAAACCAAAGACGAAGAAGAATTCTGCATTCAAGAGTTCGGAGTAAGACCGGTTAAACTTATGGAAGAACTCGGTTGGATGGATGAAAATTCATTTTACGCCCACTGTGTACATCTAGCTCCTGAAGAAATAGAAATTATGGCAAAGTTTCAGGGCGGAGTTTCTCATTGCCCCACCAGCAACATGAGACTTGCTTCCGGTATTGCACCGATTTATGAAATGGCTAAAGCAAATGTGCCGGTAAGTCTTGCTGTAGATGGAAGTGCAAGCAATGACTGCTCTAATATGATGCTGGAAGTGAGAAACTGCCTGCTCCTGCAAAGGGTTTTAAAAACTGCGGATTGCATAACTGCCAAAAAAGCTCTTCAATTCGCAACGGAAGGCGGAGCCAAGGTTATAGGCCGAGACGATGTGGGCAAATTAGAAGAAGGTTACGAAGCTGATCTTATTGGCTTCAGACTTGATAGTCTGCGTCAGGCCGGCAGTTCTACTGACCCCCTGGCAGCGTTGGTTTTCTGCGCTGTAGACAAGGTTGACCTTTCTGTAGTTCATGGTGAGTTATTAATCGACAAAAGTAGGTTTACCAGAGTTTCAGAAGAAGAACTTAATGAGCTTATCAGCAAACAGAATGAGCGCAGCAAAGAAATATACAGCCATTATCAATAAAAAATTTAATTAATAAAGACAAGGAGGTGACTGTTCTCATAAGTTTGTTTTTTTACCATTTCCCGGTTGTCTGGGTGCTATAGAGCCCTGCTATTTGGGCAACATAAAGTAATTCTTAAGATGCCCCGGTCGAGCCGGGGCATCTTTTTGAGACAAATTATACCCGAAAGGAATTATTCTCCATTCAGATTCAATCAAATGATGTATTTGATAGAAATGGCATACTACGACATTTCCACAATAAAACACTTCGAACGGGTCAAAACATTCTAAAGTTTGATTAACAGTTAAGTGGAGAATAACTGCCCACAAATTGCTTTAATTCAAATTTCAGATTATACTGTTACTGTAAGGGATTTTAGAGAGAATGCCAAAGCAATTTTTTTTGTATATTTTTTATTCAGGCTGATAAAGCCTTCCCTGAAAAAGTTTGTAATATTATTTAGATTGCAAAGAATAAATTTGTCTATTTCGGAGAAGGAATGAGTATTCATTTTGCAGCGCTGGATTGTGGGACTACGACGGTTAAGGCCGGGATTATTGACTTGAAGGGGAATTTCAAAGGTTACTCAGGTGCAAGCATTTTAGAGGAACCTTCAACTTCAAACAGACATGAATTATCGGTCGAGCTCTTAAGAGAAACTGCATTTCAAACCTTACGAAAAGCAGTAGTTGAATCTAAAGTCAACTCAAAAGAGATTGAAGCAATTTGCATTACCGGCCAACGCGCAAGTTTTTTAGCACTCGATAAAAATTTCACTCCTCTTGGAAATATAATCTCATGGCAAGATGGCAGAGGCGGAAATGAAATAATAGATTTGGAACAAAAATTGGATTCCAAAACTTTTAGAAACATAACAGGTCTACCCCTGAACCCTGTCTTTACTTTGGGAAAACTCCTCTGGTTTTTAAAAAATGAACAAGATAAGGCAAAAAAAGTCAGCAAAATTCTTACAGTGCCAGATTATTTATCCTTTTGCCTGGGAGTCAAAGAACCAACTAGCGACTATTCAAACGCGTCCTTAACCGGAATGTTCAACATTGCCAAATTTGAGTGGAGTAAATTGATTTTAGATACAGCCGCAATTCCAGTTTCATTACTGCCACGGACAGTTTCTCCAGGCACACAAACAGGTTTTGTTTCAACAAAAGCCGCCGAAAAAACCGGCTTGCTTTCTGGAACGCCTATAATAGCAGGTTCAGGTGACCAACAATGTGCGGGCCTGGGTGCAGGAGCTATTGAACCTGGCATTGTTGAAATAGCACTGGGAACCTGCGGCGTCCCTCTTATGGCTTTAAAAGATTTTCCTGATAATTTTGAAGAAGGCTTAATGTATTGTTGCCACGCCGCGCCGAAATTATATGAAGTAGAAGGCTTTCAAAACTCTGCAGGCTCAGCTTTTGCCTGGGCTAACAGAATTTTGAAAAAGTTTGATTCTAAAAATCTGATCATTGATAAATCATATCTGCCTGGAGACCATAATATTTTGTTCCTTCCATATCTGAGTGGCGGCTCTTCAGCTCCCTACTGGAATCCATCTGCAAATGGAGTGTTTATGGGGTTAACTTTAGAGCATAACCCTAAAGATCTTGGCAAAGCTGTTTTTGAAGGCGTTATTATTCAGACAGCTCAGATTGTTGAAATCTTTCGATCTAGTGGAATCAAAATAGATGAACTTCGTTTAACCGGTAGTTGCTCAAGTAATCCTTTGGTGCAAAATTTAATGGCAGGTTTCAGCGAACTCCCTGTAAAAGTTATGAAGAATCCGGAAAGCGGTCTAATAGGCGCATCTCTGCTCGCAAGTTTAGGAATTAAAGCTTTCCCGGACTTGCCTGAAGCCATTGAATCCATGGTACAAATTACCCCGACAGATGAAATCTCAGATGATTTCGCTAACGCCTGTTTAAAATTGAAGTCTATATATCAAAACATCACAGCCGCTTTCCAAAACAATGATCTTTTTTCAACATGGGAGGAAAAAAACATTGCTCAATCTTTATAAAAGAGTCATAGAGTTTACGCAAGATGGAGTTTACAGGTATGACTTTGAAACCGGAAAAATTCTGTTTGCAAATCGCGGCCTGGTAAAAATTCTAGACCTGGACTTTAAGCCTGAAGAATTAACGGGAAAGAAGCTACGAGACCTCATTGTTTATACAGAAAAAGAAGGAACTATTAGACGTGCACTGGCTCAACATGGCGAAATTCATCAATTTGAGTATCATTTCAAAACGCTCAAGGGCGATAGTCGCTGGGTAATTCATGACTCTTTTATTGTTCAAGACACAGAAATCGGAAGGCTTATTGTAGAATCAATTGTGAGAGACATAACCAGTAGAAAACTTGCTGAAGAAAAAATTCGTCAAGAAAGAGAATGGCTGGATGTTACATTGAAAAGCATTGGCGATGGCACAATCGCTACCGATTCTAATGGCCGAATTGCCCTAATGAATCCGGTTGCCGAAGCACTTACCGGTTGGAATTTCAATGAAGCCCGCAATAAGAAGCTCACCCAGGTATTTAAAATCATAAACGCAAATACTCGCAAATCGGTGGAGAATCCTGTTAAAAAAGTTTTAAAACATGGCAGGATTGTTGGTCTTGCCAATCATACAATTTTAATTTCAAGAGATGGTATTGAATATCAAATTGCCGATAGTGCCGCACCCATTTATGATCGCAATGATAACATTATTGGTGTCATTCTTGTCTTTCAAGATGTAACCGATCAATACCGCATGCAGAAAAGGTTGTTGCAACAACAAAAAATGGAAGTTCTGGGAAATCTTGCCGGTGGAATAGCCCATGATTTTAACAATATGCTTACAGGAATTTTAGGTTTCAGTGAACTACTTGAAAACAAGCTGCAAGACAAGCCCAAATTACAGCGATTTGCAAGTGAGATCAAAAAGGCCGGTTCTTCGGCATCCAGGCTTGCCAACAAATTGCTATCTTTTTCTCGTAAAAAACAATTTCAAGGAAAGCCAGTAAATGTTCACGAAGCAATTAAAGCAGTAGTTGAAATTCTTAACCACACAATTGATAAACGAATTAAAATTTCAAAAAGACTGGAGGCGAATTCGGCTATGATTAGTGGTGATCCGTCTCTTTTACAAAATGCAATTTTAAACCTGGCACTTAATGCTCGTGATGCGATGCCCAAAGGTGGCAAGCTCATGTTTGCAACCTCTAACATTTCATTGGACAAGGAATTTTGCCAAAAACATGCCGTTTCTTTGAATCCGGGAAAATATTTAGAGATCGACATAAAGGATACAGGAATTGGTATGAGCAAGAATCAACTTGAGCATGCATTTGAGCCTTTTTTTACTACCAAAATTCCAGGTCACGGAACCGGTCTGGGATTAAGTGTGGTTTTTGGTACAATTACCCATCATAATGGGTGGGTAAATGTTTATAGCGAACCCGGGATGGGTACACTGATAAAAATTTATCTCCCTATTGCAGAAGGAATCAAAACGGATAAACCAAAAGAAAGAAAATTATACAAGGGATCAGGACTAATACTGGTAGTCGATGATGAACCAATTATAAGAGCTACAATCAATGAAATGCTTAACGAACTCGGATACGATGTCATACTAGCCGAAGATGGGGAACAGGCAGTCGAAATCTATAAGAGAAAACAAGCTGAGATTAGCCTTGTATTACTTGATATGGTAATGCCTAAAATTACTGGCATCGAAACTTTTGCGCGTCTGAAAGAAATATGCCCGACAATTAAGGTTTTATTTTGTTCCGGGTTTGCTCCTGAGGGCGTAATAGATGAATTATTCTCAGCAGGAGCCAGTGGTTATGTTTCGAAACCATTTAACCTTGAAACTATCGGCAGGGAAATATCAACATTACTCAACAAATAGAGCCCCCCGCTTTTAACTAAGGTTGAGAAAGAGAAAAAATTTAAAGAGTTATATCTCGTTCATTATGTCGTAATAGGCGCTGAGATTAAAAATTGAGTTCACTACCAGCTTCAATAAAATCAAACTGAATATAATTATTATTGCTGAAATTCCTATTTTCCAATGTTTTGATAAAGACGGATGCGCCCATATCAAAGGTAACGCCAAAGGCCCGGCCATACAAATCAGGGCTACCATAAAAGAGGTTTTAAAATACCACTTTTCTTCGGTTTCTTTTTTGACTTTGAGCTGGTGGTCGATAAGAAATTCGCCACAATGCCTGCATTTTATGGCCTCGTCTTTGATTTCTTCTGCGCAAAAAGGGCACTTTTTCATGTATCTAATGATAAACTCAATACTGATTTTGTCAATTAGAACAGAAAAACATTTTCAGTGATTTACTCAGCAATTCTTAGTGAGTCGTTATTAGATGGTTTCCAAATGTTTTGGTTTTATTTCTTTCTGTCAAATATTGAATTTTCACCAGTAGAGTAGGTCCCGACGAGAGGGTTTTACCCCGCCTCGTCGTTTCCCCTCATCGAACCGGACGTGCAGATTTCCCGCATCCGGCTCTCCTGCTG
>JBNJGH010000143.1:0-7876 GCA_051747585.1 Candidatus Rifleibacteriota bacterium
GAAAATCGTCATCTACGGCACCGGATTCATCTACTTCAATGCTTTCTTCGCCTGCTGTCTGTTCCGGTTCGTCCTTCGCTTCTGCGCTGGTTTCCGCTTGTTCAGACTTTTTGCCGGCGGCGGGTTTAACAACATCTCCCATAAGGTCTTCGTTGGCGCTTAAAATAAATTCAGAAGGATCGCTGTCGTCAGAATCTGTTGCAGTTTCAGTGACGTCCGGGGCAGGTTGTTCTTCAGCTTCAGAAATAGAAACCGAATCATCTGCATCTAGATCACCAAAATCAAAGCCTTCTGTTTCTACTGTGGCAGTATCTACATCGATCTCAATACTGTCATCTTCATCGCTCTGACCGACAATAAGGCTGCTTAAATCATCATCATCCTCGCTGACCGAAATTTCTTCGGGTGCTTCGGCGGCTTCTTCTGATGGTGTCTGTGCTTCGGGAACTTCAGCAGCTTTTTCCTGCTGAGGTTCTGGGGATGGGGCTTCAGGTTGAGCGGGTGGGGCAGGCGGAGGCTCAGGAGCCGGTGGTGGTTCAGGCGCAGGCGGCGGTGGCGGAGTTGGTTGCGCAGCTTCGCTGGCCTGTTGTTCTACCGGTTGTCCTGCATCCAGGTCAATGGCAATTTCTTCGGTCATTGGCGTTTGCTCAGGCTGTTGCTGCAGATCTTCAGGCGCAATAGCTTCCTGAGAAGCGCTTTCTGCCGGTTCCTGCGGTGCCGCAAAAGGATCTTCCATGTCTTCGGGGATGGCACCCAGATCAAGTTCATTACTTGATTCAGTCTGAGCATCTTCATTGGTCAGGTCCAGATTTAGTTCTGATCCTGTAGCATCGGCAGGTTGTTCCTGATTCAGGTCCAGATCGAGAGTGCCTTCATCTTCAGATAGTTGTTGGCTTAAATCGAGTTCCTGAGTCTTGTTGGGATCAAACGACTCATCCAGATTGAGTTCCGATGAAGAAGAGTCCATATCCAGATCGAAGGAAAGTTCATCGTCTTTGCCGCTTTCCGGAAGATCAAGGTTCAGCTCATTTGAACTTTCAGAAGAGCCTTCCTCTTTTGATGCAGAAGATGTTAAATCAAGACTCACATCTTCTGTGGAAGGATCACCAAGATCGAGGTCCAGCCCATCACCCTGATTTTGAGAATCAGAGCCTTCAGCATCATCGATTTCAAGAGACAGGTCTAGATCAAGCGGCTCTCTTTCCGCCGGCGAATCCATAGATTCACCTTCTGCGGGTAAACTCATCCCGCACATATTACAAAACTTATTATCTTTTTCATTTTCGAATCCACAACCGGGACACTGCATAGAGACCTCCGATTTAAGCAGTCTGAGCGCTTCTATGTTTAATCTCTGCGATTAACAGATAAAGCAGCAATTGTCTAATTTTTTACTTCTCAGGAAGAAACTCGGTAAGATGGGGGAATTCCTTAAGCATTTCTTTTCGAATATTTGCTTTATTACCTGAATAAACAAGATTATTCATGAATTCTACAATCTTTTTATGTTCCAGTAAAGGGATTAACCTGCCAATATTTGAAGCGGCAGATGTCCTGATACTGAATTCATCTATTCCGGCACCAAGCAGGGCAATTAGGCCGGCCGGGTCAGAAGCCATTTCCCCGCAAACACCTGTTTTAATACCAAGCTCATTAGCCTTTCTTACACACTGGTAAATTAATTTAAGGAAGGGCTGACAGAGAAAATCCGTTAAACCGTCGAGCTTCTCGTTGGTTCTATCCATTGCATAGAAAAACTGAAGCAGATCATTGGTGCCAAGGCTGATGTATTTTGTGTATTCAGCTATTCGATCGAGCATAAAAACCGCAGATGGGACTTCGACCATGATTCCCCATTCCGGGGGCGTTTTTATTGCAAGCTCTTTGCAGGTTTCACGGTAAATTTTTTCTATTTCCTGTAGCTCTTTTTCGACCCCTACCATTGGAAAAATTATTTTGGCGTTTTTGCCGTCTGCCGCTTTCAGCATAGCACGCAACTGGGGTTTCAATATGTCTGGCCGCGCCAGCAAAAAGCGGGTTGACCTGAATCCCATAGCCGGGTTCTCTTCATGCGGAAATGGGATATATTTGAGTGGTTTGTCAGAGCCTATATCTATAGTCCTTAATACCGCCATTTCGGGTGCAGCCTCAATTACCTTTTTATAGGTATCGAGCTGGAATTTTTCAGAAGGCAGATCCATGCTTTCCATAAAAAGGAACTCGCTGCGAAAAAGCCCGATTCGTTGCAGACCAAGTTTTTTTAAAACATGCAGCTCTTCGGTTCGGGCAATATTTACCCCTAATTTTAATTCAAAATTATCAGCAGTTTTGTTGCTAATCTTTTCGACTTTCTCCTGGTGTTTTAAAGACTCTTTTAGCTGCTTTACATCTTGTTCGCCGGGTTTAAACACCACTTTGCAGTTTGATCGAGTATCGATCAGCACCTGATCACCGGTTCTGGCAACCAATGAAAGGTTTTCAAGCCCGAAAACGGAGGGTATACCAAGAGCGCCCGACAGAATTGCAACATGAGAGGTTGCTCCACCCGAATCAAGGCATACTCCCATTAATTTTCCCCGGGCAAAGTCGAGAATTTCGCCGGGGGTTATTTCAGGTGCGATCAGAACATAGGGTTCGTCGCCAATTTCGGTTGCAGGTCCTTCAAGACCCATTAAATGACGTAAAAGTCGATCGCCTACGTCTTTGACGTCTATTGCACGTTCTCGAAGATAGGGATCTTCTATTGCAGAGAAGGCAGCTTTAAGTTCATTAATGCGATCTCTGACAATACTTTCTACATTTACTTTATCTTTTTTTAATTTTTTGATCAGCTCTGGTTTGAATTGGGGATCTTCAAGCATCAGCAGATGAGAGTCAAAAATTGCGGCATATTTTTCGCCATGTTTGGCAGCCGCTTTTTCTTTTGAGGCCGTAATGTCATTGCGCGTTAGTTTTATTGCAGTTTCAAGTCTTTCAATTTCTTTGTCTATCTGTTGTTCTTTTATCGGGGTTTTCTTAACTTCGATCTGCTTGCGAAAAACGTAAGCACATGCTACACAGGCTCCTTTTGAGCCTATGATGCCTCTAAGAAAAACCGCCTGTTTTTTTGTTTCAGACATTATTTCTCCCGTTCATTTCAGGCCATTTCTTCGCCGAAGCCATTTTCGACAAGAGAAGCAATTGCATCTATTGCTTCGTCTTCATCCGAACCATCGGCTGAAATTGTTATGCTTTGCCCGGGACCGGCTGCCAACATCATTACACCGAGAATGCTTTTGGCATTTATTTCGGTGTCGTCTTTGACAATCTGAATTTCAGATTCAAATTTGCCGGCCAGCTTGACCAGCAGAGACGCCGGTCGGGCATGCAGCCCAAGTTTGTTTTTGATTTCAACTTCTTTTCGCTTCATGCTTTATCCTTAAATCAAAATTCCCCAGTGGTAAAACACAAGGGCACAAACCATCAGCAGGAACGAAACCATAAGCACATCGATTTTTGCCCGGTAAGCAATTGCACTTAAACCGACGAGAATCATGGCTCCGAAGCCCTGCACGACTTTTTCACCGAAATAAAAATATTCCAGTGGAAGATTGGTTAATAAAAATGGAGTATGTAAATTAACATGGTTAGGTATTAAATAAGCCAGTAAAATCATGGTGCCATAATGAAGTGTCTGGCGAATTTTCGGAAAACTGAATTTGCGCAGTAATCGTATAACATGAGTTCCCTGGTAATAGCCCCAGTAAATTCCTGCAAATCTGAAATACAGATGTGGCAGATTATAAAGAGCAAGAAATATAAGCGGGGTCATCAGAAAATTGCCGAAGGCAAAGGTTAGAGCCAGAGCAGCAACAAAGGGGCGCCAGCTGTCCCAGAACAGTCCGTCGCCAATTGCTGCGCAGGCGGTCATCAGGCCTTCTTTGGTATCTTGAATTATATCTTCATGAATCTCTCCGTGGCTGAGTCTTTCTTCAAGCGATAAGGTAACGCCCATAACTATAGATGCAAAATAGGGATTGGTATTGAAATATTCCAGGTGACGCAGATATGCGTCCTCTCGTGCTTCCGGTTTCTTGTGGATTTTATCCAGAGCCGGGGAAATAGCGTATAAAAAACCCATACTCATCATGCCACGATAGTTCCATGAAGATTGAAGAAAGAAGCTGCGAAATGCTACTCTAGCCAGCATCAAGCGACTGAGACCGGTCATGGGGCTGCTCCTTCCTCTGTTTTTTTCCACATATAGATTGCAGCTGCGCCGATACCCAGCCAGATCTTAGCTGGTAAAAAGGTAAATAAAATAATCGCGGTAACAAATACCTTCAGCTCTTGACGGTTTTTTAAAACCATGCTGGCAAGTACCGAAAAGCCTATCGCCGGTAATAATCCCTGTACCACTATAAAGCCACTGCTGTGTTTGAGACTCAGTGTTTGAGTAAAATATTTTAAAGGTTCGACGCCGAAAAAAACAACAATAAAGCAGAAAAGAAATGCTTTGGCAAAGGTTAGAACCCCGCCCATCGTGTGCCCAATCGATACAGATAAGAGCTGATTGTTTTCTACCTGCTGGTTTACCCAGCTGTCAAGATTTGTGTTCATACGCCTGACAAACATGTCCAGACTTCTGCCTAAAAGCCCAAGCGCAACCGAGAACAACAAAGCAACCGTATAGCACACTTCTCTTTCGGCATAGGTATCGTAGCTGCGCCCGGCAATAAAACCCAGAGCAACTGATAAGACCGAAGCCAGAGCCGCATCGGGCGGAACATTCATGCCGAGTGGCAGTTTTTCTATCCATAATAGTTGAAGAATAGTGCCTACCATGAGTCCGAGTTTAAGCCCTACAGTCGCTTCGCCAAAGAGATTGCCCAGAAAGAGGCCGGTAAGAGGAGCTGCAACTATGGGTTGCGAAATCATGAACTGCCAGGTTGCAGTTGAATCAAGGTCTACTATTCCGCCAATTAAAGCAATCAGCAGGGAGGCTGTCAGATGTTCCGGCATGCATCAGTCTCCGTAATCCGGGAAGTTGGCTTTCCATTCGGCAGTAAAATCTTTTAACGCGTATTCAGGCTTTAAATCGCCATTAAGAACTTGTTTGAGTTTTTCGCCCAGGGGCTTGTAAATCTCGCCTCGCAGTGGGCTGTTAAAAACTTTTCGGCTCATCTGCAGCTGTCTGATAAAGGTTTGCAGATAAGGATCGCGCTTGAGCTCCGGTGCGGCAAAAACAGATCTGCGAGCGGGCAAACCGAAGTTAATAATAGAAAGACTTTTTTGAACATCGGCAGAGAACATATAACGAATAAATTTCAGTGCGGCATCGTAGCTTTTGCAATTTTTCGAAATTACAATTGTCTGACATCCGGTTGGTGAGAAAGTTCCATGTGGGCCTTCGGGAATTGGTGATATGCCCAGGTTGGAGTTGTTGTCTTGAAAGGCTCGCCCTTTAATAATCGAGCGAATCGCCCATGGCCCGGTAAAAATCATGCTTATCTGTCCGCTGCCAAAACTGTTGATCATGGTATTATATACTTTTGACCGTAAATTAACCGGGGGGACAACTTTAAGGGTGTCTTTAAGGTAGAGCAAATATTCAAAAGCTTTGAGGGCGTGGTTCGAATTGATGGTGATTTTGCCGTCCGAGGAAAAATACTGAGCACCGAAGCCATACAAAAAGGGTTCGAAATACCAGCCATTGGGATAGATGAAAAAACCGTATCTGCCCGAAGAAGCATCGGTCAGCTCCTTGGCTGCTGTGGTAAATTCATCGAAGGTTTGAGGAATCTCAAGATTTTTTTCTTTAAAATGTTCTTTATTGTAAAACAGAGCCAGACAGTCGACAGAAATTGGCATTGCCCAGTATTTGTCTTTATATGATATGACTCCTTTTGCTATAGGAACCATATCATCCAGTTCATCTTTAATTTTTGAGGCTTTTATTTCTGCAATAATGCCTTTTTTTACAAAGTCCGGTATCCAGAATCGGTCTGCCCTCATCAAGTCAGGGCCGGCACCTGCTTTTACACTTTCCTTGAATTTTTCCCGGGCCTTGTAAAAATTGACGCTTTTTTGTTCTATCCGAATATTTGGGTGCTTCTGATGGAATTTGTTGATAATATCCGGCATTATAGAAGCTTCCGGACCTTCCATGGTGTTCCAGAATTCGAGCACTATTTTCTTGCTGTTGGTTTGCGAAGCTTCTTCTTTGCCGCACCCGACAATTACAATCAGCATATTTGCCAATAAAAAGAACAGCAAACTGAAGAACAGTTTGCGTGAATTCTTTAAATTTTTAACTTCTTTATAGGTCATTAGTCAGGCCTGTCAGAAAGGTTATTTGTCAGGTTTTATTCATTCTTTCGCGCAATTCTACAGGTATCAGACTGCTTAAAAAGGTGGAAAGATTCGACCGGAATGTGAGCAATGACTTCCTGGCCGACTTCTACTTTTACAGCCGGATCAACTCTTGCGTTGATACTATGACCATTGCTTACAAGATAGAGATATGTTTCTGCCCCCATTGGTTCTATAAGATCTACACGACAGGGAAGCTTAAGGGTAGGCACAGACTTGTCTTCGAGATCGATAAGAATATGTTCCGGTCTGATTCCCATGAACATATCGTCGTCTTCGATCGAGGTAAAATAGTCATCGAGCTTGATTTCCCAGTCGAGATTTTTGTCGCTGTCTTTGGCCGGCATTGAAAGGCCATTCTTACTTTTATTCACTTTTAGCATGTTCATTGGCGGTGAGCCGATGAAAGTGGCGACAAAAACATTTGCCGGTTTTTCATAGATTACCGAAGGTATGTCATATTGTTGAATTATACCTTCATGAAGCAATACAATCCGGTCTGCCATGGTCATTGCTTCAACCTGATCGTGTGTAACATAAACGAATGTGGTTCTGAGTCGCTGATGCAGCTTCTTAATTTCGGCACGCATCTGAACTCTGAGTTTGGCATCAAGATTAGACAAAGGCTCATCCATAAGAAAAACTTTTGGCTCTCTTACAATGGCTCTGCCCAGAGCGACACGTTGCCGTTGGCCGCCGGAAAGCTGCTTGGGCAGCCGATAGAGATATTCGGTCAGACCAAGTATCTCCGCTGCTTCATCGACTCTGCGCTTTATTTCTTCCTGAGGAAATTTGCGCAACTTCAATCCAAAAGAAAGGTTGTCGCGAACATTCATGTGCGGATACAGGGCATAGTTCTGAAAAACCATTGCTATATCGCGATCTTTGGGTGGCAGGTTGTTTACCACGACATCACCAATTTTTATTTCACCTTTGGTAATGTCTTCAAGCCCTGCGATCATACGCAAACTGGTACTTTTACCGCATCCCGACGGTCCGACAAGAACAACAAATTCCTTGTCGTTAACAAAAACGTCAATTCCCTTGACTGTGTCGTCATTTGCTCCGTCATATCTTTTAACTACATTGGAAAAATTAATAGAAGCCATTATCAGCCCTCGCTTTATAGAATATCGCCAAGAGGCACAGGTTCGTTCTGGGGCGTCGGTTGAAAAACCGGCTTAATCCCAGATTGTAAAATCTTTTCAAAAAATTGTCGATCATCATTGTCCAGGTGTAGTGCCTCAAAAATTTCGCTTTTGTTGCTTTTAGAATGCATCCCGCCAACATTGAAGGTTTCCGGCACTATACCTTTTTGCAGGCATGACCAGGCATCTTTGGGCGATTCAACAAGAATAAAAGAATTTTTGCTGACTTTTGAGTCATCTATCTGGCCGGTAGAATAGAAATGCAGTTCTATTTCCGGTGGAACCGAAAGCCCCATCATTTCCTGGCGCATAACATCGTTTGATATCTTGTCATTAACTACGATAAGAAGGTCGGGCTTTATTTCAGGCAACCAGCC
>JBNJGH010000144.1:0-7801 GCA_051747585.1 Candidatus Rifleibacteriota bacterium
ACGCCAATGGTACTGCGGGGGCAACTCCGTGGGAGAGTCGGTCGCCGCCAGGTCTATAAACCCCTCAAAGCTAACAGCTTTGAGGGGTTTTCCTATGTATGGGCGCTTGTATGGGCGCAAAATCTTGCGCCCCTACAGGCGTTTTCCTATGTAGAGACGCGATTCATCGCGTCTCTACGTATTGTGTGGAAAAACCGCTAAGGCATACGGCGACCTTCACTGATAAAAAATATTGCCAAAAACCATTATAAGGGTTAAATTTAACAGGTACAGTAGTGTACATAAAAAGATGTATAGAAAAGAGGAAAATTTTAATGGAGAGACAAAAAAACTTTTTAGTTAAATTGGATCAATTGCAGCCTTCTCAACCTTATTTGAGCAAAGCCAGGATGGAAAACATCACTCACCATCTTGCTTTTCTCGAAAAACCTGTTCCTGTAAGAAAAATTGACGGCAGGATTTGTATTGTTGAGGGACATGAAAGATGTTTTGCTCTTTTATCTGCCGGGAGAGGCGAGATTTCTGCATATTTAGATGATAATGATCGATTAAGCGAAAAAGCTTTTGAAGAATTTGTTCATTTTACCTGTGACTGTGGAGTTTCCTCACTTAACGACCTCGAAGACAAGGTTGTTGATTCAGCCCATTTTAAGCAGCTCTGGTTGAGCAAAAAGAAAGAAATTTTGAATAAACACGCAAAGGTTGCTAATGCCGCCCATTTATAAATACTCTGGATTCTATTTATTTTTTTTAGCCTTTTTATCTGTTTGTAGTCTGGCTTTTGCTCTAGATGAAGAAGATCTTTTTGCTGAGGGCGAAAAATTATCTTATGAAGGGCAGCTGAAAAATGCAGAAGAGTTGATGGACGATAGCCAGAGTTCTGGCAAAGAATCTGAAAGCAACGATAGTAGTTCGATGAATACTTTGCTTTTGTCAATGATATGGGGTTCTATCGGAGTCGGTTTCTTTATTTACGGCAAAAAGCAGTCAAGGGCGGTCTTTTTGCTTTGCGGTATTCTCTTGTGTGTTGTTCCCTATTTTATTTCCAGTGCCCTGGCTTCTTTGATAATCGGTATAGTCTTGTTTATTCTCCCTTTTCAAATTAAATTTTAACCAGTAATTATCTATTTAGTGATATTAGCAAGTTTCAAGACACTTTGTCTTTTTGTTATATATTAAAATTTAGAATTTCAAAGATTGCTTCTTCGCTATGCTCATCGCAATGACAATTTGGGGCTGTTATTGCGAGCGAAGCGAAGCAATCTAAATGTCTTGAAACGGTTTCAACAAACAAATGGAATTACTGAATATTAACCGCATATATTGCTTTTTTTTCTCGCATTATGTTATAAGCAATGCAGCAAAACTAAACAAGGAATTAAAAAATGGCATTTCCAAAACCTTTTTATCGTTGGCGCCCTCATCCCTGGCACGGTCTCGACGTCGGAAAAAACCCACCAGGACACGTTCAGGCTTATATCGAAATTACTCCATTTGATCTGGTAAAATATGAAGTAGATAAAGAAACCGGATATATGAGAGTTGATCGTCCTCAAAGAACGTCGTCTCAGCCACCTGCCATGTATGGATTTATTCCCAGGACCTTCTGTGGCCCCAGAGTTTGCTCTCTTTTGCCTTCAGCCAAAAAGGGAGATGGTGACCCTCTCGATATATGCGTAATTAGTGAAAGGCCTATTGCAAGAGCAGAGGTTATTCTAAACACCAGAGTTCTTGGAGGTCTTCCCATGATTGACCATGGTGAGGCTGATGATAAAATCATTGCCGTTCTTGAAACCGACAACATGTGGGCAGGTGTAAGCGATATTTCTGAGTTGCCGCCTGTGCTGGTTGATAGAATTCATCATTATTTCAGTACTTATAAAATTATTCCCGGACAGGAAATAGAAACACAAATTGGAAAACCTTATGGTTGTGAGCACGCAGAGAAGGTTATTTCTGCTGCCATGTTAGATTATCTTGAACAATTTGGCGAACAATAAATTGCATAATTTGAGAGAATGAATTTTGAATAATGAAAATGGTAGTGAAGTCAAAAATTCGGCAACCGAATTAATCTATCAGCTGGATGAAAAGCCACCTGTAGGAGAAGCTTTTTTTGCTGCTTTGCAGCATCTTCTTGCTATTGTGGTATCAATTATGACTCCTGCCCTGATTATTTGTCACGCACTTGGCGCCAGTGTTGCAGATACTACCTATATTGTCAGCATGTCATTGACCATATCAGGAGTTGCGACCTTTGTTCAGGTGCGAAGAATTGGACCAATTGGTTCCGGGCTTTTAAGCGTTCAAGGTACAAGCTTTGCCTTTATTGGCGTGTTGATTGCTGTAGGAAAAACTCAAATAGACAAAGGGGCAACTATTTCTTCGGCTTTTGCAATGATGTTCGGACTTTGCTTTGTCGGTTCTTTTATTGAAATGATTTGCAGCAGATTTATCAAGCCCCTACGAAAGCTTATTACTCCTTTGGTAAGTGGCATCGTTGTGACCCTTATCGGTACAACTCTTATTTCTTCAGCAGTGCAAAACTGTGCTGGTGGTGATGAAGTAATAACTGCCTTCAATCAGGGCGAGGTTACCAGTTGGGTTGTTCAACAAAATCTTCTTATTGCCCTTTTTGTTGTTGTAATAATTGTTATTTTAAATATTTCAAAAAACAGATGGTTACGTATGAGTTCAATATTTGTCGGGCTTTTGATTGGCTATCTGTTTTCTGCTTTTACAGGAAGAATTGATTTTTCTTCTATTAGTCAGGTTGACTGGTTTGCTATTCCGCTTCCGTTTAAATATGGTTTTTCTTTTGATTTTGGGGCTTTTGTGGGTATCGCTATACTCTATCTTGTAACCATGGTTGAAACTATTGGTGATATTACAGCTACTTCAATGGTATCTGGTCAGCCTGTCGAGGGCGAACGCTACCTTGAAAGAATTTCAGGTGGTGTTCTCGGTGACGGTTTTAATTCTATGCTTGCCGCTGTTTTTAACACTTTCCCCAATACTACCTTCAGCCAGAATAACGGCATTATTCAATTGACCGGGGTTGCAAGCAGATATGTCGGTTATTTTGTTGCCGGCATACTTGTGATACTTGGTTTGTCGCCTGTTCTTGCCGGTTTTGCCGCTATTATGCCCGCACCGGTTCTTGGTGGTGCAACCCTTTTAATGTTTGGAACCGTTGCTGCTTCTGGAATTCGTATTATAGCCTCACAACATCTCGACCGTCGTGGTTTGCTTGTGTTGGCATTATCGCTGGGCACCGGTCTTGCAGTATCTTTTGAGCCAACCCTGGTAAAAGCTTTGCCTAAATGGTTGCAGGGAATACTAAGCTCTGGAATAATTGCCGGTGGCGTAACTGCTATTATAACCAATTTTCTGTTGCCGGGCGATCGTGAGAAGTATGTAGGTGATGATCCTTCTAAAGCCAGCCCCGAGATGTTTGATCTAAATAAAGATTAATTTTTTTTATTCTGGCTCTGCTATGGGATTTTCGTCAAGCTTTTCACGAAGTTCTTTTTTCTGTTTCTTTAAGCGGGCAATTTGGCGATAGACCCCTGATACTTCTGCTCTAATTTGAGAAAGCTGGTCTTTTGCTCTTTTGACATCGTCTTTATAATCATAATATCTATATAGATAGGTTTTTCGGTTAGTATTTGAACCCTTATAAGGATTTGGCACCTGACCGGAGTTTGTTGAACCATCATCACCATAATTACCCGGCGGGACATTTGAGCTGTCTGGTTCAACTGTAGAAGTATTGTATGCTCCGGGATAATAGTATTTTCTTCTATATCTTGAAGCTAGAGTTACCTTAGAAAACATTTCTTCTGCAACCTCTTTTTCTTTTTCTTCCAGATATGTCAGTCTTTCTTGAAGCTCTGCCAGTTCCATATCTCGGTTTTCAACCTCATCTTCGAGTGACTCTTTTCGTTCTTTTGCAAGATACCATTGAAGATCTTCTTTCCCTTTTTTATCTAATTCCCTTTGTATTCTACTTTGATATTCATCGAGGAATTGAAGCTCCTGGGATAGCCTGTCAGCTTCATTCGACGCGAGTTCCTCGACCTTCTCCTTGTCGGCAACTTTTGCCGCCTTTTCATAAAGCTCGATCGAGTCATCGAGGTTTCCAATCAGAATATTTTCGAGAAATCCTCGTTTGCAAAGTAAAGCCGGTGTTTGACTGGCATTTTTATCTCTATATTTTTCCAGTAAAGCCTCCGCCATTCCATGGTCTTCGTGCTTTAAGATGCTGTGATCAGCTATTATTGCCTTTTCGTAGTTGTCGATGGCCTTGGAGCGTTGGCCCTGCATCCATTGGTTAATTGCTTTTTCAAAGAATTTCCTGCCTCGGGCAGGGTCGCCCTCAAACCCTATTACCATGCAATTTTCCGGCATTATGTCCTGGGCTTTAATATTGTCTTGAATTAAAAGACAAATTATAAGCAGAAAAAGAAGATACTGAAATTTAATCTTTAGCATTCTAATTTTCTCCTGATTTTAAAATTCAATGTTTTCAGCAAAATGGTGAATAAGTTGGCTGCATTTGGGATTTTTGCTGAGAACCGGAAAAAGATTTTTAATCTCAAGCAGAGAATGTTTTTTGAGTTGGCTTAAAAGTTTTTTTATTTCGTGCTCGATCATTTGCCGGTTTTGATTGTTTTCTTCAAGATTCCATAAATTATAGATAATTGAATCTAATGTTGCTTCAAAATAACCATGGTCTTTTTGTAGCTGAAGTATCGTGCTGATAGTTGTGTCAGCTGGAACAGTCTCTAGAGCCGCCGAAAAAATTACCTGCTCCTCAAGCTGCTGATGCATGGTAAGCTTCTCTTTGAAGGGTTCTACCAACTGTCTTAGCTGCTGAATCATTTCATCGGCTGAGTTAAACTTCAGGCATGCTTCCATTTCGCCGACTGTTTCCAATATCAGCTTGTGTTCTTGTGCTCTGGCAAGAATAAAATTATTTTCTATCTGGTTTTGAGTTTCTGTCATTTTAATCACTCCACCTTCATAGGTTTATCAATAAAAATTTCAGGTCTCATTAAGTGAGGTTGCTTTTTCATTATTGGTTTGAATTCCATCTGGTTCAGGATATCGTTTTCAAGGTCGATTCCCGATGCTATTTCAACCAGTTCAAGCCCTTCATGAGTTAGTTTAAAAACTCCTCTCTCTGTAACATATATGACTTTGGTACCTTTTTTTAATGCATACTCTCCACTAAAGGTAACCTGTTGGACATTTTTTACAAACTTTCTTGCATTGCCCTCTCTTATTATTTTAAGTCTACCATCAATTGCCTCAGTTTTTAAACCCGCAGCGGTAAATGAAGTGCAGAAGACTACCATGCGTGCATTCTGAGTGATATTTATGAATCCACCGCAGCCTGCAAACTTGGGCCCGAATTTACTAACATTGACATTCCCTTTTTCATCTATTTCACCGGCCCCTAGAAATGCTATGTCTAGACCACCGCCGTCATAAAAATCGAATTGAGAAGGTTGTGGCACAACACACGCCGGGCTGTAAGATGCTCCAAAAGAAAGCCCTGAGGCAGGTAGTCCGCCAATTGGACCTGATTCAACCGTCAGAGTCATGCGGTCGCGAACATTTTCTTCTTTGGCAACATTGGCGATTCCTTCTGGCATACCTATGCCGAGATTGACTACACAATTGCCTAAAGGAAGAAGTTCCAGCAGACTTCTTCGAGCAATTACTTTTCTAATGCTCATTGGCATTGGTTTGAAAAGAGAATCTTCGGGAAACTGTACCTGGCCTGAGTAGTAGGGGCAGTATTGTTCCATAAATGTTTGCATGTGAAGGTCTGGAGCTTTAACCATGTCTATTAAAACCACATAGTCAACCAGAATGCCGGGAATCTCGACGAACAGCTGATTGATGCCGCCACCACGGGCAAGTCGCATTACCTGGCATATTACAATGCCACCTCTTTTTTTGGTTGCCATTGCTTGCGACAAGGCATCGAGGGGTGCAACTTCCTGCTCCATGCTGATATTACCAAACTCATCAGCAGTTGTGCCTCGTATTAGACAAACGTCTATATCAAAATGCTTGTATCTCAGATATTCTTGATTATCAAAATTTACCATTTCAACAATGTCTTCAGTGGTATTGGCGTTGACTTTTCCGCCTTCAAGTCTTGGGTCAACATAGGTTTGCAGCCCGACGTGAGTTATTGTTCCGGGTTTTCCCGCGGCAATATCACGAAATATATGTGAAATGACCCCCTGGGGTAAATTATAGGCTTGCATTTTGTTTTCAAGGGCAAGTTTGCCGAGTTTGGGTGCCAGGCCCCAGTGCCCGCCAATTGCCTTTTTAACCATTCCTTCATGACCAAAATGATTTAGACCGCGATCTTTTGTATCGCCCTGACCGGCAACAAAATAAAGTTCGAGGTCCTTTGGATGCTGTTCTTTAAGAAATCTTTGTTCGAGCGCAGAGGTCAAAGCCTCGGGGTGACCGCTGCCTACGAATCCGCCTACTACTATTTTATCGCCGTCTTTGATTAATGAAGTTGCCTGTTCAATGTTGATGAGTTTTGATTTCATTTGTGCTGTCGACCTCTCAATCCATGAATTTTTTTATTCGGTCTGCGAAATATTCGGTTTCATACAGGCAGGATAAGTGTCCGTTACGACTGTTATAGTAAAAAGTTTCACAGTCTGGCAAATAAGACTCTGCCTCTTGTGCCTGCTCTTGTGTAAACATAAGATCGGATTTATCGATTATCATTTGTACCGGCTGCTTAATTTCACTCAGAGCCTCCTGAAGTGTCTCTCCCGGTTCTCTAAGGTCGTAAAGACTGTTGGACTTGGCAATATAAATATAAGAATTCGCATCAAAAAATTTCATGCGTTGAACTACGGTTTTCTCTATTTCATGCTCGACCAGAAACTTCCCTTCAAAACTGCTGAAAGGATTTTTAAATTCTTTGAATTCCGGGTCGGCAAATTTGCGGCCAAAATTGCTGTAAGACCAGTTGTCGGTTCTGGTTGCGGTTAAAAGAATTTTAAATGCCAGTAGCAAGCCATTGTCGGGACTTTTTCCCGTTCTGTAATAATTCCCGTTTTGCCAGTCAGGGTCCAGCATAATGGCATCTATGCCCAGTTGATTGGGTACCATCAGGCAGGAAGGCCTTACCATGGGAGTTGCAACCACTGAAATCAGTTTCTCGACCATTTCTGGAAAATATCTGGCTAACATAAAGGCCTGAAGCCCACCCATCGACGGGCCTATTACATATTTAAGGCTCTTTATTCCCATTGAGTCAACCAGCTCTTTTTGCGTTCTTACCACGTCTTTAAGGGTAAAGATAGGAAAATCCATGCCGTATTCTTTATCTGTGTCGGGGTTTATGCTTGCCGGGCCGGTGGTAATGACTTTGGGATTATTAAAGTTAATATTACTGATACTGTCGGTGCAGATTACAAAATATTTGTCTGTGTCAATTGTCTTTCCCGGGCCTATTAATTTATCCCACCAGCCGGGTAGTTCTTCATTTTCATTATACTTGCCGGCGGCGTGACTGGTTCCGGTAAAGTAGTGGCATAATAAAACGGCATTGTCTTTTTTTGCATTGAGCTTGCCGTAAGTTTCGTAGCCAATGGTGATCAGCAATTCTTTTTTCGCGATTTCGAACCGAAATGAGTCAATTTTAAAACTTTCTTTTTTTACAATCATTACTAATATCCTTATAAAAGTTTACCATTCGTAATATTTTCTGCTTCCCTGAACATCCGATCCTGTGGTTGGAGAAATGAGCTTGATT
>JBNJGH010000145.1:0-7757 GCA_051747585.1 Candidatus Rifleibacteriota bacterium
GCAAAAACCCTTATATAGCCCTCGTTATCGCGCATGGGCAAAATTTTGCCATGATTATGAACCGAAGGTGCGAAAGGAACGTCTATGGCACCCGCTTCAAAAGCAGCAATAATACCGGTCTCGATGTCGCCGTTACCTAAGCGATAAACTGTATCCATAATCGAATGAACTTCTTTTTCGATCTGGGCAATTTCTTTTTTGTGTTCCTGGCCAATGGGAAATTTATGATCTCTAAGCATATTAACTGCCTGTCTTGTGCACTGCAAACCGGCAGCATTTGCTTCTTTGGTTGGAATACCCATTGCTTCATGGGGTGATTTAACAATAATTTTGTCAGCACCGGCCAGAACAGCAACCGTAGCCCCCCAACCAATAACCGCAAAAGCTTTAGCTTCGTTTTCCGGGAATCCCCCCATCCATTGATGAAAAACAGTGCTGAGTTCATAATCATCAAAGCCTTCGCGCTTAAAATATTCATGAGCAAGAGTTTTAAGAGAAATCAAAGCGGCCGTGTCTTGAAAAAGATTCCCCCCCTGGCCATAGCCAAGAGTTATAGATTTAACACCCTGGCGAAGTGCAAGAATTCCTTCAACAATGGCGACAATGTGGCTGACAAAAGGAGGGACCAGCGTTCCGGTCAAGGGGCCAAAAGGCTCGCGGTTAATATGAACTCCATTTTCTTCATAAATTCCGACAAGGCGATCGACATATTTCCAGTCTTCAATTGATTTTTTTAATGAAACCTTTTTTGCGTAAGGAATATTATATGAAATTCCTCCTCCCTCATAGCTGGTAAAGCCACCAGCAAGAGTTATTTCTGCCAGTAATCTTGCGTCTGGAGTCCCGTGCCTTACCTGTATTGGCGATTTAACCGCCTCAGTAACTTTACGGCATTCAGCCAATCCGTGATTTACTGCGGGAAAGCCATTAAGCAAAGAAGTTTGAGCTTTCTGCGACTTCTCAATTCCAACCGCTGCTTCCTGATAACGGTTTTGCCTGGTGTAAGCATCTATAGTAGTTGGCAACAGGTCGGCTTCGCCTTCTTCTTCAAGATATTTCAACAAACTTATATGGTCAGCGGTTAAAGCGACCCCGGCCCGCGGTTGAAGAAGAGTAACGCCCTTCTCAGCGGCTTTCTTCATAGCAATGGCAAAGTTTTTCTTCTCAGGAATACCCTGCTGGTATTCAATTGCCTTATCGAGGCTCAAATCTTTTCCGGTAGGCCATGCGGTCAGCACTTCTTTTCTAATCTGCTTAAATTTTTCTTCACTTAACCTGTTTGAACTCACAATGATTGGACTCCTTAGCTTGATCAATAATATTAATACTGGTTAGTTTTCGTTCTATACTTTTGGCAACCTGCTCAGGAAAATCAACAGCCAGATTTCCCAGTAATGGAATAAGGTATTCTGAATCTGCAAAAAATTCGAAATTTTCGGGAATCAATGCAGTTTGCAATTCGGAGGCTGCCGGTATTTTTAAAAATTTAACCGGGTTTCTACCCATTTCGGCAAGAAAACCGCCGGTTCCGACAATTCGTTTCACCTGACGCAGGTCTTTGCCCTTTTGCGCCCACACAGGACCACTAAGAGTATAAACCTGCTCTATTTCGCCTGAATGTCGAAGCATGGCTAAATAAATGCAGTAATTAGCAAGTATTTCATCGAACTCTTTTTCTGATTTATTTTCGGGGATAAAACTTGTGTCTTTGCTTAAATGTTTAACATAAGCTTCAAAATCTTCGTATTTTTTGCCTATGTCATCAAGTTGCTTTTTGAAAAAATCTCTGCCGGCAGCGAGGGTAGCTTCCGCACTCACACGCATACCAAGGTCGCCCTCTACAGACCTTTTTAACTCAGGTTCTTCTATGCCTTTTAAAACAACACCTGAATCAGGTTTAAATGCTTCGGTATAAGAATAAAAATCTGTAGTGGCGCCACCCATATCGACCAGAGCAAAATCTCGCCATTGATTGCTACTGCCACCCAGTGCCTTCACCAGCTTAAAAACGGCCATCGGGGTTGGCAACGGCTCTGCCTTAAAACGATCAATAATATGGTTTAAACCTTTGCCATGAACGATACTGTCTAAAAACACCTCTCTTATACATGCCCTGACAGGATCAACGTTCAATTTGCCAAAATCGGGCATCAGATTTGAACAAATGCGCAGGTCAAAACCACTCAAAGCTTCTTTTGCATAATCGCTCGCATAAGAATTCCCGGCATAAATTACGGTTCCCCTAAAGTTTGACCCTGCAAGCAAATCGGAGTTCTGGCGAATATAGCGTTCGTTACCTCCATCGGTACCACCACAGAGAAGCAAAATATCTGGCTGCTGCTGCTCAATTTCTTTAATTGCCGATTTAGTAAGCCGGTAAGGATAGGCTGAAGTTATTCTTGCGCCCGCCGAGCACGCTGCCAAGCGACCAATTTTAAGGGACATTTCCGGAACAAGACCAATAACAGAAACTTTAAGCCCACCTCTGGCTGAAGAAGAAAAATAAATTTTTACTTCATCGCCGCTGGCTTTGTCTGGATTAATTTCGGGAGCCACTTTTTCAAGGGCGGCATAAAAGCCATCAGGCAGATAATCAATGGTTGTAGGCACAGCAACTTTTTCTTCTACAACAAAAAAATTGCCATCTAATCGAAACCTGGCCGCTTTCGTCCAGGTGGAGCCTATATCTACAGAAATTTTCAGGTCAGCATTCATTTTCCTTTTCCCGAATTAACATCACTTTTCAACAGCTCTACAACCTTATTCAAATCGACTTCCGGACCAAAAACTCTGTCATAACCCATTTTGAGAAATTTCTCTTCAACCTCTTCAAAGGGCGTCTTACCAACAACCAGATTGCCGCCAACATAAAGAAGAATATCTTCAAGACCTTTTTCGATACATTTTTCCCGCAATCCTTCACAATCAATTTCACCGTGTCCATAAAGAGAAGAGACTAAAATCGCTGCAGCATCGGTTTCTATCGCAGCATCTATAAATTCTTCCTGGCTGACCATAACACCAAGATTGGTAACCTTGAATCCGGCCTCAGTAAAGAATGCCTCAAGGATTTTATTACCAACAGAATGGCAATCATACCCAATTACTCCTAATACCAAATTGTCTTTTTTCATATCCGTTTCCTTGTCATTTCAAGTAAATTCTTTATCAACGCCTGCAAATGGAATAATGACCCCTCTTCAATCTGATAGGTGAAATTTATTGTGCGCCCTTCGCGGCGACGAAAATCATTTAATATTTGAACAAATTCATTTGAGAAACATGCCGTCGAGCCTGGCGGAACGATAACAATTTCTTTGGTGCGAAGAAATGAATCAAACTCTTCAGCAGAAGACGTAGAACAATCAAAGCCTTCGACTGAACCAATAAAACCAGACTTGTTCAGCCATGAAGAAACAATCTCACAAAACCTTTTCGTTTTGTGTATAATACCGACCCGGCTACCACCCCGAAGTTTGGCAAGAGCAAAAAGCGTATCCTGGGAAGGTGAGACAACTACGGGAATAATTTTATAAGAAATCTCAGGCGCAAGGTTACGCAATTCTTCTACATGTTTTGCAGTAGTAAGAACAAGGTCAAAAGGCTCCAGTTTTGCAGCCGGAGCAGAGTTATTTTTAATATCATCGAGCAAAAATTTTGCCGTGGTCATTTGAGTAAGAATGGCAAGCTGCTTATGGTATACACCAAGCGCTTCGACATTGCAGTCAATAACAGCGATGGAAAAATGCGAAACTTCTTCTTCGCGCTGCGCCAGAATCAAACCGAACAATCCCGAAATATCGCGATAGGAAAATCTTAACTCTTCAAGGGACTTGATAAGCGACAAAATCCGATCTGTGGCCTTTTCCATACGAGAGCTTCCTTCGCTTCTCGCGGACTCCCCTGCTGCAACCACACTGCCACGGCCACGGGCTGCAAGGACAAATCCTTTGGTGGCAAGAGTTTCATAAGCCTTTTTAACAGTTCCGCGAGCAACACCCAGTCTGGAAGCCAAAGCTCGTTCAGGTGGTAACCGGGCACCCGGCTCGAGCTTCCCTGACTTTATGGCAGCGAGCAACTGATCAGCTATCTGACGGTAAATCGGCTCAGAAATCTCCGAATTAATTTTAAGATTTAACATTAACCACCCTTTGGTATAGACCAATATTTTTTAAGTATACCAATTTTTTATTCTCTGTCAACTTAAAACTAATAAAGAAAACAAACAGAATTAGCCGGCTAATTTAATTAATGACCCTTTAGAACCTTTTTAAGATCTTTAACTGTCTGCTTGAATTTTTCCGAAGTTTTTTTAAGCTTTTTATAATATTTAAGAGCCTTTCGATAAAGTCTAATTTTCTTATGGCCTTTTTGCCCTTTTGCTGCCAATACACAGCCATGAGCAGCATATCTCAGATTCTCATCAGAAGCCTGTAAATCAGCAGCTTTTTCGGCTCTTTTCAACCCAATCTGCATATTTTCATTGTCCCATGCCATCACGGCAAGATTGCGCCATGGCAAGGCATAAGAAGAATCAAGCTCAATTGCGGTATTGAAACCTGTTTCAGCAGCAGTCAAATTGCCAAGCTTATAGCTGTTTGCGCCATAATCGTTCCAGAGAACCGCATTGTCAGGCATACAGTCAAGGCAGATACGGTAAAGCTCATCAGCTTTTTCATATTCGCCGGCAAGATATAACTCATATGCCTTACGTGCTTTTTTGATACAATCTTGCTGAGATTCATCCGGACTAAAGTATCTTTGTTGAGGCAACTTTTCATCGCCCGACTCTTCTATGGAACCATCTCTAACAATCAGACCGTATTGTTTGAGACAAAGCCTTCTCAAGCCTGATTCTTGCCTCAGCTGAATTAAATATTTTTTATCAGGCTCGACCTCGACATTCACGGGAAACCTCAGAAGCTTTTTTATTTCTTCGCCACCCTCAGCCTCGATTAGACTACCTACGACAGGAAGGTGCGGAACAAGTTCGCCCGGCATATCTTCAGGGCTTATCACTTCAATTTGCAAAATTCCGGTATCACTACTTCTTACTTTAAACCAATCCTTGTCACTACGCGGAAGAAGAGTCGCCGAAACTCTTTTATTTAATTCTATCTGTTTTGCCTCGTTCTGGCTGTCATTTGGCTCAAAAGGATCGACTTCACAAGAAACAAAACCAAAATTCAAATGAATCGGCTGGTCTACCAAATAGCCCGTTTCATAAGTGTCAGGATTTATACTTACAAATTTTTCATCTGTTATTCTAACCGCTGCAGGCAAATACTCGCTTGAGAGCTGTTTATTATTCTCTTTATCATATTCTTTTAACATAGCCGTAAAAGGCAATTTTGTTTCGTGATTTAAAACCAGATATCCAGGTTCATCTGACTTAACATGATAAAAGTCTTTATCTCTGACATGATAAGCAACCGGAATGGTGTAACCGGCCTTAACTTCAAAAGCATTTTCCAAACTATTGTTTTCTTCGCCCTTGTCACGGGCAGGGTGAAAGTTTAAGTCTATATTGTAAGTTTGAAAATTCCAGCCTTCTTCCTCTCCTGCAAACTTAACATAATATTCTCCTTTATCAAGCCAGACAGCACCCGGAAGAGGGCCGTAAAAGAGCTGCTCTTTATTATTGTTGAAAACTTCAAAAACTACACCAACCTTAGACCCGGGCAATTCATTCCAGTTGTTTTTTAATTTGGTATTATTAACAATTTCAAGATAACCCGGTTCTTCAATCGAAATTTTATAATAATCTTCGTCATAAGCACCCGCAAAACCCATTTGCAAGTTGGAATCAGGCTCAACTACGACTGCCGTTTCAAAATTATTATTGGGTTCTGAAAAATCAAATTCTTCAAAAAATTCTACTTTAAACCTGTAGGTGTGATCGCTCTCAACTTCCCATTCCGGATCAAATTTAACCACATATTTACCTGAAGAAACTCTTACCGCTGCAGGGAAAAAATATCTTCGCTCAATTATGCTTTCATAGTTGTTGTCATCAGCTTGTTTAAAAACTTTTAACAGGGGATTTATATCATGATCCGGTTGTGCCAGACGTTCAAAAAACAGATAACCCGGCTTTTCAATATTAAACCCTCTAAATATTTCAGGTTGTCTACTGGTAAAAGTATTTTCAAATTCTGAATCAACTTCAGTTAATGTAGCAGAATGTATACTGCTTCCATCTGCATACCAGCCCACCGAGATTTCGACGTTTTCGTTGTTTTTCCATGAAATTTGGGTATCTGCCTCGGGATTTTGCTTAACAATTTTGCCATTCTTATCAGCTGTTGAAACTTCTTGTTTTTGAACTTTTATTCCGGGAACATTTGCCCTTCTTAAACTTTGGTAAGCCTCCTTAATTATTTTTCCGACAACATCGGGAATTGTTATTTTGAAATCATCTGCAGGCTTGTAAAGAGTAATCTCAATTTTACTTCCGGCTTTGATTAAAGAGCCTGCTTCCGGAGATTGAGAGCAAACCGTCATCCATTTCTTCCTGGGAATATTGTTATTTGCTTCTTTGTAGCTGATACTAAATTTATGAAATTTAAAACCAAGAAGTCGACGCAAAACAGACTTTTTCTTTCCAATCAGATCAGGCATTGCATATTTTTTTTCTTTGGCAGTCACTATAGTAACGACTGATCCCTTATCGACCTTTTTGCCGGGTCCAGGTGACTGGGAAATAACTCTACCCATAAGAGGAAATCGATATGACTTTACTCTATATTTCTTTTTTACCTTGAAACCTTTATTGGCTAGAATCTGTTCTGCTTTCTTTTCGGTCTTTCTTTTGACCGAAGGAACATTCTGTTTTGGGTATTGAGCTTCAAATTTAACAAATAATTTTCCCGGCTTTCTTCTTTTTCCGGGCAAATTCTGACTAAGACCTATTAATCTTCGTTTCAGATTAAGTTCATAGGTTTTTCCGGATATAATATTGCTAAGGGCGGCAATCCCAAGAAATTTATCTTTAATCGGGTCTTGGTCCCAGACCTCAAAGGTTAAAAAAGGAAATTTTTGATTCAATGAATGTTCTTCTTTAACAACATAATTCCATTCAGGATTTAAAGAGTTTTTAACTGTTTTTGTTTGATCAATCAGGTATAAATGGGGAATTTCGCTAACCCCTGTAGTTAGTTCAAGAAAGTTGTTTAAACAATCTACGCTAAAAAATTTACTGGTATTACAGAGAAAAACTTTTACGTAAGGATCAGAAACACCTCTAGGCCCCCAATCAGTATTATCCAGGCCTTCAGCCTTTATAACTGTTATTTTCCAGGTGACTGTATCTTTTTCAGCAGCACGCGCAACAGATTCATTAAAAAATGTAGATCCCAGAGTCAAAAAAATTACCATCAAATAAACACAGGTATTAACTTTAAAAAGTTTTGAAAAAATCATTCTCATAAAAGCCTCTGTAAAATAATTTTCACCAGCATAAACCAACTAAATGTTTGCTTGTAAGATATTCATCTCTCAGCTTTACAATTAACAATTTGTTATCTTATTGTAAAGCTTCCCGGCAAGAACAGTTATTCTCCATTTATATCTTTTGCTTTATAGCAACCGTTTCATTACCATTATTATTTATATGGATTGAATGAATATTAAGAAAAATTGGAGAAATTTTTCTGAAAGGTACAGAATGCAAAGCAAAAACCCTCTTAAATTAATTGGCATATTTTTTCTATTTATTTTACTGCTTATATTCATACAGGGGATACGAATTGCTTTTA
>JBNJGH010000146.1:0-7679 GCA_051747585.1 Candidatus Rifleibacteriota bacterium
TGCGCCCATGTCAGAAAGTTGTTCAATAATCTGGCTGCCAAATCCACCGGCCAGGCAGTGCTCTTCAATTGTAACAATCGGAATATTTGAATGAAGCAAATCAGTCAGAATTTTTTCATCGCAGGGTTTAACAAACCTGGGATTAATAACCTTTATGCTGTTCCCGGTGATTATTTCAAGTTTTGCTGCTGCTTCAACAGCAGGTTTGACCATATTTCCAAGTGCAAGAAATGCAATGTCGTTGCCTTCTTTTACTGTTTCGCTTTTGCCTTTTATTATGGTTGGCCGATCGTTTTCGGCTTCTGTTGTACCCACTCCTGCGCCTCTTGGATACCTGATTACTATTGGTTTGTCCTGGTTTGAGGCATGTTTGAGCATCATTTTCAGCTCAAGCTCATCTCTCGGAGCTAGAATGTTAATGCCGGGTATCATGCGCAGAAAACTGATGTCAAAGACGCCGTGATGAGTTTCTCCGTCTTCTCCGACAAGCCCTGCCCGGTCGAGGCACAATACAACGGGTAAATTCATCATGCAGATGTCATGTAAAACCTGGTCCAGGGCGCGTTGCATAAAGGTAGAATAAATGGCGACAAAAGGTTTGAGTCCTTCGCGAGCCATTCCGGCGGCCATTGTAACTGCATGTTGTTCGGCAATGCCAACGTCAAAAAATCTTGCCGGATATTCGTTTGCAAAACGGGTTAATCCTGTGCCTTCTTTCATCGCGGCAGTAATAGCTACTACCGATTTATCTTCTTTTGCAATTTCGCAAAGAGTGTCACCAAATACTTCAGTATATGATGGTATTAAATTCTTTTTCTTTTTAACCTGACCGGTTTCAATTTCAAAGGGGCCAATTCCATGAAATTTGTTGCATTGTTCCTGGGCTGGCTTGTAGCCTTGTCCCTTTGACGACAATACATGAACCAGCACGGGGCCGTTTCGATCTCGGGCTCTAATTAGAGCGCGTTCAAGGGTTTCAAAGTTGTAACCGTCAATTGGTCCGAAATATTTAAATCCAAATTCTTCAAACAGCATTCCGGGGGTAAGCAGATATTTTAAGCTTCCCTCTATTCGGCTTAAAACATTGTAGAGTCTTGAACCGAAACCGGGAATTTGTTTTAAAATGTGCGCCAGGTAGTCTTTTGGAGTTGTGTATGCCGGTTCTAGTCTTAGTTTATGCAGGTACATTGAAAGTGCGCCTACATTGGGTGAAATAGACATTTCGTTGTCGTTTAATATTACTACCAGATCATTCTTTTTATGGCCGGTGAAATTCAGGGCTTCAAAAGCCATTCCACCTGTGAGAGCGCCATCGCCAATTACTGCTACAACTTTTCCGCTGCGACTAAGCTGCTCTTTTGCAATAGCAATACCTTGAGCGGCTGAAATAGAAGTCGAGCTATGACCTGTATTAAAAATGTCATGCTCGCTTTCGCCTATTTTTGGAAATCCGCTTACCCCTCCCAGGGTTCTTAACGAGGGAAATTCATCTTTTCGGCCGGTAAGTATTTTATGTGTGTAGCTCTGGTGACCTACATCCCATATTATTTTGTCGATAGGGCTTTTAAAAACTCTGTGCACAGCAAGGGTGAGTTCCACAATACCTAGATTGCTTGCAAGATGACCACCATTTCGCGAAACAACATTGATTATAAAATCTCTGATTTCCTGCGAAAGCTGTTCAAGCTCTTCGATAGAAAGGCTTTCTAAATCCCTTGGGTCATGTATCTGGTCTAATAGCATCTTGCTCTTCGCTTAACTGATAGTTTAATGTATGCTACCATAAAGTTGCCTGAAATTCAAAAATCCGTTCACGTCTCAGCAATTCTCGGTCAGCGAATATAAACTTGTTTAAGAAAAAGAACATTCCTCACACCAAGTCCTAAAGCCACAAAGAAAATAACCACAGAGCGCACAGAGAACACAGAGAATCTTTTTCAGTCATTGTTTCCTTCTTCAGCAAGCCTTCAGAAAAGCACTCGTGTTTTTCTGAAGGCTTGCTGAAGAAGGAAAAGCCGGGCGGTGAAACCGCCGGCTATTTGTCCACAGGACAAATCCTGGCTGAAAAAGATTAAAAAATTAACTCTGTGCCCTCGGCGGCCTCAGTGGTTTAAATTCTATATTTGACAGAAAGAAATAAAACCAGAACTTTTTGTAGCCAGCTAATAATGCTTGACCTGGAATTGCTGTTCACGTCTTTGGTAATTATCCATTTGTTTGTAGAAACCGTTTCAAGACATTTAGATTTTAGTTGTAGAATATAGCAAATGACGATGATATAATGGGTTCAGAGAGATTTTTTTGTAAATATTATGAATGATTCGTCAAATAAATCTGAAACTTATCATTTTACAAATTATTTTATAAATGAGGTCTTCAAAAAGCGGCCGTATATAAAAAAAGACTGGGCTGGTAATTTATGACTGTTTTTACAAAAAAGGTTTATATTAAGACAAATTCGCATCAGGGGCTTTTCGATATTACTACGGCAGTAAAGCAGGTCGTAAAAGATAGCGGTTCTGTAGCCGGTATTTGCAATGTCTACGTTCGGGGGGCAACCGCGGCCATCATGATTCAGGAAAACTGGGATCAAAGCGTGCAAAACGATGTTATAAGTTTGTTGAGCAAACTTATACCCGCAGGTGTGTGGGAACACGACGCGCAGGATGGAAACGGTGATTCGCACTTGAAATCTGGCTTGATCGGACCTTCTGAGACAATTCCTGTGATCGAAAGTCAGTTGGCTTTATCGACCTGGCAGAACATTTTTGTCTGCGAATTTGATGGTCCCAGAGAGCAGCGCGAGATTGTCGTCACGGTAATCAGCTAGTTATTTCTTCTCCGGATTCCAGTTTTATACCTTTAATATGTATCGCAGATTTTATAAAAGGTTCATCGATCGTGCGTAGATGAACGTCATTTTGTGGAAATGGAATTTCGACATCGTTTTCTCTGAACAAACGGTCAATTTCAACGTGCAGATCGCTTCTGACGCTTAAAAAATAATCCATACCGTTAACAAAAACTCTAACTTCAAAATCCAGCGAACTGTTACCAAACCCGGTAAAAAGTACCGAGGGTTTGGGATAATTAAGTACAAATTTATGTTCATTTGCTGCCTGATTTAAAATTTTTATTACTTTCTCGACATCTGAACCGTAGGCTACTCCAACTTTAACAATGACTCTTATCAGCTGATTTGTCAGTGTCCAATTTGTAACGGTAGAGGATACCAGATCACTGTTTGGAACGATAAGTTCGGAGCGGTCGTAAGTTTCAACTACTGTGGCTCTTAATCCGAGATTCTTTATTGTACCCCACTCGCCATTGATCTGAACCACATCGCCGACTTTTATTGATCTTTCGAAAAGTAGAATAAGCCCACTGGCAAAATTGTTTACTATATTCTGCAAACCAAAGCCGATACCAATACCAAATGCACCCATCAATACCGCCAGGCTTTGTAGCCCCACTCCTATAGTGGAAAGCGCTATTATGGATCCTATAATAACGAAGGCATAGTGTATGAGGCGGTTGATTGAAATGCCAACTCCCGGTTCAACCTTTTTGCGGGGGTAAACTTCTTCGTCGAGAATTCTCTGAATAAGCCATGAAGCAAATAACGAAGCATAGAGAAAAATTATTGCGGTTAGAATAATTCCAACCGTCACTTTTTGCTCTTGAATGTTGAAACCCAGGTTGAGAATCGAATAGGCCGCATCTGTAGTTGAATCCGAGATCCCCCAGACAGGAAGCAGACCTGATATTGCTATATATACAGCTACGCAATCAACTATGAATCTTACTTTTGTAACAATATGCCTGGAATGCTTTTCAAAGATTCTGCTTCTTTTTACAAAAGTATTGTCGAGAACGGCTTCAAACAAACCTTTTAGAATTATGCTTGTTATCCAGACGATGAGTAAGAAGAATACGCTTCTAATAGCTACTTCGAGCAAATGATTGCTCAGGCTTGTGTAACCGGCAGCCTGGGTCAAAAAGATAACCAACATGACAATTCCACCGATTTTGGTGGCAACCAGAAATGGCATTGAAGCATTTTCGCTCTTGCCTTTTATTGATCTCCATAAACAAATAATTGCGCCCATCAAGCCAACGATGGCGACAAAAATACGAAATGCGGGGGTGGGCAGTTTTATTAAATAAAAAATGTGGGTTGTAAGAAACAAACCCGCAAGAACATATATCAGTGTTCTTCTCAATGGTTGCTCTACAGTGCCTGCCATTACTCTTGCGCCGCTGACAACCATTATCAGCCACAAAAAAGCCCGGGCAGTATTAGGGATATCTTCAAACAAGGGGTAAAACAGTGCTAGACCTGCTACAATAGCTGCAGCAACTCTTCTTGAAACCAGAAAGTTCAGGTTGAGTTTTTGGGCTCTTTCGCTTCCAATTGTTCCAAAAAGCCAGATAAAAAATAACACACCTAAAAACTGTAATGATATAACCCAGCCCTGTGATTTATAAAAATTTCTGGAGGGCATTTTTAAACTTGCAATGCCAAGCCAGAACTCTTCCCAGAGTGTTTTGTCAAATTGGTAGTAAAATGTCGGGGTAAACATTGCGGGTCTGGATTTGCTGAAAAGATCCTTGCGCATCGAGCTGATTATTTCATCAATTTCTTTTAGGAAATTCTGATAATCACTTCCAAGTTCACTGGCAATTTGCTGCAATTGAACAAGGGGAGCTTCAACGCCAACCGAAAGCTTTCTTGCTTCTTTTATCTTTTTCTCGGCTTCTTTAAAAACATTCCTGACTGCTTCAGACTCGTCGGCCTGCTTTTCCCTTAGCGTGGCCCATGACTTTTGCGTTTCTTTCCATTTTTGTCGCAGATTTTCTATTGCATTGATTTTTTCGGCTATACTTTTTTCGATGTTCTTAACTTTTTGCAAATGCTCTTTGGTATTTACTCTGATTTCAGCAATTTTATCGAAACTGAACATGCCCGAGGCTTTAAGTTCACTTATTTTGAAGCGTAACTGGCCTATTTCTTCCCGTGCGGAATTTAACTGTTGGTTAATGGTTTGTGATGCTGTAATTTCTGCTATTTTTTCGGGTAGTTCCACAAAACTTTTCTCAAGAAGAGTGGCTTTTGGAATAATGGTGGAAATAGAAGAGTCTACGGGAATAGCTTGCGTGGCAACCTGTTCATCCTGATTGCCCTCATTATTAACTGGCTCGGTTTGTCCAGACAAATAACCAAAAGGAAAAGAAAATATCAGTATAAAAAAAAGAATTCTGTAGTTTTTCATATTATTCTCCATCCATTTGGAGAATTTTATCATTATAAAAATTGTTAAACAACCGTACTTTGTTATAATAAAATCATTATTAATGCTTTTTATTGGCATTATTATCATTGCTGAAATTTTCTGAAGCTTTTGTGACAGAACTAAAGGATGTTGAATGAACGAAAATGCTTTTTGGCGAAGGGGCTTTATATATTTAATCGTAGCAATTATTCTGGCTTATCCTGGTTTGCAGTTTTGTTTTAAAGGGTTTAGAGAAATTCGTGCCGCTCGTAAAACCGAACAATGGCGTGAAGTCAAAGCCGAAGTCAAAAGTTTTGAAGTTAAACCCATCATGGAAAGAGGCGAGCGTGTTGGTCAGTATGTGGCAGCAACTTATACATATCGGGTTGAGGCTGAAGAATATGTTGGCAATACAGTGGCGGTCGACCCATCTTTTGGCGGCTCTGTCAATAAAATCGTAGAAGTAAAAAGCATTCTTGAAAAATCAATCAAAGATAAAAAAAAGCTAAGTGCTTTTGTTGATCCACAAAAGCTCGAACATTCAATCTTGTTTAAAATAAAGCCGGTAAGAGGATTAATTTTTGTCGGCGTCGGCCTGGCCTTTCTGTTTATATCGCTGATACTGTTTATGGTATTTGTAAGAGCCTTTAACAGATTCAGTAAGCGTCAAAAATTTAAAATACTATACTCTGAACAACCATGGAAATGGGAGCCAGAATGGCACAGCTTCATATTATCTCCCGAACCTGTGTGGAAAAAAGTTTTTCCCCTTCTGCTGGTTTCAATAACCTTCTGGGCTGTATCTGCAATTATTCTTGTTGGCGCAGCTTTTTTGCCTCAGTTGGGTATAGCTGAATATGCCGGACTTTTAACTTTGGTTTTAATAGATTTTGTCTTTTTGATTCATTGTCGTCGCAAAATTCGTGGCGAGCGCTGGGCCGATAAGCTGTATCTTGTTGCTTCTTCTTATCCAATAATGCCAGGCAAGTCGTGGAAATGTAGAATTGTTGTCGAAAAACCCAGGGACATGCAGATCATAAATGGTTGCAAAATATTTTTTAGACTTAATAAAGGTGCAGGTGTTAGCGGTGTGTTATCTACAGAAGAAGATTCCACTGACCTCCTTTATTTGGACGACGCTACCAGTTTTTGTCTGGCTCCGGATGTTGAAATTGAGCAGGACAGGGCTGTTTTTAATCTTGAACTGATTTTGCCGGAAAAAGCTCAAAACACGGCAATTGGCGTTGAATACGAAAATCGTTGGCAGCTCATGTTTTATTTCAGTAACGAGAGCAAAGAAGTTATTGAAACCTTTGAATTGCCGGTTTATTCTGAAGAGCGCTTTGATAAAAGCGAAGAAAATAAATCTTATTGAATAAGGAAGGTTTTTTTATGAGAAAATTAAAATTTCTGATTCTTTTTTTTCTGTTAATTTCGGGCTCAGTTTTTGCTCGTGGTGATTTTTACTACAACACTGTAAGCCTCGATGAGATTCGTCAATCTTTGCCGCTTAAAAGCATAGCGGTAGGCTTTGATGTCGACGACACAGTTTTGTTTTCGAGCCCGGGCTTTTATTATGGCTTCGAAAATACCGATGGGCCGAACAATACCAACAAATATGGTAAATGGCCCCTGGGAAATGACAAATTCTGGGAAGACATGAATGGTTATTTTGATAAGTTCAGTATACCCAAGAATATCGCCAAAAAGGTCATTGCAATGCACAAAAAACGAGGCGATAAAATCTATTTCATTACTGCCCGACCAGAGACCAGAAAAGAAATACTCAGCAAACTTCTAAAAAAGATATTTAACCTGCCGGAAGACAGCCCCGATGCAATTTTTGCGGGCCGTACCAGTAAGGGGCATTTTATTAAAAAACATGGAATTGAATTGTTTTATGGCGATGCGGATTCCGATATCTCTGAAGCTAACGAAGTAGGTATTAGAGCCATTCGTTTTATGAGATCATCTCTTTCAACTAACAAATCTAAATATCATCCGGGAATGCATGGGGAAGCAGTACTCGAAAATTCAGCAGATTAATTTGAAATATATTTTTATTACATTGGCAAAAGTCGTCTATGGACTACTTTTGCCAATGTATCTTTTATGGTTTGTTTTCTTTAACCATTACCAGTACCAGCGCGAAGAAGTAAAAAAACAATTTCGCGAAAAGCTGGAAAAATCATTAGAAGTTCCTACAGAAACTTATGAAGATGAAGCCTTTTTTCATTATCTTCTAAAAAAAAATTCAGAGCTGGCAGACAAGCACAGCAAGCCAATGGCTTTTCTTGCTAAAAGAATAGGGAAACTGAAAAAAACTTTTCCCAACAGCTTGAAGTTTATTGTCTGGAACAAACAGGGAAATATTGTTGCCCAACTTTCTGATGAAAAAAAATTTAG
>JBNJGH010000147.1:0-7676 GCA_051747585.1 Candidatus Rifleibacteriota bacterium
CTGCTGATTTTGCTTATAATCTGCAAGTTCATTACAATGGCCGACAACCAGAAATTTAACCCCCGGGTTTTCTTTCAGCATTTTGCCGATTTCCTGCAAAGTTTTATCAGGAGTTTTTGTGATTTTTTCACTTTTCGAAGCAAAATCTATTTGCGCAAGATTTATTTTCCCTTCTTTATCAAGCTTTGCCTTAAGTTGTGCTGATTCAGGCGGCTTAATACTCTTTAAAGATTTGGGCTCAATCACATCAATACGATAAAGCGGTTCTTTACCCCAGCCATGAGTTGTGAAAAGTGAAACATAAACGTTTCCTTTTTGAGCTGCCAGGTAATAAGTAAATTCTCTTTTCCCCTGGCACAAGGGTATGGATTGCCCATAATTTCTGTCGATCTGATAGGGATTTAGCCGATAAAGACGTCCGGCAAAGTCATCTTTACATTCATCTTTTTTGCATTCAAAAAGAACTTTAAAACCATCATTAACCCATTTATCTTTCATGAGGGTAAAAATTTCGAAGGGAGAGTTCTCTTTGGTACCCTCGTAGGTTGTCATGCAAAGCTTGCCGACAAAATCTTCCACTTTTTCTATTTTCTTTTCTTTTACAATACTTAAAGTAAGTTTGTATTCACCGAAATTGGTGTTCTGCTGATGGCGAATAACGCTTCCTTCAAGTGGTTCGACCAAGGGGTGATTTTTAAATTCATTGCCTGCGAAAACAGTAGCGGCGAAAATAAGGAAAGAAAAAACGAGCATCAACTTAAAAAATTTTGAATTCATATTACTTCTCTCTATTTAGACTATTTTAATTTCAAGATCCAGCAAAAATAGTACAAATCAACCGGCTTGTCAAAATAAATAGTGTTCAGGAAGTAAATCAGTCGTGCAGGGCATTATATACAAATTTATCTGTTATTTCAGTAACAATACCTTCATAAAAAACACGATCTGTGCCGGGTTTATAAATGCTGCGAATATTACCAAAAACTTCAATATGACGACCATCTTTACATCTCAATGTTGCCTGGGAATCATAAATTTCACCATCGCGCCTTAATTTTCGCAGCATTTTATCTCGATCCTCGCGGTAAACAAACAAATCATCCGTCATGTTTTTACATTTTAATTCTTCAAGCGAATCAAAACCAAGCATTTTCATAAAGGCGGGATTTGCGGAAATAATGTCGCCATCTTCATTAATGCGAAAAACCGGATCGAGCATATTTTCAAAAATTTCCAGATGATCGACCTCTACTTTAAAACGCTCTTTTAACTTTTTACGTTTTATTTCTGTTTGTCCCACTTCTCTTACAATAGCTTCAGGAAGCCGGCTAAGTCGATCCTGTCTTAAATAGTCGCAGGCACCGGCCTTCATCATTTCTACCGCAGGTTCCTCGCCGATTCTATCAGAGATAACTATTAAAGGAATATCGAGATCAAGCTTCTTTAAAGTTTGCAATGCCCGGCAGGCATCAAAGTCAGGCACAGCATAAGCACAAAAGATTATATCCCAGTTATGGTTTTTGACAGCTCTTTCAAAATCTGCTCCGCTTCCGACCCATTCAACCAAAAAGTTCAGCCCGGTATTTTCAATATGATTTTGAATTATAGCAGCATTATCTTCAGAACAATCTAAGATCAAAGCTCTAAGTCTGCTTTCCATAAGCCCCCCTCATATTTTATTTGTAATTTATATTTCAGTACTTAATTTGGTAATTTACTCAAACAATAACCAGCGCAACTTACTAAACAATTACTTACTAAAAATTTAATTCGTTTTTTGCATTTATCCACTGTTTTGTTGAAAATCACAAGAAAAAGAATTTCGCAAAATAGACTTTAATAGCATAAAATTGCTATACTTCTCGTCAAGGAACAATATTTTATATGAAATTGAAAGACATTGTTTTAACAAGCCTGCTGGGTGCATGCGGTGGAGTAGCGATTCTGAGCACCAATCTTTTTCATGCTCTTATTCCAATACCTGGTTTTGGCGGGCTTTTTTTTATTCCTTTCTCGATAGCCTGCGTAATAATTGCGAGATGGAAGATAGATCATTTTGCAGCTGCGACAGCAACAAAACTGGTGCAACAGGTTATCATTCTTTTGATTCCCGGCGGGCCGCCATTAACCAAAAATCCCCTTTTAATACCATTACTAATAATTGATGGGATTTTAATTGACCTGTTTTACAAAATTCACCCGTTTAAAATTCCTGAACACCCCTTCTATACAGGCTTGCTAACTGCCATATGTGCATCTGCCAGTCTTCTTATGCAAACGCTGGTTATACTTTATCTCCTGAACCAGCAACCAATGTATATAAAAGGCGGATTAAATGTTTTTCTGGCAATTTTTATAGGTTTACATGGCTTGCTTAGGTTAATTGGTGGGCTTGCCGGTTCGTACATTCTCAAATCCATTCCTGAGAGAAATGTCTAATGCTGCCCGGTTTGAGCAAAATACAAATTTTACCGGGGAATTATTTTGAAAAACAACCAGGTCTGGGTTTTGTTACGCGCCTGGTTCTTTTGCTTTTCTTTTTTGTGATTTCGATCTGGTCCCAAACCCTCGTAAGCCTTTCTTTTGCAGCCACAGGAGTTCTTTTATACAGAAAAATCTGCTGTCATGAATTTAAAGGCCTGGGGTTCGAACTGGCCGGTTCTTTTATTTTTACTCTTACACTTGTGATCCTGGCTTTACCTTTCAGCAATCAAAATGTTCTGCAAAACTACGGCACTATATGGCTAAGATTCTTTTTATTATTTTCACCACCCCTTACTTTTGCAAGAAGCCTTAACCCAAGAGAAGCTGCCTGCAAATTCCAGGGGGTTCTGCCAAATTATATTATTTTTTCAATAGAAATTGCTTTGCGCTTTTTGCCCCTACTTTTTAAAGAGGCACTTGAGGTTTGCTCTATTCAAAGCAGTCGAAAAGCTTTCAGTCATGGCAGTATAAGAAATCGATTTAAAGCCTTTTTCATACCCTTTTTTGTCAGATTGTTCAGAATAGCTGACCGAGTAACCTACGCCTTGAAAAACCGCGAAATTGACCCAAACCAGCCACGTCAAATCGTCGAAGTCAATAAAATTTCTGCTGCTCTTGAAGAGCTGAAACAAAATGAAACAACAAAACCATGACAGTAAATAACCTGAGAATAAAAATAGAAGAATTCAAATACAATTCCAACGAACATAAAGTGCTGGAACACATTGATTTCAATATAGAACCGGGTAAAATTCATCATGTTTACGGTCCATCAGGATGCGGCAAGAGCACTCTGCTGGCAATTCTAAACGGTGACATAAAACCAGAAAACAACAAAGTTTGTTTTAAAGGTAATTTGGGAGCACTAAATGAAATCAAGCGCATGCGCTCCACCCAGGACCCACAAATGCAGCTGGCAACAGCCTCGGTTATAGATGAGCTCCTTCTTTCACCGGAGTATCGAGAAAATTCTGCAGACAAAGCTTTGAAAAAAGCGCTGCAAACCTCGAAATACTTTGATCTTTGCAATATATTAACCAGAGACACTTCGGTTCTGTCTTTTGGTCAGGCCAGGTTGCTTGGTCTTGCCTGCATCTGGCAATACCCCCCGGAGCTGCTTCTTCTTGACGAGCCTCTTACCGGGCTTGATTGCACACATACAAAAATTATAAAAGATGCTCTTGAAAAAATTATTCAAACAGGTACAGCGGTTGTTTTGACACATACTTCACGAATCGCAGGCGAAAGATCGATAGAATTAAAAAACATTAGTCAGAGCCCCCCCCCCGAGCCACCAGATTTCAATTTATTCGAAACCAGAAAAGCGCTGATTGCTAAAGAGGTCGTCTGGAAATATTGGCCAGGCAAGCAAAGCATCAGTTTTGAGCTTAAACCCGGCGAGCTTATAATTTTAACCGGACCTAACGGTAGCGGCAAAACTCAACTTCTGCAAAGAATAGCAGGTATCAGAAAGTTTTCTGAAGGAGAACTGATAAATTACGATCAAACTGCTTATGTATCACAATGCCCTGAGAAGGAAATGTTTGCCGAAAGCCTGCCGGCTGAAATCATGATTGGTTCTGATGTTCAAACGGAATCTATAAAACAGATGCTGAGCTATTTTCAAATCAATGAGCCACTTGAAACTTCGCCACTACTGTTAAGTTTTGGTCAGCAAAAGCGTATAAGTATAATCGGAGCACTATTAAGGCAGCCTTCATGTCTTTTACTCGACGAACCAATATCAGGTTTGGATATCAACAATCAGCGACGCCTGGCAGCCTGCCTAAAGCAATTCCTTGCCAAAGGCGGCAAAGCAATAATTGCTACCCACGAACCCGAAACTTTTGCAGATTTCAATACTTCGCGACTTCACCTGCAACCACAAAACAAAGAAAAAGCCTGGATAATCAGAAAAAACTTTACTGAATCCAGGCTCTGCCAACAAGAAAAATAGTTTTATTGAACGCCTTTAACCGGCTGTGGTGCAACCAGCTTTAGCTGTCGTTTTCCTATTGGACAACCATCGACCTCATAAGCCAAAGCATATTTTGTTAAAGCCTCAAGAGCCATTGCTACAGTAAACGCCTGCGAGCGCCAGTGAGCCAGATCCCAGAAGGAGGCTGCGAAAAACAAGCCTGATTTCCAACTGGCAACCTTGTTTTTGGGCGTAGCAAAGCAACCTACTGTGGTTTTATTTTTTGGCTTTTTCCACTTCACTTTTCTAAGCAAATAACTCACCCCATTTTGAACAGCTTGATTATATTGATCCTCAAGACCAGCTTCGCGGGCAATTTTCACCCCGATATTCAAAAGAGAGGTTACCCCAAGAGCCGTTGCCAGGTGGTCGCTTTTATCATCGCCTCCGGGAAAAGCACCTTTTTTAAGAAAATGCGCTTTCTCCCAGCGATATTGTTCTTTTAGCAAATCCTTTAACAGTTTTTTCATCGCCTGGCGCATTCTTCCCTCGCGGGCTCCGCCATCCCGGTATGCCCTGGTGACAGAATAGGGGAAAATAAGGCTCTGCGGATAATACAAACCGGCTTCGGGCCAGCTTTTTTTATCAATTGCTTCACATACCAGATTGATACAATTCATGTATCCGGGCAACTGCTTCTTGCCGGTCAGCGCCATTGCAAACAAAACATTGGAATTAACTACAACATCGACATTGTTTACGCCCAGAGGGATTATTCCCTTTTCGGGTTCTGAAAATACAGGCTGTTTTTCATCTTTAAGCCAGGTTAAAAAAGCACCGGAGTTTTTACCTTTCCAGAGGTCCCGGCCATCTTCGCTTTTACGATCGAAGTCACGATATCTGCTTATTTTTTCGAGCGCGGCCAGGTCAACATTTAAACCTGAATCAGGGAAACGATTTCTGAAGAAATACTGAAAGGCAACTGCTGTCGAGGTGTCATCTGCGTCATTTGGAATATTAAAAAGGGCATCGGCACCGGTCGGATTAGCTTTTTTGTTTAAACAGGAAGCTATCCAGTATTTTGGCGGAGTCTGCTGCCCACGAGCAAGCACAGCAAAAACTTTCTCTAGCTTAGGATTTAAATAGGCATTGCCGAGCATTTCGAGTTGTTTTACCGTAATATTGAACGGGCCGGTTCTTGGGCTGTCGCCTCTGACGCCGGGTAATACAGCCCAGAAATTATAAGCATCTCCACGCTTGAAGCTTAAAATATTTTCCATAGCCAGGCGCAGCATCTTATTAATTTGCCTGTCTTCAAAGGCTCTGTTACTTTCATCGAACATGAAAAGTGGGTATCCTATAAAGGCGGTCATAAAAAGATTGGAGTCTTGAACTGCTGCAGGAGCTCTTCCTTTAAAGCCGATTTTATTCGGCAGGAAATGAATATAACTGGCCCATTCACCACTGCGATTGTTTGCCTTTACTTTTTTGGGCGCGGGCAAACCAATATTTTCCCGAAAAGGGATATTAAAGCTAAGAAGGGTTTTACAACCATCGCCATCCGTTGAGCTGTCGTATTCACAGGATTTTTTACCTTCTCTTGGGCGAACCTGGCGATCTTCGAGGAATGCCAATGCGCCTAGAATGCTGTTTTTAAGCTCTTTATGAGCCAGTCTGGCTCTTATAATTTTCTCTATGCTGGTATCTGCGTGACTTTTTGAAAATCCGGGAATTACGCAAACCAGCAAGGCAGCTAGGAGCAAGTTAAATCTGTATCCAAACAACTTTTTCATAAACCCTCCAGTTAATGTACAGCCTTAATTATAATATTAATTTCCTGATTTCCCAAATCTAAAATTGTGGCGGTCGGGCTCAAAGTGTTGAGCTTTTACGATTTTTTGGTTGAATTAAATTAGACTATTATTCCTGGTTCCTGATCCGGTTTAAACCGGGCAGGAATAACGGGAAAAAATTTATTTGGTGATTTTAACTGATGCGCCGCCGCTGGCGAGAATGTTACCCAATAGATTTTGATATGGGTAATCATCTAAACCGGGATCACTCAGGTAGTGTGGGTCAGAAGCGGCAATCGTCGAGGGCGAAACAGTCCATGAGGCAAGTTTCGTTGTATCTGCAGCATCATCTTCTTCGCAGCTTGAATTCTCGATATAATTCTTTGAAACTTGCCAAAAATACTTATCATCAGTATCCCAAAGGTAGTCAGGGACTGTCGGGTCTTTTATATCACCGGTTCTCAATGCATTAGAAGCAACAAGCGCTTGTAACACGTCTTTAATTTTTGTTCGATCTGAAAGATCCGGGTTCCAATCGGGATCAGTCTGCAACCGCAGATCAAATGCCTGACGAACTTCGCTGAGGTTATTGTGGAGATTAACCTCTCGATCTCTACGGGCAATTGTGTCTTCTTGCGGCAACATTCGCAAGGCAATAATACCCCCGATTATAATTAGAACCAGAAGCATCATTAGAAGGGCTCCCCTACGCGGGTTTAATTGTTTGTTTTTATTCTTTTTACCATTCATAAAATTCAGAATTTCCTTCGAGAGAATTTATAAAGTAAGGAGAAACCAGTTTAGATTTATCATGATAACCGGTTGGACTTTTTTGTTTTTCATCAAGAGCTTTTTCCAGCTTTATACCATCAAACCAGACCGAGTATGAAGCAGTACCTGGGGAAGTGTTCTGTAAAACTACCCGAATTTCTTTAATAGAAGGGTTACTAGTCAAATTAAAATCTGCAAAAACCCGATAATATTTAAAATTTTCTAACGGATAATCCGGGTGACTAAAGTCCAATTCGCTTGTTACACCAAATTCTGAGGTTATACCCTGAGAAACTGCAGCTCCATCCGAGGCTATTGAAACAGATGCAGAATCATCAATTTTTCCGCCTCCCTTGATTGTAATTAAAGATAATCTGGCACTACCGGATCCCGGACAGATATATCCGCTTAAAAAATACCTGTTGTCAGGTGCGGCTGAATTGAACACAGTATTGGGAATGACTTGATAAACGCTGTCTGAAAGAGATGAAACAGCCGGTTTTTTGCCTGGCAGTTTTTCTATAAAAAAGAAAAAAGCCATGCCTATAAAAGCAAAAACAATTAATGCTTTTCTTTTGTTTTTCCTAAAATATGAACTCATAATTTCCAAACCCGACCAAAATTTTCATCTTTCTATATATAAAGTATAATCTCAAAGCAATAATTTAACAATGAAGACAAAAAGTTAAGTTGTAGAAAAGATAAATCAA
>JBNJGH010000148.1:0-7675 GCA_051747585.1 Candidatus Rifleibacteriota bacterium
AAATTCAGCATGAAAATTTTCAAGCAGCTTTTCTGCCTTTGCAAACAATTCATTTCTATATTCCTGTTGTTTAAAAGAAAGCACAAACCAGCATAAAAGCAGGTTAGCAGCTAGCCCTGCCAGAGCAATTAAATAAAAACATTTTTTACTTTGCTTAATGCTCAACTAAGAAT
The DNA here is from genome assembly GCA_051747585.1 of Candidatus Rifleibacteriota bacterium. Taxonomy (GTDB): domain Bacteria; phylum Muiribacteriota; class Ozemobacteria; order Ozemobacterales; family Ozemobacteraceae; genus DYKG01. The sequence goes on from JBNJGH010000148.1 coordinate 174, forward strand.
CTCCATTATTACGATGCAAAATTACCAGAGTCTGGTCATCGGTTCTTTCACCCCAGCGCGAGACCTGAGCGAAAATATACTCGATGCTTTGATACACCGATTGCCCCACCACCTTTTGGGCACAGTTTTCAAGCCCGGCAAAGCCAAGCATCTTGCCGAATCTATCCTGAGTTTCTACCAGACCATCAGTGTAAAGAACAATAGAGTCACCCGGTTGCAATTTAACTTCATCATCTTTGTAAGTATTTTTCTTTCTGATCCCTAGTGGAATACCGGGCAACTTCAATCTTTGCAAAGTTCTATCGGCTTTCAACCAAAGTGGGTAACTTTGTCCAGCCGATGAAAAATTCAGGCGACCGGATTCAGGATAATAATATCCTACCCAGCAGGTCATTGGCAGTTTTTTCGCACCATAACTATTATGGAGCAAATTTACCCGGTAAAGCAGTTCAGATGCAGATGAGCAACTTGCAGAGTTCATGGCTAACCAGACTTTAATTGATGCCTGAATCATGGCGGCCCCAATACCATGCCCGGTTACATCACCGATTGAAATCAAAATTCTTCCGTCTTCGAGCTTTAGCCAGTCATAATGATCGCCTCCGAGCTCAGTTGCAGTAAGGCATTTGCCATTTAGGTCCCAGTCATTACCGCGTAGACCACCAGATGGCCAGAGCTTTTCCTGAATACTTCTGGCGACCCTGATTTCATGAAATTCTTCGAGGGTATGGTTAAGCCGGTCTGCTACCGCAGAAAATTCTTTTACCCTGGCGCGAGGCATACGCACCCGAAAATTTCCTCTGGCAATGTTTGCCAGTATATAGTCAATGTTTCCAATCGGCTTAACAAGCAATCTAGATGAAACTGCGGCTGCACCGACCGCCAGAAGAAGCATCAGCAAGGCAAGCTTCTGAATTTTTTTATCAAGACCGCTTATTTTGTCTGCGATTGTCATATATGGTTGTGCCATTAACAAAATATAGCCATCGAGATATTTTCCTTTGATCGCACTCAGAAGATACTTTTTACCATTAATCTTTTTAATCTCATGCACCGGTAATTCTCGAGAAATTACCTTAACGGCCATTTCCCGCAAGATTTGATTATTTGCTGTTTTTCGTTTTGGAAATGCAGGCCATCGAGGCATTAAATCTACCGGCAAAGCCACAAATCTTGGCTTATCTGTTCCTATATTTTTATCAAACAATGAACTCACTTTATAAAGATAATTCCTCTGTAACCCTGCTCGGGAAAGCAAAGCAATAAGTATTGCCCGCCCCTGATTCTGCATATCAAGGAAGAAGTCGATATAGGTGGGCACGCTGTTACCCGCCAGGCTTAGCTTATCGAAATTGCCACCATTCAAAATAAAATTTCGAGAGAACGCCGAACTTGAGCTTCTGATTATTTCGCGAGTTGAAGCTGTAGTGCCACTTGATTCTGTTGGAATGAAGGCTCCCTGGTATGTCTCGAGAATCAATTCAGCATATATTACAGACGAATAATCAGGATCAGATGAGTAAACCCCATCAACCTCAGGTTTAAATGCAAGCATGTTTTCTTTACTAACCAGAATCAGCTCATTAAAACGGTCAGAAATCGCCGACAACTCATTCCAGAAGTTTTTAAGTTTTCGCTCAAATTCATTGTCATTATAATAGCGATAGGGCCTGATCTTTCTTTGCAATAACCTTTTGATTTTTTCCAGTTCAAAAACCATACCTTCATCGATTTTCTTCAGTTCAGAAAGGTTAAAACTCTGAAATTCATTTTTTAGAATCTTCTCGCGGTCGCTTTTGTCAATGAAAGCCGTGAAAATAAGAGCAGACATGCAAGTCCCGCTTCCGAGCAGAAAAACAGCGACCAGTTTAGCGGTTATTCCAGGCTTCCAATCGGTTATTCCTGCAAATACCGGAGCAAGCACAATCATAAAAATTATTAACAGTAATTTTAAGGTAAATTTTATGTTATCGAATAGCAGATCAGGTTTTATCTGATGGCAAGCCAAAGCAACAATAACTGCACCTGATTCGGAATAATTTATCAAACCCAATTTGTTTTTATAAGTAAATCTGGATTCTCCTTTTGGCAAAGAAAAAACCTGTTTACTGATTTCAGAATCAAATTTATTGTATTCAGGTCTTATTTTTTCAGGCTTGACCGGATCTATCCAGGCAAAAGAATATCGTCGCGAATTATTGAAGTTTGTATCAGCTACAGCCTTATCGAGCATTTCAGCATAATCTAGAGGCGACTTGTTTATGAAAACAATAAAACAACCGGCATTTATGCCTTTATCATTTTTCAGCTTAAATATGCCGCCCCATTGTTTTTCATTGCTTCTCCCCAAGGTTATAATTGACTCTGGCGAATTTGCTATTTTTTTATGGGCTTTTTTGTACCCGGAAAACTTTACCAGCCACTTGATCGTTCTTTCATTCAGCTCTTTATCATGAGCATTAACTGCAACAAGAAACTTCTGTGCGACATATCTTGGCGCAGGCGGAAGATAATCAAGATTAAAGCACTTGCCCCGCACATCATAAAAATATATTTCAACAGCCCGCCGATTTTCTTGCAAAATCTGCTTTAATCGCTTATCAAAGGTTTTGGATGGAAAAGGAATTTGGCTCAGCTGCTTAAAAATAAGATCAAATTTCTGCCTGGGCTCTGCCATTCCGGTAATATTGCCAAGCAGTCGCCCCATTTCTTCTCTTTGCTGAATTTGCTGTCTTCTATAATTTTGCTCAAAGAAGAAACTATTAAGACCCCAGAACAAAAGAAAAGGGGGCAACAAAACACTCAAGGTCTTAAAAAACCCTGGTAAAAGTTTTTTAATTTTAGAACTTATCAAACTTTTAGTTTGATCTGGCTTATTATCCTGCACATATAAATCTCTATTAAATATCAATAAAACCTTAGAATTAAAGGCTGTTCATAATTTTTTCTTTTAATTTCAATTTCTGTAGCTTCAACTATTGGTTGTCTTCTAAAGCTAAAAGCTCCAGAAATTTTATCTCTTATTTTTTCTACCCGTAAAACCTTGCCATTAACTGCAACAACTTCTGATCCCAGTGATATTCTGGGATCATCTGGCAAAGGCTCAGGGAAAACAATTTCAAAAGCATTTTCCATGCCATCATCTAGACTTACTTCAGGGCGACTGTTAACAAAAAGGTATTTTTGCCCGTTCCTTTCTCCAACGAATTCAACCTTGCCCGACCATATAACAGCTTCATTGATATATGGTTTCGGATTCTGACTAACCTCATACACAGAAATATCCTTATTTATGTAGGAAGAATTTTGAATCTGCTCTCTGGCATTGCTTACTCTTTTTTTCTCTTTTTGCTTACTTAACCAGTATCGGCTGGCTTGAAGCATTTCTGACACCTGTTGGCTCTGTTCAGAAGAAAGGTTCCCGTAATTTTTCGCCAGAGAAAGCATAGATTCGGCTTTCTCGTATTCACCTCTCTGATAAAAATAAGAGCCGCGACTGAAATAATTATGGCTCAGCTGAGCGACAAGGTAACTGAGCTTGTCTTCAGCCTCTGTTAATCCGGGATTCAGCTTTAGACTTTTACGAAACTGAAATATGGCATCTTCTAACTTATTCTGAGCTTCAAGAGCTTCACCCAATGCAAAAACAGCTTTTACCATTTCTGGCCTAAGGGCCACAGCTTTACGAAAATAAGATTCTGCTTTTTCCGGCAGGCTGGTTTTCATATGTATCAGCCCAATTGCATAGGGGATTTCAGGGTCAACGGGCATAAGTTCCATTGCTTTTTCATAAAATTTTAATGCGTTTGAAAATCTATTTTGCCGGAAATAAAGGTATCCGAGTATTTTATTCAAGCCAAGATTATCAGAGCGCTGTCTTACAGCCTGCTCAAAATATCTGATTGCTTCCTTTGGTCTATTCTGATTCAATAACTCTCGACCACGCTTTTCAGCCTGGTCGGCGGGCAAAGGCTGAAAAACAGTCTTATCGATATTCTCTTTACCTTCCATTTTCAGTTGCTGCCGGACATCATCTTCCAATGAAGTTTTGAGCGAATCATAAGCTCTTTTTGCACCAAGATAGTCAGGTTTAAGTTTCAATGCTATCTGGTATTCAACAAGCGCTTCTTTGATAAAACCCTGAACTTCATATACCCGACCAAGGTTGAAATGAGCGTCGGGATATTTTTCATCAACCTCAAGAGCTTTTTTAAATTCTCGATAAGCCTCGAGAAATCTTTTTTTATAAAAATGGTTTAAACCTACATCCACATGAAACTTGGCAGAAGCGGCCTGTAAAATTACAGGCATAAAAAAACTTATTAAAACAAAAAATACTGGCAATAAGCGGATCTTCTTCACAACTTAACCTCATTTTGCAAATATCACGCCGAAAAAATCAGGCCGTTTGTTAAGTCTATCAGATAGCCGCAAGATTTTGAACCTTTATTTAAATGCCACAGAGCAATCTCATTAAAAATTTTCTTTGTGGCTTAGTGTATGGCTACTCTTTTTTACAAAGAGCTGATAGCCGCGGACCAAGAATAGCTGCTAAATTGCAGTCTTTTTGCGTTTAAATTAAAGATATAGTAATATTTGCAAAAATTGAAGGAGGTTTACATGGATAAATTAGACTGGCAATTAATATCAAATAAAGCTTATGAGCTGGGTACCGCCTGGTCCATAAAACTTCTGGGCGCACTGGCCATACTAATAATTGGTTCTATTGTAATTAAATTTCTTACCGGAATGATAAGAAAGGTCATGGAACGATCGAACATCGACCAGACTATTACCCACTTTCTCCATTCCATTGTAAAAATTTCCCTTCAGATAGTTCTCTGGTTAATGGTGCTGGGTAATCTTGGCATAAAAACAACTTCTTTTATTGCCATTCTCGGCTCTGCCGGCATAGCGGTCGGGCTCGCACTACAAGGATCACTTTCCAACATCGGGGCAGGAGTTTTATTGATATCTCTGAGACCTTTTCAAGTCGGACAATATATCTCCGGTGGCGGGGAATCAGGAACCGTCGACTCGATAGGAATTTTCTATACTACTTTAATTACCCCGGATAACAAAAAAATCATCGTTCCCAACTCAAAAGTTGCTTCAGACAGCATTACCAACTATTCCGCCATGGAAAGGCGCAGAGTCGATTTTAAATTTGGTATCAGCTACGACGATGACATTAAACTTGCCAAAAACATTCTTAACCAAATTGTCGAAAATGATGAAAGAATTTTAAAAGATCCTGCTCCTCAGGTTGTTGTAGTCGAACTGGGAGACTCAAGCGTTAATTTTGCCGTAAGGGCCTGGGCAAAAGCCTCTGATTATTGGAGTTTGTATTTTGACATGCTCGAAAGAGTCAAAATTACCTTTGACGAAAAGGGCATAACCATACCTTTCCCTCAACGAGACATTCACATGTATCAGACTGAAGAAAAAGCGGCCTGATTTTTTCATTAATAAACAACAAAGCACCCTCTCGATTTCATGATTTTTTAAAATTGAGAGGGTGCTTTATTGCATTTTGCAACAATTTAGCCGATAATTGCCTAGAAATTTCATAACTAACCCCAATTAAAATATTTAAAGTCTGGAGAAACAAATGTCGGAAACCACCAGAATCTTTGCCGAACTGACCTTTAACAAAAGTGTGATGCAGGAAAAGCTAAGTCACAATACTTATAAGAAGCTTATTGATTCAATACAAAAGAACAATACCCTGGATCACTCGATAGCCGAAGAAGTAGCTCATGCCATGAAGGAATGGGCCATCAGCAAAGGTGCAACTCATTTCACTCACTGGTTTCAACCCCAGAGAGGCGGCACCGCAGAAAAGCATGATGCTTTCATAACCTACACTGATAATGACGAAATTATTGAAAGGTTTTCGGCAAAGCAGCTGATTCAAAGCGAGCCAGACGCTTCTTCTTTTCCATCGGGTGGAATAAGATCAACCTTTGAAGCCCGAGGCTACACAGCATGGGATCCGACTTCGCCGGCATTTTTGATCGAGACGGGAAAAAGCCGAACTCTGGTTGTTCCCTCTATCTTTTTATCATGGACCGGAGACGTTCTAGACATGAAAACCCCGTTTCTTCGCTCGATGCGGGCGTTAAACGATGCGGCAATAAAGTTGCAAAGAATACTGGGCAACCGTCAGGCAAAAAAAATTGTGGTGAACTGCGGGCCAGAGCAGGAGTATTTTGTCGTATCCAGGGAGCTATATGAAACAAGACCGGATCTGCAAATCTGCAGCCGCACCCTTTTTGGCGCACCTCCAGCCAAAGGGCAGCAGATGGAAGATCATTATTTTGGCGCCATAAAGCCGAAAATGATTGCCTTTATGGCCGATTTGGATCATGAGCTGTACAGGAGGGGAATTCCTGCCAAAACTCGTCACAACGAAGTCTCACCAAATCAGTTTGAACTCGCCCCACTTTATGAAGATGCAAATCTTGCTATCGATCATAATCTGCAGACTATGGACATCATGCGACAAGTCGGGCTAAAGCACGATCTGGTGGTAATCATGCATGAAAAGCCATTTGCCGGAGTCAACGGTTCGGGCAAACACCTCAACTGGTCAATTGGCGACAACACCGGCATCAATTACCTTGAGCCATCAGCTTCACCTCTAAAAAACATCAACTTTCTTCTTACGCTTGGAGCCATATTACTTGGAGTAGATAAATTCGGAGGGTTATTACGTGCAAGCGTAGCAGACGCCGGAAACGATCATCGCCTTGGCGCGAACGAAGCGCCTCCGGCTATTATGTCCATATACCTGGGTGAATACCTTACGAATTTAATCGATAAAATAGAAAATATTAACAAAATCACCGACAAAACTATGGCGAGCATAAACATGGGAGTGCGCAATCTTCCTAAGATTGTCAGAGACACTTCTGACCGTAACCGCACTTCACCCATAGCTTTTACCGGGAACAAGTTTGAGTTCAGAGCAGTGGGCTCATCTCACAATCCTTCAGAAGCTGCTACCACTTTTAATCAACTTTGCACCTACGGCTATTATGTTATTGAACAAAGGCTGAAACGCGGCAAAGATGTCAGAGAAAACGCCCTGGCTTTGCTCAAGCAAATTTTCAAAGAGACCAGAAGAGTGAGATTTGAGGGCAATGGCTATTCTGAAAGCTGGCACAAAAAAGCTAAAAAACTTGGGCTGCCCAATGCGCGCAACACACCGGCCGCCATGCACATTTACAAACAACCGGAAGTAATCGAGCTCATGGAAAAAACGCATGTTTTGAGCTCCAGAGAAGTTCAAGCAAGATGCGAAATAAAGCTTGAAACTTATATAAAAACAAAAAAAATAGAATATAAAACCGCAATAAACCTTGCCAGAACCAGAATTTTGCCAGCAGTTGTAAAGCAGATCACAAGTCTTGGACATGCCGGCGATTCTTTAAAGAGCTTACAAATTGAGGCAAAATCGTTGCAGCAGGATTGCAGCTTTCTGGTCGACCTGTACAATA
>JBNJGH010000149.1:0-7491 GCA_051747585.1 Candidatus Rifleibacteriota bacterium
GGTCAGCATAGCTTTAAAATAAGGTTCAATAAATTTCAGACCCTCTTCGTGGTCAAACTCTTGTTCAAGAAAAAATCGATATTTGTGAATGATCCCATCGTCGCGACGATAAACGTCTACTTCAGGTTCGTCAAGAAGTCTTGATCTTATCGAATAAGAACGAGTGTCAAAAAAGTGCTGACGCTCGTAATCTTCATAAAGAGTTACGCCCCAGATATATGGATTTTTGAAAATCCAGACAGGAAAAGTCGGGCTTAGAAAATTCTTTAGAGATTGTATAAGCTCATAATTGTATTCATCTTCTCTTACCAGAACGTTAAGGTTCCCATTCTGCAACCAGAAACTGCCGCCTTCTTCAAATACACCGCTTATACAGGTGATTTTTTCTGGTTTGGGTATATTCAGCAGAATTTTCCTGGCTCTGTCGTTTATGGTGGTGTGAACCTCATCTGGCTGATCAGAGAATTCTACTGAAATTGATGATATTGGATAGGTAAAAATCTGCTTAAAAACTGTTAAATAAATTTCGCGTTCTTTTCTGCTGCTTATGAATACATGTCTTTCAAGTATTTCACTGGTTTGACTCATAGAACTTTACTCCAGTTTAAGGTAAAGAGCTGTTTGATCTTCATTCAGCTCAGTATTTTTGTGATTTTCAGGTAGCAACTGACCTATTAGATTTTCCAGAGTTTCGGCCGCACCCATTTCCGGAAAACTTTCAAGAGTCAGCTTTATCTTTTCTGTGTCAATTCTTTTGCCATCTTTTCTGCCAAATTCCGTAATGCCATCAGTATATATGAATAAGCCGTCTCCGGGCAATAGTTGAATAACCTGATTTTTATATGGAGTAGGGGACTTGTCAAAAAGCCCGAGAGGAACGCCATTTTCGAGCTCAGGGATTTCAACATAACCATTCCTGGTGTGATTGATTAAAGGGAGGGCTTGCCCTGCGCAGGCGACCTGAATTTGGCTTTTTCCGGATTCAATTTGAACAGCAAGAGTTGTAGCAAAAAGCTCATTTGCAAAATCATTGTTCATTATGGTCGAAAGTTTGTTTAAAAGTTCTGCCGGCGATTTTATTTCATCTATGAAACAGCTTATAATTGTTCGCAGGCGCACAAAGAAAAGAGCGGCTTCAATGCCGCGACCTGAAGCTTTCCCAATTATTAGAAGTGTTTTTTTTCCGGCAAGATCGGCGAAATGGTAAAAGTCGCCTGAGTAATCTTGTGAATGTAAGCTGTGTAGTGCTACTTCCCAATCGGGAAGAGAAGGGGTCGAATCTGGCAGAAGTTCGGAAAAAAGCTCTCTTGTGAGTCTGTGCTCGGCTTCAACCAGAAGGTTATTCTGTTCCTGAAGATAGATTTCGTGATTTTCAATAAGAACAGAAAAGTTTTCGGCAAAGAATTTAAGTGTATTTTTTTCTGTTTTGCCAAGCATTTGGCCTGGTGGACAAATAATGGTAAGAATGCCTTTGATTTGGCCAAAAAAAGCCACCGAAAGCAGCAGACATTCGGTTTCGTTTCTTTTGCTTTTAAAAGGAAGATGATCAGCAAAAAAGTTATTGCGGTTAAGGGTTTTTAAATCAATCAGATTGTTAATTTTAGAATAAGTTTCTTCTACAATCGGGTCTTGGGGCATAATTCTTTGCGGGCACCCCGAGGCATTACTTTTTATGCCTGAAATAAAAAATAATTGTTTGTCTTTAAACTGGTGAAAAAGGATAATCTTGTCATTTAAAAACTCATGGGCACAGTTCAAAGCATAAGTGGTTTTGGAGGTAATAGAAGCCTTGGGATTAGCAAGGTGGAGAAGGTGTCCAAGTCTTAACAGACCGGAATAAAACCTGTTTTCGTTATTATTAGAAAGCAAACAATCAAAATTATCTGAAGAAGATGTGGGAAGGTTGGCATTTTGGCTTTTAGAGCCATGTGCTGTAAACGCCTGCAATTCAATAGCCGACATAGCTGAGCTGAAAATCAGAATTAACAAAGAAATTAATTGATATACAACTGCAATGTCAGAGTAAAATGCAGAACGCAATAAAACTATAAGGCTTAAGAAGAAGCTTGTAATATATAATTTAAGCATGGTTTATAATGCAGAAGTCTATACTTTTACCGCCTCTCAGTCAACTTGACTAAACAAAAACAGCAATTCTCGGTAAGCGTCTATCAGTTGGTTTTCGAAAAGAATATTCCTCACACCAAGTATCAAAGCCACAAAGAAACTAACCACAGAGCGCACAGAGAACACAGAGAATTTTTTTCAGCCATTGTTTCCTTCTTCAGCAAGCCTTCAGAAAAGCACTCGTGTTTTTCTGAAGGCTTGCTGAAGAAGGAAAAGCCGGGCGGTGAAACCGCCGGCTATTTGTCCACAGGACAAATCCTGGCTGAAAAAGATTAAAAAATTAACTCCGTGCCCTCGGCGTCCTCAGTGGTTTAAATTCTTTATTTGCCCTAAATAAATAAAACCAGAACTTTTTGTAACCAGCTAATAATAGTTGACCGAGAATTCCTGAAACAAAAAACGGGCTGTCTTAATGCAGACAGCCCGATTTTTGTTATTATCAAAGTAGCTTCAGGCGGCTCTGTAGCTCTCGTAGGTTCTTCCGGAAGTATTTTCCAGGTTGGAGCAGTGACGACTTAAGGCGTCAATAGCTGCTGGATCGCCGATTTTTACCAGGGCATCCCCTGCTGCAAGGCTAACTTCTTCACGGGGGTCATCCAGAGCCTCAATTAAAGCTTCAACTACGGCTGTTCCTCTTCTGTCACCAAGTTGAATGCATGAAATTCTTCTAATTTTCCAGTCAGGGTTTTTTAGACCTCTTATATAGCGCCAGGTTTGATCCATAGGGGTTACGCTAGCCAGGGGCACTACTTTTCTTTTGTTTGATTTTACTTTGTTGCTGCTTTTATTGGTAATTTTGTTCCAGATTCTTACACAGACCTTTTCAAAAATAAACCAACCAACAAAGTAAATAGCCGTTAAGGCCAGTATTTTAATTTCCAGTTCCCACATTTTATTGCCTCCGGTATTCTACTATTCTTCGAAATCCATCGGCATTTTTATCAAAGTAGATTAGTTAAATTTTAATAACTCAGGAAGGATTACCAGTTTTTAATATCAATCGGCCAATTGTCGCTCGCTGGCTTTATAGTGCCTTTAAATAAACTGATTGCGGCAAGTATTGCCGGGCTTCGAAAGCTGAACGTGGCAATGGCTGTTGAAAAATCGGGAGTATCTATAAGATCATATGGATTTCTTAGAGCTACTATCGCAGCATTAGAAGTCTGGGCAGCAAGTTCAAGTGCAATATTTTTCTGTTCAGCGAAAAGATGAGCATTATAGGAAAAAAAGATGAGTTTATGATTTGCTGAATTAAAATTTTGAGCTTTAATTCGCTCTTTTATCGTTTGCCCCTTTTCTTGAGGATTATATTTTATCAATTTGGCTGAGGGAAACTCGGTTAAAATTATTTGATCAAATCTATCGTTTTTTTGGTTTTCTTCGACCTGAACCAGCGAAGTTATTTCAGGAAAAACAACCAGTATTTCTTCATCGTTTTGAAGGTTAAGCATCTCCTTATCAAATCTCAGAACCTTGATGCTTTTTTTATGGATATCATTTATCAAGGGCTCATGTTGTTGTTGCAGTGTTAATATGTTTTCGTAATTTTTTTCGGGTAGTGATTCTTTTTTTTGATTGATTCTAGCAAGACTTTCTTCAAGTCGGTTTTGATAAAAACTATCTTGTTCAACCAGTTTTAAAATTGTATTGGCCGCAGCAATTTGTTGCTTGAGTTGATGGCAGATAAGCAAAATATCTGCACCGGCGGCGAAAGAACGTGCAGCAGCATCTGCAATACCATAGGCTTCAGTGATCGCTCCCATTTCAAGGTCATCCGTAACAATAAGGCCATCAAATGCCATTTTTTTTCGTAACAGGTCTGTTAGAACAGATTTGGAAAGGGTTGCCGGTAAATCTGCCTGTCGTTCGAATGCGGGAAAAAATACATGAGCGGTCATTATTGCATCAACTCCAAAGTCTACCGCCGCCTGAAATGGTGCCAGCTCTGTATTTAACAGTTCTTGTTTGCTAATATCAATAACCGGTAAGGTCAGGTGGGAATCAACCCTGGCACGGCCTTTGCCGGGAAAATGTTTGGCACAGGACATAACCCCTGAATTTTTAAGGCCTTTAATTGCGGGAATGCCATATTTTTCTACCGCTTCAGGCGAGTCACCAAAAGAACGTGCTCCTATTCCCGGATTTTCAAAGTGATTAATATCTAAAACCGGTGCAAGATTCCAGTTAAGCCCAAGGGAGCACATTTCTTTGCCAATCGCCTTGTAAGATTGTTCGATAAGTTTACAATCGTCGGTGGCGGCCAGCCCCATATTTGAATGAAATAAGCTGCCTTTGGTAAGAATTCTCATTACCAGGCCACCTTCCTGGTCTATCGCAGTAAATATTTTTCTTCCCGCAGCTTCTTGAATTCTTTTTATAGCGGAAGGTAATTTTTCAGGGTCTTCGATATTGCGGGCAAATACAATTACACCACCAATTTGCCACTCTTCTACGAAACGAAGAAATTCATCTGAGGGAGTAAGCCCTTGATAACCAACCATTAAAAGTTGTCCAATTTTTTTTCTCAGCACGTTTTAACTCCGCAAGTGTTTTATGTTATCAATTACAACAAGTAAGCCGTTAAATTTTCTTTTGAAGCTTTAAAGACTTCGTCTGATAGGTTATAATTCAGTTGTTAAATTTACAAGGAGAAAGGCATGTATTGTTTTAGATGCGGCAAGAAGTTGCCTCCAAAGGTCATAAATTGTCCTGAATGTGACACGCCCCAGAAAAGGCGGCAAAGATACAGAACCAGAATGATACTGGGTTTGTTTATATTTCTTGCTGGTGCAGTTGCCGGCAGTTTGTTCGATACAATCTTTTTCAGAGGAAGTGCATGGGATCATTCTTTTGTCGGGCTTTTCGATGAACAGACAGTTCAGAAGCAGGCCTCCTCTACCCTGGAATTAAATATAGATAAATCAGAGGGACTTGAAAAAACAGAAGAGTTTAAAAGTGATAAAAACACAGAAGATGCAAAAAAAGAGTCGGGTAATAACCAGGCAAGATCTGCAGATGCTGCCGCTGAATCGACAATGGTTGCGTCGTCTGTTGATTCTTCCGCCTCAGGCGAAGCTGATAAAACTGAGAGTGCTGAAACTAATGATCTCATGGATGAGTCTGAAGAAGCCTTGAAAGAGGCGCAGAAAGAAGCGGATCAGGTGGCTTCGCCTGCCGGTAAACTTGTGTATTCTTCGGTTAAAACTCTGGTTAAAACAGATGCAAGCAGTTACCATGCCTATGTTGGAAATAATTTGACAGAAATGGTTTATTCCAGCAAAAAGCATGACAATACTTACCAGTGTTTTTTGAAAAAGCTTTCTTCTGACAAACCCGGTGAACGTCTTTTTAAATGGCCCGGACATGTTTGGACGCCGGTATTCACACCCGACTGTAGAAAAATTGTTTTCTCGAGCAATAGTAGTAAGCCTGAGCATATTTTCATTCACAATCGTGATAGCGGAAAAACCACTCCTTTAACCAGTGGAAGCAGTAAGAATATGATGCCGGCAATTTCACCTGATGGAAGCCTTATAGCCTATGTTTCCAACGAAAATGGAAATAACGATATCTGGTTGATAGGCATTGACGGAGAAAACAAAATTCAAATTACCCATACAGCCGAAGATGATCGAGAGCCTAGATGGCTGCCGGATGGCAGTGGTCTGGTTTTTACTCGAATCTACGAAAGATTGAAAAAATCCAGCATTATGAAAATTACACTTGAACCAGTTGGTGAGCCCGAAGAATTGGTAAAAGAAGGAGGTCGCAACTGGTTGGCAGATATTTATCCCACTGGAGAAGCCATGGCTTTTGTCCGCTCAGCGAGTAAAGACGGCAGCGACAATACCTTGATGTTAAAGCATTTAGATAGCGGCGAAGAAAAGTCACTCAAGCCTTTAGGTAAGGTTGAGTATTTTATGCCAGTCTGGGTTCCTGATGGTTCCGGCTTTGTTTTTCATGCCAATATAAATGGCAGCAAGAACATCTATAAAGCTGTATTTGTGAGGGAGAAAACTGATTGACCCTGGCAGACTATATTACTCCGGTATTACTTTTTGTGCCGATATTGGTTTTTTATCGACTTTTCAGCAAAAACTGGACTGACAAGGAATTAAAAAAGTCTTTTCTGGCGGGAATTGGTGTGGGCCTTATTTGCATAACTCTGGCCAGAGTAGCATATTTGCCGGTCGAGTGGTTTATTGGTGAGGATTTGCGTAGTTTTATTTCTACGCCGAGAGAGTGGTGGATAACCCTTCTGGCGAGCATAGTTATTGTAGGCTTAATAGAGGAGGGGATAAAAGCAGGCGGCGGATTGCTGGCATCTTTTATTACAAACTTTAACAGAAGGCCAACCATGCTTTTTATGGCCTTTGCAGGTTGTGCTCTTGGTTTTTCTCTTTTTGAAAACCTGCAATATTATCTCATCTTTGGAAATACAGTGGTTATTCCGCGCTTATTTGTGAGCTCTACGGCTCATTTATATTTTAGTTGTATCTGTGCAGCCATTTCGGCAAAGGCATTAACCAGGCCAAAAGCCGATTCGGTAATTTCATTGCGTATAATGGCGGGGGTTGCTGTAGCGGCTTTATTCCATGGTTTATTTGACTTTATAATTTTTACTTTTGAAGTCGAAGCTGTCAGCGGAGTAATAATAGTTTTTGTGGCTGCCTTTTTTCTGGGAATTTACGAATCCTGGGTTTCGGTTCTTAAAATTGACGATCAGCCCGGTGAGGGGTTGATGGTTTGCTCGGGCTGCAAAGCATTCTCACTAGGCCGGGCGCGTTTTTGCAACTTTTGCGGATCCCGGGTAATACTTAGTCGCAGGAACTTTTCCATAAAACTTGATTAAATGAAGTTAGATTCAAAGTAGTAATGAAGAGCACAAAACAACCTGAAATCGTAATATTATTTGCTTTAATTGCTGCGTTATTGATTAATGCGGAAGGTTCATGTAATGAGGTCTGGCAATTTTATCGAATCAATGCCCAGTATAGAGGCATGGTAAAAAAAAGCTATAGAAATATTGGCTGTGCCCTTGCCTGGTTTAAAGAACTTTCCAAGGCTCATACACAGGTAATCGCACATGTTTGTGCGGTTCACCCCGAAAAAAAAGGCGAAATTTATTCCTTCAGGGTTAACTTGGTCTTAAATCATGGGTTAGACAATATAAAAGTAAATAAGGTGTTTTACCAGGATTTCAGGGGTTTTGACAAAAACCGACAAGACCAGGTTCAGCAGCTTGTTTGTTTGTGGGATTACATTAGAAATTTTGCAAAAAGGGGCTGGTATAAAGGTCAGATTCTGAATATTTCCGGTATTGCAATGAATCTTAGAAAGAATGATTTACACAATAGAATAGAG
>JBNJGH010000150.1:0-7404 GCA_051747585.1 Candidatus Rifleibacteriota bacterium
CATCCGAGCAGACTGCTTATGGTAGAAAAGCTTTCGCAGGGTGAATGCTGTGTTTGTGAGTTTGTAGAAGAAATAAAAGCTGACTTTTCCACGATATCAAAGCACCTTTCTGTTTTAAAAAACGCAGGGATAATTGCTTGTGAAAAAAGGGGTCAGCAGGTTTTTTACAATTTACAAATGAAATGTGTTGCGGGCTTTAATGAATGTGTAGACCAGTTTCTCGAAAACGGTGCCAATGTTGAAGTTTATTGTCAAAACAACAATCAAGAGGTTCAAAAATGAGTGTCTGGAAAAATGAATGGAAAACTTTTCTTTTGCTGGCTGTTGTGTTCGTTGTCTGCTATTATTTGCCGGTTGGCAATCCAAGGTTTGACAACGCTGTTCTGGAAGCCTTTCATCTGGTCAAGTGGTATGCTCAGGAGCATGTTCTGCTTTGTCTGGTGCCCGCATTTTTCATAGCTGGAGCCGTTGGGGTTTTCATAAGTCAGGCTTCGGTAATGAAATATCTTGGTGCCAAAGCAAACAAAGTTCTGGCCTATGGTGTAGCTTCAGTTTCGGGCACAATTCTTGCCGTTTGTTCATGTACTATTTTACCTCTCTTTTCGGGCATTTATAAAATGGGTGCAGGGCTTGGGCCTGCTTGCGCCTTTTTATATAGTGGTCCGGCCATCAATGTTCTTGCTATTGTTTTGACAGCTCGAATACTTGGTCTTGAGCTTGGTATCGCCAGGGCTGTAGGGGCGGTTATATTCAGTATAATAATTGGCCTGCTGATGCACTTCATTTTCAGAAAAGAAGAAGAAGAGAAAGCCGCCGCCCAGATGGCTATTCCTGAGCCTGAAACAAAGCGCAATCTTATGCAAAACGCTCTTTATTTTGCTTCAATGGTGGGTATTCTGGTTTTTGCCAATTGGGGTAAACCCCAGGAAGCCGAAGGCATTTGGGCAACCATTTATAATGCTAAATGGATGATTACCGGTGTTTTTTATCTGGTTTTTTCTATAATATTAACTCTATGGTTTGAGCTTAAAGCCTGGAAAGCCGTGGTCTCTGTTGCGGCGGTTAGTGCCGCCGGCTTTGCCTATCCTGAGCATCCTATAATACCCTTTACGGTTGGGTCTATGGCTTTGACTATTTTTACCAGTACTCAAGAAGGTGAGCTTTCTGACTGGTTTCTTACTTCATGGGACTTTGCCAAAAAAATTCTTCCTCTATTGTTTGCCGGTGTTTTAATTGCCGGAGCTTTGCTCGGCAGAGTCGGCAATGAAGGTTTGATTCCTTCTGAATGGGTAGCTCAGGCAGTTGGTGGCAATTCTTTAATGGCTAACTTTTTTGCTTCATTTGCCGGTGCTTTTATGTATTTTGCAACTCTGACCGAAGTTCCTATTTTGCAGGGGCTTATCGGTAACGGCATGGGAAAAGGCCCGGCTTTAGCACTATTGCTTGCAGGCCCCGCTTTAAGTCTTCCTAATATGCTAGTTATTCGAAGTGTGCTTGGCACTAAAAAAACTGCAGTTTTTGTTGTTCTGGTCATTGTTATGGCAACCCTGAGCGGTGTGCTGTTTGGAACTATATATTCTTGATGGAGGTTTATTTATGAAAATTCAAATTCTGGGAACCGGTTGTCCTTCCTGTCAAAAACTTGGTGAAAATGCGGAGCAGGCAGCTAAAGAAGCTGGTGTCGAATACGAAATCGAAAAAGTAACTGATATTAATGAAATCACTGCTTTTGGTGTGATGATGACTCCGGCTCTGGCTATCGATGGTGAAGTAAAAATAGCCGGCAAGGTTGCATCTCCTGAAGAAATTAAAAAGATCCTCACATAATCTATATGACTTATAAAGGCTGGAGATACTTAATATGAACAAGATTCTATCTGTTATTTTTTTACTTCTTTTTTCGATGACGGCATTTGCTCAAGTTGCTTCATTGACAAATGATGTTGATAATAAAAAATTGCCGCGCATGGTTGATTTCGGTTCAAAGCAGTGTAAAGCCTGTAAGGCGATGGAACCGGTTCTTGAAACCTGTAAAGATAAATATTCGGACAAATTTAAAACTGAATTTGTCGATGTGTGGCAACCTGAAAACCAGACCTTTGCCAAAACTCATCAGATTAAGTCTATTCCGACCCAGGTATTTTTTAATGAAGAAGGTAAAGAACTTTTTAGAAACACAGGGTTTATCTCAGAAGAAGAAATTCTGGCAAAATGGGCTGAGTTAGGGTTCGATTTTGAAAAGCAAAATGACAAAGATTAATAATGATAAAAATTTTCGAGCGCTATAAAGAATATTTGACCAAAACCTTACTGGTTTTCGTCATTTTTACCGTTGGTTTTGCCTTTGGTAAGCACAGCGTAAAAGTTTCTTCGCCCGATTCAGGCGGAAACCAGAATGCTACTCAGTCTTTATCGAGTGATAAGGGGTTGGTTCGGCTGTACTACATGCACGCAATGTTTCGCTGCGTTACCTGCAACAAGATCGAAGAAATGGCAAAACAGCTGACTCAAAAAGAGTTTGATGCTGAGCTTAGTTCCAACAAGATTGAATGGAAAGAAGTGAACTTTCAACAAAATCAGGAACTTGCCAAAAAATTTGATGTTGTTTCCAGCTGTGTGGTGGTTGCTGTTGTAAAGAACGGCCAGATAAAGAGTTTTGAGCGACTCGATCAGGTTTGGACTTTGCTTGAAAAACCTGAAGAATTCAATGCTTATCTTAGAAACGCCATAAGAAATGCTCTGGCAAAACTTTCCGCTGAGGAGGGGGCTTAAATGGATTGGGTGAGCCTTTCTACCGCAGCCTGGCTTGGCATTTTAACAGCAATCAGCCCTTGCCCGCTTGCAACTAATGTGGCGGCAATTTCCTTTATTGGTCGTCAAATGGGCAATAAAGTTGCAATCTTTTTTTCGGGTTTGCTTTATACTTCCGGCAGAGCACTAGCTTATCTGCTGTTAGGGTACTTTATTTCATCAGGTCTTTTTGGAATTGGCGAGCTGTCACGTTTTCTGCAGAACTATCTCAACGAAATTCTCGGGCCATTGTTGATTCTGCTTGGTATGGTTCTTCTCAATCTTATCGGATCTGGACTTGGCGGTATTCAGCTGGCGGGTAATAATATTCAGCGGAAAGCTGCTAAAAATGGTGCCCTTTATGCTCTACCCCTGGGAATATTGTTTGCGTTGTCGTTTTGCCCTGTTTCTGCAGGACTCTTTTTCGGGGCACTTATTCCATTGACCTTGAAAAACAGCTCGCCATTTTTATTGCCCTTCGTTTATGGGGTTGGCACGGCAATACCGGTGGTAGTGTTCGCTTTTTTGATTGCTTTCAGCAGTGAAATGGTCGGCAAGGCTTTTAACAGTCTTAATAAAATAGAAGTTTTTGTCCGGTTTTTAACGGGTACGATCTTCATTATTACCGGCATTTATTATTGTCTATCTCACATTTACGGACTGATTTAGGCTTTCAAATAGTTTTTGCTATTTATTGTAAAAGTCTTTTGAAACCTTTATATTTACCTGCATTATTGAATGAAGCTGTTAAACGTTGGTGAAAAATCAAAAAATTAAAGGGAAGGTATAAGTGTTATGTGTTTTTGGAGCAAAAAGCTGTTGATTTTGTTGGGGTTCTCGATGCTGTTGTCTGTTTCAGCTTTTGCCGGAAATGACTGGCAATACTGGGGTCATCTGAAGGCAACTCATAAATTGAAGCCTGATACGACAATTTCCAACTTATTCGGAGCTTATTTCCGCGATGACATGTCGGATGATTATGTGTATTTCAATTATCTTACTTATTCAAAAAAACTGAAAAATGGTTTTGGCTTGTTCGCGCAAAACTATTCGGAATGGGTTGAGTCAGCTACCAAAGGTTGGAACGACAGTCATAATTTAGTCGGCGGTTTAACCTATACTTTTGGTAAAGAAATCAAGGTGAAGCTTCAGGAGCGGGTTTACTATAAGTATAGTGAAGACCCTGGATTTAATTATCATCGTCCCAGAATTACTCTTTCAAAGGACTTAGGCTCGGTAACCTTGAGTGTGTCAGATGAAATGCGGGTAGACTTGAGTGGAGACCGTAAATATAATTTTTTCCGCAACAGAATTTTCGTAACTTTAAGCCGCAAGCTAAACGAAACTACGTCACTGGGGGTTGGATTCATACGCCAGGAAGACAAAACTGCTCAAGGCTGGAAGTCTTTCGACGTATTTCAGACAACTTTAAGTATGTCTTTTTAAAAAAGCCGCCGAGAAATAGCGTCATTATATATTGGTGGTTGAGCGGAGCGTCGCGCTGAGCGCAGTCGAAGCGACGAAGCAATCTAATATTTTTCCTCGTCATTCCGGCCGAATGAAATGAGAGCCGGAATCCAGAATAATCGTCCTATTTTCTAACAAAAAAAAGCGTATGGGCTCAAAATTTTGAGCCCTCTTTCTTAAATAAAGTATTTGTTATGCCATGATTTTAACCACCTGAAAAGTCGCAATTTTTTTGCGAAGAAAATTATTGTAATTTTGGTTGCTTTTAAGGCAAATTTACTTTATATTTTTAATAGTTAGTTATTTGGCTAAATGGGGAAATAAAAATGTCGCTCCAATCTACTTTAAAACAGTTTAAAGCACTATCCGACAGAACCAGATTGCGAATGTTCCTGATTCTGTCTGAAGTTGAAGAAGTATGTTCATGCGATTTTGCTGAACTTTTCGGTTTTTCGGCTCCGACCATTTCGAGACATACCTCTATTCTTTGTGAAGCCACCCTGATCCGTTGTAGAAAAGACGGGCGCTGGGTTTATTTTTCTCTAAACCAAACTAATCACGAAATACAACAATTATTGCACATGATTAGAAAGTCAGTGGCAAAAAGTGAAATTGACAAAGATATTGCAGAAGTAGTCAGATGCAGAGAGGAAAGGAAAATAGATTGCTGCAAAGATCATCCCATAAAGGTAAAACCAGAAGAATAAGGTGACCCATGTTCCTTTCGAAAATTTGCCTGCTTTTAACCGAAAACTTGATGGAAAAGTCTAGAAATTAGTCTGTTAACAAGAGGATAAAGCTCGGTTAAAAGTTTTAATTTTGCCATAGCACTTGAAAAGATAATTATTGGAGGTTACTAAATGTCAGAGACAAACAAGCTAGAAATTGGCTTTTTTGAAAAGTATCTTACCGTTTGGGTCATATTATGCATGGCTGTCGGAGTGGCTATTGGCAAATATCTTGCTTTTATTCCTGAATTTTTAGGGAAACTTGAGTATGCTCAAGTTTCTATACCAGTCGCTGTTTTAATCTGGATAATGATTTATCCGATGATGATGAAAGTCGACTTTAAAAGCGTAAAAGATATCGGCAAAAATCCCAGGGGACTTTTCGTTACCTGGATAACCAACTGGCTGATAAAACCTTTTACCATGTATGGTATTGCAGCTTTCTTTTTTTACGTTGTGTTTAAATCGATCATTCCCGAAAACCTCGCAAAAAGTTATCTTGCCGGTGCGGTTCTGCTCGGTGCAGCACCATGTACTGCCATGGTTTTTGTCTGGAGTTATCTGACTAAAGGCAATGCTGCTTATACTGTAGTTCAGGTTGCTACCAACGATCTGATTATTCTTGTTGCTTTTACTCCAATAGTTGCATTTCTTCTTGGAGTAACAGGAATCGAAGTCCCATGGAACACCTTGTTTTTATCAGTCGTTCTTTTTGTCGTAATTCCACTCTTTTTTGGTGTGGTTACCCGCATGCATGTCGTAAAAAAACATGGTCTCGATTATCTCAACAACACCTTTTTGCCAAAGTTTGACAACATAACTGTTGCCGGCTTGTTGTTGACACTGATAATCATTTTTTCTTTTCAGGGAGAAGTAATTCTCAACAACCCGCTTCACATCTTATTAATTGCGATTCCATTGACAATTCAAACTTGTCTGGTTTTCTTCATAGCCTATCTTGCATGTAAATGGCTCAAACTCCCTCATGACATCGCGGCCCCCGCAGGTATGATCGGTGCTTCAAATTTTTTTGAATTGGCAGTTGCGGTTGCCATATCTTTGTTTGGCGCAGGCTCGCCTGTGGCTTTGGCAACCATAGTCGGTGTACTGGTTGAAGTCCCGGTAATGCTTATGCTGGTTAAAATTGCAAACAAAACCACCCACTGGTTCCCTACTCCGGACTTAGCCGACAACAACGGAGAAATCCAATGACTAAGAAAAAGGTCCTTTTTTTATGCACCGGAAATTCATGCCGAAGCCAGATGGCTGAGGGCTGGGCCCGACACTTTCATAGTAACCGACTCGAAGTATTTTCGGCTGGTGTCGAAAAACACGGCCTGAACAAAAATGCAGTTCAAGCAATGAAAGAAGCCGGCGTCGATATTTCTTCGCAATTTTCCAAACTACTTAGCGAGTTGCCTGATTTGAACTTTGACCTGGTTATTACCGTATGTGGTAACGCAAATGAGCGTTGCCCAATTTTCCCCGGCAAGACAAAAGTTGTTCACGTTCCGTTCGAAGACCCTCCGGCAATGGCCGAAAAACTCGATGAAGATGACCGGAAATTTGCCTGTTACCGAAAGGTTAGAGATCAAATTAAAGACTTTGTTAAAAATAATTTGAAAGGATTAATTACAAATGACTGAATCGAAATTCAATGAAATAAGAAAAAATGTTGTTAAAACATATGGTTCGATTGCAAAAAATGGTGGAAGCTGTTGCGCTCCATCAGCGGGTTGTTGTTCAGAGATCGCTGCAAATCCTGCCATTTCAGAAAAAATGGGCTATGACAACAAAGATCTTGCAGCTGTCCCTGAGGGGGCAAATTTAGGGCTTGGCTGTGGCAATCCTCAGGCAATTGCCGAACTGAAACCAGGAGAAACGGTGCTTGACCTCGGCAGCGGCGGTGGTTTCGACTGCTTTCTCGCTGCTCGTCAGGTAGGAGAGACTGGTAAGGTAATTGGGGTGGATATGACAACTGAAATGGTCAGCAAAGCGCGAGATAATGCCGCAAAAGCAAAATTGGCAAATGTAGACTTTCGTCTTGGTGAAATTGAGCATCTTCCGGTAGCTGACAACAGCGTGGATGTAATTATTTCAAATTGTGTTGTAAATCTTTCACCCGAAAAAGCGCAGGTATTTGCTGAAGTTTTTCGCGTTTTGAAAAAAGGCGGTAGAGTTGCAATTTCAGATGTTGTGGCATTGCAACCATTTCCAGAGGAAATGTTAAACAATGAAAAAGCAATTTGCAGCTGCGTTTCTGGCGCTGTCTCAGTAGAAGAGCTTGAACAAACTATCAAAAATTGCGGTTTTTCTGAAGTCAAAATAGAGTTGAAGCCCGAAAGCCGTGAAATGATAAAAACCTGGTTTCCAGACGCAGAAAAATATGTTTGTTCTGCTGCAATCACAGCCAGAAAAT
>JBNJGH010000151.1:0-7352 GCA_051747585.1 Candidatus Rifleibacteriota bacterium
CTTTTGTTGATTGTTTTTGCCTTACAAATAATTATTTTTATGTTTTTGCTGTGGTTAAAAAAGAAAATCAATTGTTATTACCTTATCAATCCATCAAATCGCAGGATTGAATATATTATTGACACACCTTTCCACAAAAAGAGAGATGCAATTGCTGCATTTGATCAAATCGAACTGGTTTCTGCTACCGGAATTAGAAAAAGAACAACCCGCAAGCCCATAGAAAAATGGTATTCATATTCAATCTGCCTTTTACTTAAAGATGGACGGTTCTATGAATTTGCCCGGGAAAACAAAAGCCTGGCAAAACAAAACAACCTGGCAAAATCTATTGCGACAATTACCGGCTGTCGCACCCTCGAGTGTGAACCTGAACAGGTAATAGACATAAAAAGCGAAAACGGAAAAACCAACGCAATCCTTAGAGACTTTCCCATCGACAATTTTTATGGAAAAACCCTGGCATTTGAATCGCAAAAGCAACTAAATAATGCGCCGGTAATCATTGGCGCTTTTTTCATTGCTTTAACAATCGCAACTGCGGGGTCAATATCAGTTATAGCTCTATCACTAATTCTCTTTAAAGCTGTATAAACTTTCAACTCGCAACAAATTTAACAGGTGCAATTTTTAAAAACTGGCAAAGAGTACTGTTTTCGGTTAATCTTCTATAATAATTAAAAAATCACAGAATTTTACATACTCTACTTTACTATCTCAGGAGAAGGTCATGAAAATTGATCTGACAAACGAAGCTTTAGCCAAAATAAAAACCAGAGCTCTTGTAATAGCGGTTTTTGAAGACAAATCAGATAAAAAATTCAATATAGACAACCCCCAACTGTGCGACACACTTAACAAAATGGTTGATTCCGGTGAAATTACCGGCAAATTCAAAGAATTTACCATGATCCATAATACGGGCATAAAAGCAGAGCGCCTTTTAGTTATGGGCCTTGGGAAAAAAATAAATTTCAGCCTCGAAAAACTGATGGCCATTTCGGCAGTAGCCGCAAGAAACATGCGGCGAATCAAAATAAATGAAATGACGGTTGAAAACGACTTTGCCCACCTGGGCACCAGTGCGGAAAACGGTTGTCGGGCAATTGTCGAAGGAATAACCCTGGGATTATATAAATTCAAAAAAATCTCTCGAAAGAAGCAGCCTGATTACAAAACCGTCAAAGAACTTAAAATTGCGGTTGCCAACACGAATGAAGGAGTTCGCGATGAAACCTTGAAGGGTGAAATACTTGGCGAAGCAACCAACAGGGTAAGAGATCTGGTAAATTACCCGGCAAATCTTCTAACTCCTCAGGATTTTATAAAGCATGCAAAAGACCTGGCCCAAAAAAACAATTTAAAAATAAAAGTTCTTGACCAAAAAGCCCTGAAAAAAGAAAACATGAATGCTTTGCTTGCAGTTGGAGCAGGCAGCGATAACAAACCGGCAATGGTCATTCTTGAGCACCGGGGTTCCCCCGATAACGGGCAAACCCTGGGACTTGTAGGCAAAGGTGTGACTTTTGACAGCGGCGGTTTAAGCTTGAAACCTCGAGATCATATGTTTCGCATGCACTGCGATATGGCAGGGGCGGCCTCAGTGCTCGGAGCAATGGAATGTATAGCAAAAAGTAAACTACCGGTAAATGTCGTTGCCGTGATGCCTCTGACCGAGAACCTTGTTGATTCAACCTCTTACAAAGTTGGCGACGTAATTTCAACTCGTGAAGGAATCACGGTCGAAATACTGAATACCGATGCTGAAGGCAGGCTGATAATGGCCGATGCCCTTTCTTTTATTCGAAGTTATGCCGAACCAGATTACCTGGTAGATATAGCCACCCTTACCGGCTCTATAGTGACCACCCTGGGGCATTTTTGCAGCGGAGCAATGACCAACAACCAGGAATTTTATAAAATAATGGAAAAAGCCAGCGTAGAATCTTGTGAAAAAATCTGGCAACTACCGATTTTAGATGATTACCTTGCACAAATATCAAGTGACATAGCTGATCTGGAAAACACTGGCGGCAGCCCGGCGGGTTCGATTACAGCAGCAATCTTTTTGAAACAGTTTGTCGGTCAAACTCCCTGGATACATCTTGATATAGCCGGCACTGCCTGGATGGATGAAAGCACCATGACCTACATGAAAAATCCATTCTTACCCAAAGAAGGTGGCACAGGTGCGGGAACCCGCCTACTCTACCATCTGGCTGAAATTTTATCGTCTTAAAGACTGGTTTTGCCCTGAGGCAAAATTAACCGAAAAACTGTTCCACTTTTATCTGATGATTCGAACTCAACTTTTCCGCCAAGGAAAGTTTCACCAAAAACTTTTATTGCGTAGGTTCCCAGGCCATGGCCATCGCCCTTTTTAGTGGTATAATTTCGTTGAAAAATTCTCAAACGCATCTTCTCGGCAATTTCCCTGTGATTCCAGACGCAGAAAGTTACCAGGTTATTTTCACAATCGACCCAGAACCTGACTGCTCTGCCCAGATCACTATTTTCAAAAGCATTGATCAGCATATTTTGCAAAACCTTGGTCAAAAGAAATTTATCTGAGTAAATTTTTATATCAGGCAAATTTTCCGGTTTTCGCAGCTTTTTTCCCTGAACGGCTTCATGGCCGGCCAGCAAATCAACCGAAGCATGAAAAATATCGGTCAAACTGATTGCACTTTTTTCGGCTTCATAATTTTCCGGCATTTGATTACTTAATAAACGCTGCAGCTTTATTTCCTTTATCAAGCGAATGGAATTATTAGAAATGGTATCTAAAACTTCGGGAATTTCATTAACTTCACATTGTCTGCCAAATTCTGACAAACCTGCAATAGCCGAAACAACATTCGTCATGTCATGATAAAAAACCTTTTCAATTGCTTTAAGCTCCTGCAACTGAGTGCGATCCTGAAGGGTTAAAAACAAATAATCTTTTTCTTTTATTTTAACCGGCCTTGATTTAAAACGAAAAAAATAATTTTCGGGTTGCTTAATTGAATTAACCGTAACCGCACAATTTTCTTCAACCGGCTTGTTTTCTTTAAGACTAAGAACCATGGCAACTGCAGCTCCGCAACTTCGACAAATTTTACCGGTACCGCACCCGCTTTCATTTTTGCGCGAATGAATACAATTCAATGCTTCACCCGGCCGTAGCCCGATTAATTCTGATAAATTTTCAAAGCCGGCAATCTTACTGAAAGTCTCATTAACAGTAATAATCTGTCGATGCTGATTACAGACGGCAAAGATTCCGCTGACTGATTCCAATAAATGATTAATTACCGGATGTTTTGAAACACTTTCTATTTCTTTTTCCAATTCCATAGCAGACGCCCGTTGCGGGCTGGCATAAAACGTTCTCATAGATCCTCCGGCAGCCAAAAAAACTGCAACATTTTTTTCTTTATAATTTATTATAACAATATTTGCTTTAATCTCAAATAGCTTTTCAAAATCATAGCTGTTAAAATTAAAATATGCAAAATTTTCTTAAGATACTGCCCGCCAACAAACTACAGGGATCTGTTGCTTTATCCGGCGATAAATCGGTCTCACATAGATTACTTCTGCTCTCCCTCATTCATCAGGGCGAATTTTTAATCGAAAACCTTTCGGAATGCCAGGATGTAAAAACCAGCAGGAAAATCATCGAGCAGCTTGGCTGTAAAATTTCAAAACAGGCAGGGAAGCTGGTAAAAGTTGTTGGAATCGCCAGAAAAGTTGTGACCCAAACTCATTATCTGGATTGTGAAAATTCTGGTACAACTGCAAGATTATTATGTGGAATTTTAGCTGGAATCCCCGGTCGATTTGTTTTGCAGGGTGACGAGTCCCTCTGCAAAAGACCGATGAATCGTGTGGTATTGCCACTTCGTCTTATGAATGCAAAAGTTACAAGCGAAAATGGCAAATTACCAGTCGAAATCAAAGGGCAAAACGAGCTTTCGGCAATAGACGCTATAGAGCTAAAAGGTTCAGCTCAGGTAAAGTCTGCTGTTTTATTTGCGGCAACCGCAGCAAAAGGCCAATCAACGATTTTCCAACCCAGAACCTCAAGAGACCACAGCGAAAGAATATTAAACCATCTGGGAGCAAAAATCACTTCAAAAGCAGCTTTGAATATTTTTGACGGCCCCTTTTGCCCAAGCACTGATTATTATTTTAAAATTCCCGGCGATATCAGCTCGGCTGCCTTCTTAATAACAGCTGCAGTTCTTATTCCAGACAGCAGGGTTATAATTAAAAATGTTCTTGCAAACCCAGGCAGAATGGAATTTATAAAAGTTTTAAAAAAGATGGGGGCAAAAATCAGGGTTGACAATCTAACTGAAGATTTTGAGCCCTCTGCAACGATAAAAGCTTACTACAGTCCTGAATTGCGCGGGATCGATTTAAAAGAACAAGAAATCCCCCATCTAATCGATGAATTGCCAATTTTATCGGTGGCAATGTCTTTTGCCCGCGGAACTTCAACAATCAACGGCGCAGAAGAATTGAGATTCAAAGAAAGCGATCGAATAAGCTCGATCTGTCAGGCTCTTTCTCGTGCCGGCGTTAATATCAAAGAAAAACAGGACGGCTTTAAAATAATGGGCGGCAACTCCATAGCCGGAGGAACAAAGCTCACCACGAATTCAGATCACCGTATCGCTGCAGCACTAACCATCCTGGCATTAAAAAGTAAATCCGCTCTTTTCATCGAAGACCCTGATTGCATCGCAATTTCCTTCCCTGAATTTTTCTCTCTATTATCGACTTTAATAAAAAGATAAAAAAATTAAATAAAATTTTGTTTTTTCCCTTGCAAGTTGTCAAAATTTATTGTACATTGTCCGCCATTAGTTGCTTGTTATTTCATCAAGCAATCAACCCGAAGGAGATCAATTACGGTCTTGTTATCTAGCCAGAACAAAAGCATTTGTGAAGTAGTGGCAATCGACGGCCCCGCCGGGGCAGGGAAAAGTACAGTTGCAAAAAAGGTAGCTGAGAAATTAGGCTATAGCTATCTTGACACCGGTGCAATGTACAGGGCTGTCACTCTTAAGGCGCTTGAAAACGACGCTTCGTTTGATAACGAAGAAGAGCTTACCAAGATTGCCGAACAAAGCAAAATAAGCTTTAAAGAAAATAAAGATTCAGTTTTTCCAGAAGTTTATCTTGATGGAAAAGACGTAACAGACGAGATTAGAACCCCGGAAGTGGCAAAACATGTCTCGCATGTTGCCGCAGTAAAAGATGTCAGAGCCAACATGACTCAGCTTCAACGCGAAACAGGCAAAGAAGGCAAATGGGTCGTCGATGGTCGTGACATTGGTTCGGTCGTGTTTCCCGATGCGCCGGTTAAAATTTATTTAACCGCTTCGATTGAAGAACGCGCTAAACGACGACTTAAAGATCTCGAACAAAAAGGTTTCGAGGCTGATATTGAAAGCCTGAAAAAAGATATCGCCGCACGAGACAAAATAGATTCTAATAGAGAAGTCGCGCCACTCATACAGGCAGAGGGCGCAGTTTATCTGGATACAACCGCTCTATCAATTAATCAAGTGATAGAGCGGATTATCGAAATTGTAACTAATACCCGGGACAATAAGATCCCAATGGAGGAAATTATGGACGAAGTCAATACGACAAACACAGATCAGGAACAAACCGAAGAGCAGAAACAGGAAGCCATGGAAAATCAGATGACCATGGAGGAAGCTCTTAACGCAGAGTTCCGCACCATCTCCAAGGGAGCAATTGTAACTGGGACCATCATCGAAAAAAATCAATCCGGTATCTATGTCGATTTGGGCTATAAGTCAGACGGCATTGTTCCCCTCGAAGAACTCGAAGGCGAACAGGACAACTTCAACGTTGGCGACGAAATCAGGGTTTTTGTTAAGAAAATAGACGATGGTCACGGCCAGCTTTTGCTTTCTTATAAAAGGGCAAAAGAGCTTGGTGCGTGGGACGAAATTCGAGAAGCCTATGAAAAGAAAACACCGCTTGAGTGTGTTCTTAAAGAAAGAATCAAAGGCGGCTACAACGTTAATGTTAAAGGCATTCGAGCCTTTCTGCCTCAGAGTCAGCTTTCTCATGGCAAAAACACCAAAGAAAACATGGGCAAGACTTTTCCAATGCTGGTCACCGAATATGATCGCAGGAGAAAAAATGTAGTTGTCTCTGAAAGAGCAATTCTCGACAAAATTCGTGACAAAAAACGTGCAGAAATCTTTGAACAGTATGAAGTCGGCGATTTAATTAAAGGAACCGTATCTAGAATAGTTGAATACGGTGCTTTCGTTGATCTCGGCGATAACGTTGAAGGTCTCATTCATCGCAACGATCTCAGCTGGTCAGTAATCTCAAACCCTAGAGAAGTTGTTCAGCCAGGTGATGAAGTTGAACCAAAGATTCTGAAAATGGATGAAGAAAAAGGCAAAATCGGCCTTGGACTCAAACAGAAAAAGCCTAACCCATGGGAAAGCGTTGATGATCGATATCAGGTTGGCAAGAAATATGCCGGTAAAGTAAAAAATCTTATGGATTTTGGTGCTTTTGTTGAGCTCGAAGAAGGCGTTGAAGGCCTGGTTCATATCTCAGACCTCTCCTGGTCACGCAACATCAAACATCCTGAAGAAGTTGTAAAATCCGGCGATGAAATTGAAGTAGTAATTAAAGAAATCGATAAAGAAAGAAAAAGAATTTCTCTTTCTTACAAAGATGTACTTCCCCACCCATGGGATGACATTGAAAGCAGATATAAAATTGGCGACGTTGTTACCGGTAGAGTTAACAACATGACTGATTTTGGTGCTTTTATCGAAATAGAACAGGGTATCGAAGGCCTTCTTCATGTTTCTGACATGGACTGGGTCAAAAAAATCAATCACCCCAAAGAAGTTCTCGAAAAAGGCCAGGAAGTCAACGTAAAAATACTTAATATCGACACTGCAAACCACAGACTATCTCTTGGTTTAAAACAAACTACCACTGATCCATGGGAAGAAGTAGAAAGTGAATACAAAGTTGGCGATCAGGTTACCGGCGTAGTTAAAAACCTGGTACCTTATGGCGCATTTGTTCAGCTCGAAAACGGTCTTGAAGGACTGCTGCATATTTCTGAATTCTCCTGGCAGAATGAAGTTTCTGATCCATCTGAAATGCTCAATGTCGGTGATCAGGTAAAAGTAATGATTTACGAAATCGACAAAAGCAAACAGAAAATCGGTCTTTCTCTCCGCAGACTTACTAATGACCCCTGGAGCGAAATTGAGCGACAGTATCCCAGAGGCAGCATCCATGAAGGCACTATCTCAGCATTAGTTGATAACGGTGCAGAAATTGAAATT
>JBNJGH010000152.1:0-7310 GCA_051747585.1 Candidatus Rifleibacteriota bacterium
GCCAATTAAACCGGAGATACTAATGGAAGGCGGAAATACTGCCAAAGACAATCAAATTGTATCCGAATGTGAAGATCTTTCAGTATTATCTACTTACTATAAACCTACAAAGACAATCTTTTATCCTTTCAATATGACAAGTGCGGCTACTGCCAAGGCCGCCTGGTTTGCAGCAAAAATTCAAGCTGATCATCCTGATTATTGGCCGGAAACAATTAGAGCCCTTATGATTCATTCAGCAGAGTGGACTTTAGCAATGAAAAACCAATTTTTAAAGAATAACAATAAAGGAGCATACAAAGATTTATTACGTATTTGTGGTTATGGGGTGCCAAATCTGGAAAAAGCTCTTTTTTCGGCTACTAACAACTTAACTCTGATTTCTCAACAAGAAATCCAACCCTACAAAAAAGAGAGCGGACAATTAAAAACCAATGATATGCACTTATATGATCTACCCTGGCCAAAAGAGATTTTATTGGATTTACCTCCAGATACCAAAATCCAAATGAGAGTTACACTTTCATATTTCGTAGAGCCAGGACCTGGCGAAATTGGCTGGAAGGATCGATACAGATACACATCCCATGGTTTACGGTTTTATTTGAATTCCCCAGGTGAGGATAAAAATACCTTTATCAGAAGAGTTAACGAAGCTGCAAGAGATGAAGAGAATGGCCATCCTTATACTCCCAGCGCGGCCAATTATTGGACCCTGGGTCAAGTCAGAGACAAAGGTTCTATTCATTCAGATATCTGGCAGGGCTCTGCTCAAGACCTGGCAACTTCAAATCTTATTGCTGTGTCGCCAGTGATCGGCTGGTGGCGTGAACGCAGTCATCTTAACAAATGGGACAGAAAAACCAGATATTCACTTATAGTTTCTATTTCAACACCAGATCAGGAAGTCGATGTTTATACACCAGTTGCAATTAAATTAGGTGTACCGGTTCCGGTTGAAATTACAGTATAAAGGCCTGAATAATGAATATACAGTTCTCAGAAGAATCATTAGTACAAAAGACAACCGCCGATTACCTGTTAAAAAATCTTGAATGGAATGAGTCTATTTATGCCTTTGAAGAAAAGCTTGGAATCAACGGAACACTAGGTAGAGTTGCAGAACAAGAAGTTGTTCTGGTTAGATATCTGAAACAAGCGCTTGAAAAGTTAAACCCGGGATTCCCGGCAGAAGCCTATAAAGATGCTATTCGACAAATTAAAGAGATCAGCAGCTCAACTTCCATTGTGGCCATAAATGAAGAAAAAGAGCTTCTTATAAAAAACGGCGTTACGGTAACTTTTCGCAACATAGAAGGGGAAAGAGATAAGAAAAGGCTGAGGGTTTTTAATTTTGATGTGCCAGAAGAGAACCATTTTCTGATTGTTCGTGAGTTATGGGTAAGAGGAGATATTTATCGCCGCCGCGCCGACATAGTTGGTTATGTTAATGGAATTCCATTAATTTTTATGGAAGTAAAGAATGTTCATAAGAGCATAAAATCAGCGTATGAACAGAACCTCGCCGACTATAAAGATACAATTCCACGGCTATTTAGTTTTAATGCTTTTATTGTTTTAGGTAATGGCATCGAGGCCAAAATAGGTTCAATCACATCAAAGTTTGAGCATTTTAGCGAATGGAAACGTCTTTCCGAGGATGAGCCCGGTGCAGTAGATATGGAAACTCTTTTAAAGGGTGTTTGTTCAAAGACAAATTTACTGGATATCCTGGAGAACTTTACCCTATTTGATAAATCAGGCGGTCTGCCAATCAAGATCATTGCAAGAAACCACCAATTTCTGGGAGTAAATAAGGCTGTTACGGCTGTCATAAATAGAAAAGAGCAAGACGGTAAGCTGGGAGTTTTCTGGCACACTCAAGGATCTGGTAAATCATATTCGATAGTATGTTTTACCCGCAAAGTTCATCGCAAATTAGGGGGGAATTTTACATTTCTTGTTTTAACTGATCGTGAAGACCTGGATACTCAAATTTATGAAACTTTTGCCGGATGCAATCTGGTTAACAATGATAAAGATCCATGCAGAGCAGGAAGTGGCAGGCATTTGCAAGAGCTTCTTTCAGAGCATAAATCGGTAGTCTTTAGCCTTATCCAGAAATTTAATCAGGAAGTAAAGGAAGGCGAACCATATAATACCCGAGACGACATTATTGTTATTACTGATGAAGCTCATAGAACCCAATACGGGACTCTTTCTTTAAATTTGCGCAATGCATTGCCCAACGCGAGCTTTATTGGTTTTACCGGCACACCTTTGTTCTCAGATGACGAAATTACCAAGAGAGTATTTGGAGATTATGTTTCAACTTATGATTTTCAAAGAGCTGTAGACGATGGTGCAACAGTTCCCCTTTATTATGATGCCAGAGGTGAAGAGCTTAACTTAACAACAGAAGAACTGAATGAAAAAATAGCTGAAAAACTGGAAGAATTTGAAATTTCAGATGTAAATGTAGCGGCTCGCCTCGAAAGAGAATTAAAGCGGGATTACCATCTGATAACAGCTGATCCCCGTTTAGATCCCATAGCAAAAGATTTTGTCGAACATTATTCTGAAGGCTGGGAAAACGGCAAAGCAATGTTTGTTTGCATCGATAAAGTCACTTGTGTTCGCATGCATAAAAAAATCCAGGCAAGTTGGAAGAAACACATAGAGAAGCTGGAGAAGAACCTTGATAAAATATCTGATGAGCAGGAATTTGTTTTTAGAAGTCGCCAGTTAAAGTGGATGAAAGAAACAAGAATAGAAGTAATGGTAAGTGAAGAGCAGGGCGAGATAGAAAAGTTTAATAAATGGGATATAGATATAAAACCATATAGGACTTTGATAAAAGAAGGCTTCATTGATGCTGAGGGTAACCGAATAAAATTAGAAGATGCCTTCAAAAAAGCCGATCATCCTTTCAGAGTTGTAATCGTTTGTGCTATGTGGCTCACCGGATTTGATGTTCCATGTTTAGGAACCTTGTATCTCGACAAACCGCTTAAGGCCCATACCCTTATGCAGGCAATTGCAAGAGCAAATAGAGTTGATGAAGGAAAAAATAATGGCCTTATCGTCGATTACTGTGGCATCTTGAAAAATCTCAGAAAAGCCCTGGCTACTTTCGCTGGCCAAAAAGATTCTGGACACAAGGGCCCTGAAACAGGACAAGATCCAACACGTGATAAGGAAGAATTGCTTTCTCAGTTAGAAGAGTCTATACAGATGACAATATCATTCCTGGCATCACAGGGCTTCAAAATCGATAAAATTTTTAACGAAGAAGGTTTTGGCAAAAATGCTGCTATCAACGCTGCAAAAGAAGCAGTGAACGAAAATGACCGAACACGTAAAAAATTCGAAATTCTGGCAAGAAAAGTTTTTAAGCTCTTTAAGGCATGTATTAATATTCGACCGGAAATTAATAACTTTCGAAGTATGAGAAATGCAATAAATATTATTTATCAAAAGCTTCATCAGGAAACTGAGAGCAAAGACATCTCCGATTTTATTAGAGAACTACATAAAGTAGTAGAAAAAGAAATTGAAACCAAAAATATTAAACCAAATTCTTCTTTGAATAATCCCGACTACCTTGCTAAAGACGACCCAAACAATCTTTATGACATTAGTAAGATAGATTTTGAGCGCTTAAAACAAGAATTTGCCAGAAGTCCACAAAAACGAACCCTGGTTCAGCACCTGAAAAATGAAATAGAAAACAGACTGCAAAACCTGCTGAGAAAAAATCCTCTTCGAACAGACTTCCAAAAGCATTATGAAAAAATAGTAGAAGAATATAACTCCGAAAAAGACAAAGTAACAATTGAAAAGACCTTTGAAGCTCTATTTGTTTTTGAACAATCTTTAAGTGATGAAGAAAAAAGAGCTGTTAGAGAAGGTTTGAACGAAGAATCACTGGCTTTTTTTGATTTGCTTAAAAAACCAAAGCTGGAAAATAAACAGATTAAACAGCTAAAGGAAGTTGCTGCAAACCTGTTGGCTATTCTTAAAGAAGAAAAACTCAAAGTCGAGAACTGGCGTGAAAAAGAGTCTACCAGAGATGCTGTAAGACAAAATATTTATGATTTCCTTTATGATGAGAATTCCGGCTTACCTGTAGATTCCTACGAAGAGGAAGAAATAGATATTTTATCCCAGGCAATTTTTGACCACGTTTATAGAAATTATCCTACGGTACCATCGCCGTATTATGAGCTGCATGTTTAAGAAATTCAGAAATAAAAAAGTGAAAAAAGAAAAAGAATTCAAACTAAAACAAGAAGAATACGTAGAGCCGGGATTTGCATTGGTCCGGGAAAACAACAAACTCATAACTATACGTAGCGCAAAGAAGCACACTGCTTACAAATGCCCTGAATGTGGAAACATAATACGAAAAAGGGGAGGGCCAAAGCGCAGAGACCATTTTTATCACGCTAAAGGCGGGGGTAATTGCAAAATAACGTATGAGTCCAATCTCCATAAGTGTGCAAAAATATATCTTAGAGAATTGCTTGAAAGCCACACTGATTTTAATATTTTTATTGAACTTTCCTTCTTTGAAGAAGGCTTTTTAACAAACGCATTGAAAAAGTTTGGTATTCAAAAAATTGGCCTTTCTGTAAATAGCTTTTTTGATAATTTACTTTTAACTCACACTGTAGAAAAAGGGATAGGAGAATACGTAGCTGACGTATTATCCGAATCCGGAGATAAGACCTTTATGGCTTGGGAAATACTTGTTACAAGTGAAATAAAAACTGGCAAGTTAGAACATTTTATCAAAAATCAAATTCCGTTTATTGAATTGGAACCCGTTGAGTTTGGAAAAGAGGATTTTCACTTTAACTTAAAAAACTATGGCAATTTTGAACTATTAAAACTTAAGCAAATGCCTGAAATAGATTTTGAAAACATCTCCTACCAAGATTTAAAAATCTGGCTAGAAACTTCTGGGCTGAAAACTTTTTTTGAGAATCGCGAAGAAATAGTAAGAAACAAACTATTTGGTGATCTTGATGAAATGAATCACCTGGGAATCCCTTTATTGGGAGATCTAGATCAAAATCTCTCGCCTTACGACAGAGTTAATGCCTTTCTCAAGGAAAAGGGGAAAATAGAGATCAACCAGACATTTATTAAGAGAAAATACCCTACTGAAAAAGTTCAGACTGAAAACCTTACGACCATAAGACTAAATAATGATAAAGGTTTTCCTATACTTAAACTGAATGGAAAAAGCCCAGATTCACCTATAAACTTTTCCGGCGAATTTTTTAAGCAACTTGCAAAGCGCTTTTCTACAATGGCAAGCATTAATGCCGACAATGAAATTTGTCGAATCAAAATGAATTTTATGGATAGTTCTTTTCGAAAGCATGAAATCAGCATTGACGAACACACAGAAAGTATCCCCTTAAACCACGTAAACCTGAGCCTAATGGAATTCAGTAAAAACAATCATGGATACCCCTGTTACAAAATTGTTAACCCCAAGATTGATAAAGACTCTGAGCCGTTCGATCTTCCTGAGGCTGAGCTTTATCCACCCCTTGAATGTTGCTACAGATTTTTGAAAGAACTCAATGAGATAGCCAATTTAAAGATCATTATCCGCAAAACTGTAAAAAACTATCTTCTTGTAACTGGAATTGTTGTGGAAGGCATTTATTCCTCAAGGGATTTTGATCACTACATCACTGATGGGATCATGGAAAGATTCAGGAGAATTCTTTTTTACAACTCGTTTTTGATGTTTAAAGCCGAGTCAGATTCCGAAAGCTAATTAGAATCTACTCTAGTTGTCATTTCAAAAAATAACGAAATCTGAAAAAATATCATATTCAGGTAATGAACATCTGATTTTTACGCTATAAGATAACTTTGCCTGACCGGTCTTTTTTTAGTATCATAAAAGAACCGGAGGTGAAAAAATGGCAATTGTCAAAGACATTCGACCAATTACTTATTTAAAGGCTAAAGCAGCTGATCTTCTCAATCATATTAATGAAACTCACAGACCAGTCATTATTACTCAAAATGGAGAGGCCAGAGCAGTTCTCCAGGATCCACAAACTTATGAAGAAATGAGAGACGCCCTTGCTTTATTAAAACTTTTAGCAATCGGTGACAAGGAAATCAAAAACGGAGAGCTAGTTGACCAGGACAAAGTATTTTCTAACCTGGACAAAAAGCTCAAAAAATATGAAGAATAAGTTTAAAGTGAAATGGACTGATTCTGCACATTTAGAATTAGTTGAAATCATAGAACACATTGCCAAAGAAGCCCCGAAAACTGCAAGAAATTGCTTTAAAAAAATTAAAACTGAATCAGAACGTCTTAAAACTTTACCAGAACAAGGTCGTTACGTCCCGGAACTTGAAAAGCAAAATCTTCTACTTTACAGAGAGCTGATCGTTGTTCCCTGGCGTCTAATTTACAAGATTTCCGGGAAAAATGTTTACGTTTTAGCAGTTTTTGATTCGCGACAAAATATCGAAGACATTTTGTTAAAAAGGCTTTTGAGAAATAAATAGAAATTATTCTACTGTTGCATCACCTTATTATAGCCAACAAATTTAAAAACTTTTTTATCAATTAGCCACCATTCTAAAAAACGAAAAGCGCACCCAAGAGGATTCGAACCTCTGGCCTTCTGCTCCGGAGGCAGACACTCTATCCAGCTGAGCTATGGGTGCAACGGACTTAGATTAGCACAGGTTTAAAGATTTAAGCAAGCTCTTGGCCTGAAGGTCAGGAATCGGCAAGACGTCCAATCAGAGCAATAAAAGCCGGGCCGAACATCAAAGCCCAGCCAATGAGTGCAAAAAAGCAGGAAGGGGTGTTTGGGTCCATTGACGTGCCCCTTTTGTAAATACCCAACTGGTCAAAAGCTTTAAACATAGAAGGGAACCAGATAAAAACCATGCCCAGTAAAGGTAAAAGGACGATGGTAAAAAACTTCGAATATATTGCAAACCCAATATAAATCAACAATATCAGTAAAGAAACTATTCTAGAAGCGTTCACGGCACAACTCCTCGTTATAATACTGGACAAACACCGACGTTTTTCAACTTGAATAATACCAGAAAATCACGAAGCGTGCTGCGCTGGACTACCCCATTCTGTAGCTGGCCGACACATGGGTCGGCCACGGACCACGCCGACCGTAAGGCAAAAAAAAAGACCGGGAGCGATGTCCCGGACTGAAAAATAAGGAGGCAAACAAATCCATAATGATTTTCGAACCAAAGTGCTGTTTTGTTTAGGAAAAAGATTCCGATGCAAACCAACA
>JBNJGH010000153.1:0-7268 GCA_051747585.1 Candidatus Rifleibacteriota bacterium
TTTTTCTGAAACAATCTGATAGTCGATTACCTAGAATTGCTGCTTATGAGGTGACAAATTACGGGAAATTTTACTACTATATAATCAGTGGAGGATTGTTTATGAAAACAGCGATTTTTTATTTTACCGGAACAGGCAACAGCTTAGCTCTAGCTCAAGAACTAAGAATCAGGCTGGAAAATTCTGAGCTTATTCCCCTGGCAAGCTTGAAGAAAAACTTTGATACTAAGGGTTACAACAAATTGCTATTCGTTTTTCCGGTTTATGGTGGAGGTATTCCCGCGATTGTAGCAACAAAATTACAGAAAATCAGAGTTCAGTCGCCCGTTTATATTGGGGCAATCTGCAATTATGCAGGTGGCGAGGGAGCAGCTTTAAGTATTTTTGCCGATGAATTTGAAAAACATACGGGTCATAAAATAGATGCAGGCTGGGGAATACTCATGCCCGGCAATTATATTCCTCTTTATGGTGCTGAATCTCAAGAGAAAATTAATAAAATACTTTCACAAGCAAATGAAACCTTAGCCACTATTGCTAATGAAATTAAAAATCAAATCAAAAAACCGATCACTAAATCGCCATTATTTCCTGTTATCAAAGCGGTCTGGAAAGCTTTTGCAATTAGCTCTCGACGAACCGATAGAAGGTTCAGAGCCGACGACAGCTGCACCGGTTGTGGCCTATGCACAAAAATCTGCCCGGTTAATAATATCAGTTCGAATAAAAACGGCAAACCAGTCTGGCATAGCAAATGCCTGCAATGCATGGCGTGTCTGCAATATTGCCCCGAAGAAGCGATTCATTGCTTCTGGTGGACAAGAAACCGCAGACGGTATCATCACCCTTTAATCCATAGCCGCCAGATTATCGCACAAAAATCCGGCACCTGATCAGTAATTTTTATTCAAATTTAAGTATATGGTATTTTTATTTGCAGGAGTGATTATGGCGGATTTTTTTAAAGTTCAAAACCCGGATCAGATTAAGCAAACAGCGACATTAGCCAAAGAAATCTGGACCAGGCATTATACACCTATAATCGGGTCTAAGCAGGTCAGTTATATGCTTGAAAACTTTCAATCATTTAACGCAATAAAAAAGCAAATTGAAGCCGACAACTACCATTATTATTTAGTCTTGGAAAAGTCTAATTTGATCGGCTATTTTGCCTTTAAATTAAACAAAAATGAAATGTTTCTCAGCAAGATTTATCTGACTCAGGCAACAAGAGGCAAAGGAATCGCACGCCAGATAATTGATTTTCTGGTTAGGCAAACCCGAAACCAGGGGCTTAATAAAATAAGACTCACTGTCAATAAAAACAACAGCAACTCAATTGCCATTTATAAAAAGCTGGGCTTTCTCAAGACTGACGAAGTCGTAGCAGATATAGGACAAGGCTACGTAATGGATGACTTTGTTCTGGTAAAGAACCTTTAGTTGCCTCTTATTCTACTTTTTTCGAACAAAAACTCGTATCTTTGCCGCTCTCATTCCTTTTATTTTTTCAACTTTGAAAATCAGATTTTTGTAAGGAATTTCATCACGTTTTTGGGCAAAGTCTCCTTTTAGAAGGGTAATTAATCCATTTACCGTATTTACCTGACGGTTAATATCTTCAGGAAATTTCATATCCAGAGCAACTTCAATATCTTCAAGGGCGGTACGCCCTTTTACCTCATATTCGTTTTCACTGATCTTTTCGATTGTGCGAATAGATTCTTCATCGTATTCATCATGAATCAAGCCAAATATTCTTTCGATGATGTCTTCGAGGGTAATGATTCCGGCAGTAGCACCAAACTCATCTACAACAATAGCCATGTGAGTTTTTTTCAGCTTCATCTGATCAAATAAAATACCTATTGAAACCGATTCGGGCACGAACAAAGGCTCATGACAATAATCAAGTATATTAAAATTTTGAAGATCTTTTTCTTTAAGATTCAATAGCTCTTTAAAGTTAAATATACCTGCAACGGTATCTATTGCACCACTAAATACCGGGATACGAGACAACATATACTTTCGAAAAACTTCCTGCAATTCTTCAAAACTTACATCTTCAGCAACGCCGACTACCTGGCGCCTCGGGATCATTACGTCATTGGCTTCAAGATCATTAAATCTTGTCGCTCTTACTACCAGCTTACGTTCAATCTCATCAATATGACCGGCATTTGCACTATATTTTGCCATAATCATTAATTCCTGGATATTTGGTGATTCGCCTTCTTCGGTCTTAAATGGCAGCAGACTCATCATAAGATGACTGAAAGCATCCATGGCACTGGTAACAGGTTTTAATATTCTAACAACAAGCCACAAAGGTAAAGAGACAATTTTCATCCAGGCTCTGGTAAAAGTAACGCCTATGTGCTTTGGAATAACTTCTCCAAATATCAGCAGAAAAATAACAGTTACTATTGAAGCAAACAGAGGTCCCATTTTTTCTGATAACATGCCGGAATTAACAAGAATATCATCAAAAAAAGCTCCGGCATAAACGGCAAGCACCGTATTAACAATATTGTTTCCTACGAGTATTGCAGCAATAACATTTCTTTTATTGCGAACCATCTCTTTAAGAATTTTAACGCTGCCTTTACCTTTTTCATTCATTAAGCGTATTTCGTTTAGTGAAGTGAAGGCAGTTTCGGTTCCGGAAAAAAGAGCTGAAGTGAAAAGCAGGACAACAAAGAAAATAAGAGTTTCCAGCATTACCTTTCCTTAATCTGAGTTAATTATTTCAATATTAGTTAAACATCTTTCCGGAAATATTTTCAAGAAATATTATGCTCAATACAGCACAGCTCTATTTAAAGCTGCCTGAAATTGTCAGCTCGGGGAGCTCTTTGCAGTCAAGATGGTCATAAACGGTGCAAGAGTAACCATTCTCATCAAGAAACAGCTTTCTAGTCCATATTCTGTCATGAAATCTGGGCTTGATTTCTAAATCGAGAACACTGAAACCATCAAGGTCTGTATTAAGAATATTAAAAACCTGATTTTCATAAAGATTGAATGGGTGGCTTATTAACTCTTTTTTCATACCAAAATGCACGTGACCCGAAACCCAAAGCGCTATCTGCTTATTTTTCCTGACTATTTTTCGAAACTCTTCTTCCGGTTGGGTTATATAATTGAAAGCCTTGGGATAAAATTTTACAACCTCCAAACTCCAAAGTGGAGCATGACAAAAAACGATTGCTTTTTGATCAGGAAACTTTTCAAGTTCGGCATTGAACCAATCAAGCTG
The DNA here is from genome assembly GCA_051747585.1 of Candidatus Rifleibacteriota bacterium. Classification (GTDB taxonomy): domain Bacteria; phylum Muiribacteriota; class Ozemobacteria; order Ozemobacterales; family Ozemobacteraceae; genus DYKG01. Next base: position 3,263 of record JBNJGH010000153.1, read on the forward strand.
TTCTTTTGAAATCGAAGAGAAACAAGGACTCTCGGGGTTGAGAACAGCGAGAAAATATAGCCGGTAATCAGCAAAAGAGCGGGAAAAATAAAGCTTTTGTTCTGGAAAATACCGGGCAAATCGCTGCAATTTGATTTCTCTTTCCGATGCAGAGGCTTCAAAATAACCACCATCAGAATAAAAATTATCATGATTCCCGATAAGGGTAATAAATGGTTTATTCAAATGACTGAAAAATTCCGCAGCAAAACTGAATTCTTTTTCTGTTCCAACGGTTGCACAAAGATCACCTGTACAAACAACCAGGTCTACTTCTGACCAGGAATTTATATCTTCTATTACTTGTTGTTTCAGCTCAAGCTGACGACCGGGCAAATGCGGGTCGCCTATAATGGCTATGCAATTCTGTTTTGGGGTATAATCCATATTTAAAGACTAGCAGATTCTTAAAATTTTGTCCCCGGTTCCCAACCAGAAACAGTAATTATCCAAATTCTAGTTTCACTTTTATTAATTCCATCCGATTGATTTGCAAATATGATTGATTCTGATATGCTTACAAGGTTATAACGATGATCTTAAAACAATTTTTATGAATAAAAATGAACAAAGCAAAGCTTCTACTATTTTTAGAAAGCTATTTGCTGTTTTTTATCCGATCTTTGTAACTCTGCTTTTAATTGCTTTATCGGCCTATCTTTTTAATTTACTCCAAACCTATAAAATAAGGAACAGTAAAAATCTATGGCGCGAAAAAGCAAATCTGCTGCTGGCTTCAATAAAATCAAACCACAATTTTTCACATATTGTAAGAACTTGTGGCAATAACTTTGTTTCTGATATAGAGCAAAACTATCCCGCTTCTCTTAAAAAAAAAGAGTTTACCCACATATTTGCTCGAAATTTTTCTCCGCAAATTCGCAAAGAAATTCCTTTTCGCTGGGCTTTTACACTTAGCAAAAATAAAATCGAGATTTTGAATGGAGAAGGTTTTGCAAATACCCATCGCTGGGTGATGAAAAAATTGTTCAAAACCCTGAATGACTTTTCATCAAACCCCGGAATTACAGATAAAGCCATAAGAGATGGTGATAAGTTTATTAAAAATGTGCTTGGCCCCTGGAGCGCACCACTTACACTTGGCCGAGAACGAGAAGGAACCGCCACGCCAGTGCAATTTTCAGGCGAGCATTATTATTTTTACTGGCGCAAATTTAAACTCAACAATAAAACAGCGGGTGGAATAATTCTTTTCTTTCCCGAAAAGCTTTTCGCAAATAAAAAGCTGGCAATGCAGATGATTACAAATAAAATTTTTAAACAGTCAAAACAAAGAATGGCTGCAGCTTTTGTTCCCTGTGATGAATTTAAAAATCTCAAACCGATTATTGTTCCTGCTATAATTGATAACAACAAATCTTTAAGAGACAAATACCTGAGCCTTCTTGCCAGAGTTAAGCAACTACCCTCTTATACAGAAAATAAGATTCAGTTCATTGACAACTATGTTTTTATACGGGGTATGTATAATTTAGACAGTATTTACGATGCAGTTATTTTTGCACCCATCCCTGAAAAATTCGCTCCAGATTTATTTCCCACGAAACTTATAATTTCATCTGCAATTGTTTTCTGGCTCATATTTTTTCTAGTTATCAGGTTGGGCTATGGCAAAACATATTTGCCCCTGAAGGTCTCTTTTCGAATGTTCTTTTTTCTTTCGGGTTCCCTGCCAATAATTGCAATGCTGATAACTGGGTTTCAATTGATAGAAGCAACCCATCAATCTGAAATACTTGAGCTCAAGCAAAAAAACATCAAAAAACTGAGTATTATTGACGGCAAAAGTGACTCTCTTTTACCTTTGTTCAGCTGGCATATTTCACGCTTGCTCGGGCAACCCGCAGTGCAAAAAGAACTGATTAATAACAGCACCCATAACCTGAATAAAATATTTAGATTTTTAACTGATAAACTCAAACAGAAAAAATTAAATTTAAGTTTCATGTTTGCTTATGAAAAAGACAATCAAGGCAAGCTTTATTTAAACGCAACTTTCAAAAAGCAAAGTGCTCAAATGATGCTGGATATAATGTCTGCTTCATTAAAGGCCTTTAACAAACATTTAAACCGCCTTCAAAGTTATGGAAAAATCATGTTAACTCCATCTCAGGAAAATTTTTATTCTTCCCTTAAAGAACTTGGACGCAATTTTCTACAAGAGTTGTATGCAAATTCCATTGAGCACGAAACTCTTCTTGCCCTTGGAGAAAATCAAAAAAACTACTTTTATTCAAGCGTTGTTTTAAACAATGGAAAAATTAATAAATACCTCACTTTTTCGGTTGATTCTGAAGTTATGTTTCGCAATTACCTGAGGCACCAGCTGAATACAATTAACATTGACAATTCAACAATATTTCTTGCTGCTGAACAGCTTAAAGACTCCAGGTTCTCTGTTTTTCCAATAAAAAAAATGAACTTTTTAAACAGCAAAGCAGGCAAAAATGCCTTTAATTTTATAAAAAAATGCAGAGGTTCAATTTTTCCCGAATACCTTAGCGGCAATGATCAAATATATATATATTACCCTATGACAAAAATGAGCAGATATGCTGTTGGATGCGCAATTACTCTCTCGAATCTAAATCTCAACAGAGAAAAAAAACGTCTGGTTCTGATTATTCTCGCTGTTTTGCTAATCTGTGCAATATATATTCTTGCCTACTTTGCCTCAAAGCATCTCATTAAGCCTATCGAAATGATTGGTTACTCCCTGGATCGGATTTCAAAAGGGAAACTAGACCAGAAGATTAATATGGATAGAAAAGATGAAATTGGTCTTCTCGCCAATACTTTGAATATTATGCAAAATGGATTCAAAAACCGTATAAAGCTTGGAAAATTTGTTTCAGGAACTCTTGATAAAACCATAAGCAGCTCAAACAAAACAATTGAGCAGCCTTCACAAATAAAAGGCACCGTTCTTTTTTCAGACATAAGAAGTTTTACAAGCTTGTCAGAAAACAATCCCCCCGAAGAAATAGCTTCGATGTTAAACCATCACCTCGATACAATGTCAGGAGAAATTCATAAATTCAACGGTCAAGTCGAACAATTTATCGGTGATGCCCTTGTTGCTTTTTTCCCAGACAGGTCAGAGCCCGGTGATAGTAAATTAACTGCCCTTGAAGCTGCAATTAACATTAGAAAAAAACATAATAAAAATCAGGAGCAAAGAAACAAAATCTCTATTTCTGGTTTCGAAATTGGAATTGGTCTTAAATATGGGGTTATAACAGCCGGCACCCTTAAGTCAGCTTCAAGATCTGAATTTTTAATTCTTGGCGAAGCCAAAGCAATAGCAGAAAGACTTGAAGCTGCAAGTAAAAAGGCGCTAACGAGCCGAATAATTGTTACCAACGAATACCTGCATTTAATTAATTTGGGTTACAAATTTAGTCCCCTTGCGGATGAGAAAAATGTCTATGAAGTTTCAAAAATCTAAGCTTTATAAAAAAATATTTGTTTTTATTACAGGCACTGTTTTTCTTTTTCTGCCTGTACTTATTTTATGGCTTTCAATAACCAATCTGGAAAAACAAATACACAATGAAAAGACAACAGTAATAGAGAATCAGCTTTTACGAAAAATGCAGGCAGTAGAGCAGACTTCAAGCCCCTATTTTGAAATTTATCGTGATATAAGTCTATTTTTTAACGAAGCAAAAGATCTTGATAGAATTCTTGTAAATCTTGAAAATCAGAAGGCTTTCATAAAGACATTTAGAAAACATTTTTCCGATTTAAAAGAACGTTATGGGTTGCCTGTGCTTGTAAGCGCAAATCTAAAAGGCATAAATGGCACTCTTGAATTTAACTTCTCTGATGACGAACAAGTTAAAGAAAATCGCATTACCCGCTTAAACAGGGCTATGTATGAATTTTACTGCCTGCAAAAAGCAAAAAATGCTAAAGAGAAATCAAAATTACAGATTCAGAAACA
>JBNJGH010000154.1:0-7264 GCA_051747585.1 Candidatus Rifleibacteriota bacterium
GGGGCATATTAATGTCAGAAAACGAAAGATTTTTAAAAGGAATTACCCTGAAAACGGCATTGCCCCCATGAAAATCATAAAAAAGATTTACACGAAAGCGAGCATTTTGAAAGCTGTAACCCAGATCAAGCTTTTTATTTTTATTGAAAGTTACTAATTGAGCATCATCTAGAATTGCTTCAAGCATAATCTCAAAATCTTGAAAGCTTGCCACCGGCATATCCTTTATTGGGCGCATAGTTCCATCGATGCGTAAAATTGGGGGATAACCGACCTTAAAATGCAGGTCTGAAGCACCTTTTTCTATACATAAATTCAGCAACTCAAAAATCATGGCTCCTCCAGCCTCTGAAATAACGATTAAGATTTCAGTAAAACAATAGAATTTGTCTGTTAAATATATAAAGATAACAGAAAATCAATTTAAATTCTTAAAAAATCGTTTTTGCTAATCAACTTGTGTCCTGTTATAATTTCTGGCAATAAAAAAAAATTAGAGCACAACCAATTTATGATTCAACTGCAAAATGTCTCCAAAATCTTTCCTAATGGCGTACGAGCGCTTAACAACGTAAATCTTACCATCGACCCCGGTGATTTTGTTTTTCTGGTTGGTCCGTCCGGAGCCGGAAAAAGTACTTTTCTAAAGCTTCTTTTTCGCGAAGATAAGCCAACCGAAGGCAAAATTTATGTTGACGGCAAAGATATTTCGGCAATGACAGAAAGCCGAGTGCCTTTTCTGAGAAGAAATCTGGGAATCGTTCTACAGGATTTTCAGCTCTTAAAAAGAAGAACCGTCGCTGAAAATGTTGCCTTTGGTTTAAGAGTGATTGGCGCATCCAGTTCGGTTATAAGCAGCCGGGTCCAGGAAGCCCTTGAACAGGTCGGACTTTCTCACAAAAGAAGAATGTTTCCAACCGAGCTTTCCGGCGGTGAACAGCAGAGGGTTTGTATAGCCAGAGCAATAGTCAACAATCCCCTGATCCTGATTACGGATGAACCGACAGGAAACCTCGACCCTATGATTTCTCAGGAAATCATGCAGCTGTTTCTTGAAATTAATGCCTGCGGCACAACCGTTATCATGGCAACTCACAACCATAATCTGGTTAATAAACTTAGAAGACGAGTGGTTGCTCTTGTTGACGGACAGATAATAAAAGATGAGCAAACAGGAACCTACGCCTACGAATAAACAACAAAGGAGAGCCTGATTCATGTCACTGGCCAACCTTTCATTTTTTATAAATGAAGCTATAATTAATCTTAAAAGAGCAGGAATTACAGCTTTTGTAACCATTTCAACCATTGCCATTTCATTAATAATGATGGGTGCTTTCCTTCTGGCGACATTAAACCTCGAGTCATTTTTGCGCCACATGCAGGCCGAGGCCCTGGTAACTCTTTATCTGCGCCAAGAAGTTTCTATAACCGAAGCCAAAACCCTGAAATTAAGATTAACCACCCTCGAGGAAACAGAGGATATAGAAGTAGTAACCCCGGATCAGGCTGCAAGAGAGCTCTTTTCAAACCCGGAAGATCAGGATCTACTAAAAACCGGTCTTCAGAGCGAAGATAATCCGCTGCCAACAAGCTTGCGACTCAAAATAAAACCCGGCATCAAAATAAAACCTTTTATTGAAAAAATAGAAAATGAGCCTGAAATCGACAGCATAAGCTTTGGAGAAGACCTTTTTAATCAATTCAAAGGGCTTTCTCATCTTTTATGGCTTGCCAGTTTAATCGTCGTTCTTTTTCTGGGTCTTGCCTCATTGTTTATTGTTTACAATACGGTTCGCCTTACCCTTTTTATGCGCCGGGAAGAAGTAATAATAATGAAACTTATGGGTGCAACCAACTGGTTTGTTCGCGGCCCTTTTATTATTGAAGGTTTTATTCAGGGCACAATTGGGTCTCTGATAGCCGTTTTGTTTCTTTTTGCCACCTATAGATTTATTAATGCCAAATTAGCATTATTAACTCCCTTTTTTGCAACTGATATCAAATTTGATCAATTTTTAAAATTATCGATCAAATTATTTATGATGGGTACGGTTCTTGGCATTTCAGGAAGTCTTATTTCTTTACGTGATATCAGCAAATTCAGTAAGTCATCGCCCGAAGGCATGTAACGATGAGAGCAAATTTTGCAGTTAAAATTTTAATCGTAGCCTTGTTTTTTTTATCGGAAAATCAATTCTGCCTTAATGCTGCGCGAACTAATCAACCTGAAGTTGACAAGCTACAGATGGAACTAAATTCGGTTAATCTTCAAATGGACTATCTTAAAGTCAAGGTAGAAAAAAATAAATCAAGAATAAAAAATCTCGAAAATAAAATTTCACGCAGTAAAAAACACATAAAAAACCTTGAAAAACAAGCTGATGAATTTAATGAAAAAATTATTAGCCTTGAAGAAGAGACTATTCTTATTCAAAAAGAACAGCAAAGAATAAAAAAACAACTGAGCAAATTGCTCAGTAGATTCAGGAAACGCCTTCTCCAACTACACAAAATCAAACAAAGCACTCTATTAAATTCAGTCTTTTCAGCCAAAAACCTGAACTCTTTTCTAAATCGTTTTCAGATGGTGAAATATCTGCTTGAAAACGACAAGAAATTAATTAACAAACTAAAAATTAAAAAAGATGAATTGGAAGCTAACTCTGAAAAATTCTCGAAAACTCAAAAAAAACTAAGGGAAACGCGCAGCCAACTGGAGCAAAAAAGAAAAAAAATTGATATTCAAAATAATTCCTTAAAGGCCATGCTGAAAACAATTGTTCTTGAAAAAAAGATTTTCGTTCAAAAAGAACAAAAACTGGCCAGAGCAAGAACAAGCCTGGAAAATGAAATCACACAAATAGAAAAAAGACGATCAGATCCCCAAAAAAACTTTGAAAAAGAATTAGCCCCAACCAATCAACCCGACACCAACATCTCCTCTCCCAATGATTCAAATTCAAAAGCAGCCAGAACCATGCGTTTTACCTGGCCGGTAAAAAAGCTTAATATTAAAAGCTATAAAGCAATCGGAAGCGGCAAAACTGCGGCGTTACAAATCAGCGCAGACAAAGAAACAGAGGTTCTTGCCGCTCAAAGAGGCAAGGTTTTATACAAAGGAAAAATCAGTGGGATGGGCAATGTTGTAATCATTGGGCATAGCAAAGGTTTCTCGACAGTTTACGGACAAATCAGCGATATGTGGGTAGGATTAGGACAGATTGTCGAACAACAGGAAGAAATCGGCAGAATTTATTCAGGCAATAATCATCTGCATTTCGAAATCAGATTTGGCGGCAAAAAACAAAAGCCCTTAAATTACCTGCCTGGATCTGCAAAATAACCTGCAACCTGATTTTTAAACTAATGTGGAAGTTATTATCCCATATATGATAAAATTTTAAAGATTAGATATTATTCCAAGAAAGTTTTAGAAGGAGCTTTTAATGAAAAGTAAGATTTACCGCTATTTTATCCCCTTGTTTGTTCTGAGCGGGCTCCTGTTATTTTTATTCAATAGCACAGCTTCAGCTACATCGACAAATTTGACTTATTTTAAATCTCTCGACCTCATAAGAAATGTTCTTGAACTCATAAAATCCGATTATGTCGAAGAAAATATCGACGAGCAAACCCTCATTTATGGCGCCGTTGAAGGCATGCTCAAAAAACTTGACGATCCATACACCCGTTTTATGGAACCGAAGGTATACAAAGAGATGCAGGTCGAAACCCAGGGTGAATTCGGCGGACTGGGAATTGTAATAAGCATCAAAGACCGAATGCTTACGGTAATTTCTCCAATAGATGACACCCCCGCTGCACGCGCCGGAATACAAGCCGGCGACATGATAGTAAAAATAGACGGCAAAGATGTTATAGATATCGCCCTGCATGACGCAGTAAAGCTGCTTCGTGGTCCGGTTGGTTCAAAAGTAACCATTTCAGTTCTTCGTGAAGGTGAAAGCGAAACTCATGAATTTGAGATCACCCGTGAAATAATAAAATTACCAAGCGTCAAATACTGGAAAATAGAACCTAACATTGGTTACATACGCTTAACTCAGTTCATCCAGACTTCCTCTGAAGACCTTGAGAAAGCAATGATCGATCTCGAAAAACATGGCGCAAAATCAATTATTCTTGATTTGAGAAATAACCCTGGCGGCCTGTTAACTTCAGCAGTAGAAGTTGGCAGAAAATTTATTCCCAAAGGCGACATTGTTTCAATTAGAGGCAGAGATGGCGAAGAAAACACTTACAGCTCATTCTTTAAATACCATCCACTTTTACCTCTTATAGTTCTTATTAACGGCGGCTCAGCCTCTGCCTCTGAAATTGTTGCCGGAGCTATCAAAGATAACAAACGAGGAATTCTTATCGGCCAGAAATCATTCGGGAAAGGCTCTGTGCAAACTCTTATCTCTATGAATGATGGTTCGGCAATAGCTTTGACCACAGCCCTGTATTACACTCCTTCCGGCGTAAACATTCACAAAAAAGGAATAACCCCGGATATAGAAGTTAAATTACCAAAACTCGATAAAAAGCAGCAGGAAGAAATACAAAAAGCAGTTGAAGAAGATCAGGAATATCTGATGATGTTGAGTAACAGCACCGATACCGTTGAAATAAGCTCAGGAACCATAATTATTCACAAAGAAAAAAATGCTTCTGAAACCCACAAGTTAAGCGGCTTTGTGGAACCCCCCGACAGCCTTTCACGAGGCGAACTTCAGGAATTTGTAATGAATCCTTATGACAAGCAATTGCTCAGAGCAGTAGACATTCTAAAATCTGCTGACGTATTTTTGCCAATGTTAGAAAAACAAAAATGATTTTTAACAGGAAGTATTAATGCCTGATAAAAGTTTACAAATCTGCAAGAGTAACATCGTCGATAAAAGCGGTGTTACTCTTGTAGAGATACTTATAGTTACTGCCATTATTGCGATGATGGCAGCAATTTCTTTTCCTGTATATAAAATTATTCAACAGCGGGAAAAAGAAAAACTTCTCAAAAAATACCTTCTCAATATGCGTTCGGCAATAAATGGCTATCAAGGCTCCGGTGCACGCGGGCAATCAGTTAGAATAAAATATTTTAACGAGGGTTACCGGGGATTTATTATCGAAAGAGGTATAAATGAAATCCATAACAAAAATAGCGGAGCTACACGAAAGCAGGCAGTAAGAAACTTTCTTGCCAGCGGCACTTCCGACGGGCTTTTTTATCCCAAAAACATAGCAAGTCTTACTCCACAAGCAATTCCTTTTGAAGTAAAAATCGCAACTGCCAGCCCTGCCATAGCAGACCCCGGCGACTATGTCACTATAACCGTAGATCGCCCGTTTCTACGCAATATTCCACCTCACCCCTTCAAAGACTGGTATCCAGGAGCGGACTGGGAATTTAAATCCCTGGATCCTGCAACTATTGGCCCCGAAGGCTCAGGAAATTACATAATCGATGTTTATTCGCAGGGCGCAGGATCAGCTCTTAACGGGAGCGACACAGATGACTGGTAAAGTATTGTTTAACCGTAAAGGTTTTTCTCTTTTTGAAATGCTTATTGTAGTTGCCATAATGGGCATATTAGCTCTTTCTGCAGTTCCTGTAGCAGAGTTATCCTTTATAAAAACTAAAGAGAACCAGCTTTCACAGGCACTGGAAGAAATCAGATCAGCAATCAGACTGTACAGAGTCGATTGCAGAACCAAATGTTATATTAAAAGAAATATTGCAGAAAGCGAATTTTTTCCCAGAGACCTAAACGCCCTGGTCAACCCTGACCCCGACGGCTATGGCGTCTACGACAGAGATGGCAACCATGTCGCCACTTTCACACCAACCCCATATTTGAATAAAATTCCTGCAGACCCCTTTGTCGGGGCTCCGGCATGGGCTATGTACAGTTCCAGCAACGCCGTTGTCGCTACTTTTCCATATCAAACAATGTCCGACGAAGGAGGCAGAGGCGTTTTCGATGTTTCTGTCGCATCGCTTGCCCCCGGGGCCAGAAAAGGTTTTATAACCGCAATCAACGGAACTAACTATATAGATTGGTAGGTAAATTATGATCAATTGTTATTTTAAAAAAAAGGCAGCTTTTACAATAATAGAATTATTGATTGTCATTATGATAATCGGAATTCTGGTAGGAGTGGCAGTGCCATATTACAATGATTATATTATAGATTCCCGCCTGTCTGTTTTAAAACAGAATCTTGCTACCATGCGCAACGCTATAAATCAGTTCAGAGGCGATCGCGGGCGTGGCCCCTTTAGAGTTGAAGTACAATCCGGCGGATCTAAAATTCATTCCCCTTGGAGCTCAGACAAGACTGAGGGATCTGAACTTGTTGCCGGGGCTTTTTTAAGCGACAAATCCCGCCAGAGTAATATAAGCTATTTATCATCCTTGCCCACTCTTCCCAATCCTGAAGACGGGTCAAATATGATCAGCTCGATTACCCCAACCGGCAGCGCAACTGTTTGCTTTGTCGACGATGGCGACGGAATCTTTGATATTGACACAGAATTCGCTTTTTTTGACGAAGACCGAGACGAAACATATGACAGCGCATCAGATATACCTCTTTATAATTCCGGGGCTGCACCCGCTGATGGAACTGCTGCAGAAGCACTTGACTACATTGAATTCGAAGTCAGCGCCAACGGTGTAACTTACTAAATTTTAAATTTTGATTAAATTACCTACGGGTTCTGCCGATACCTTTCAGGAAGGACTACACAAAAAATGGCTGCAGATTTTCTAAAAAGAAAAAGAATAGGCGAAATATTAATCGAAATGCGGGCAATAACCCCCGCACAACTTGAGATTGCCTTAAAACGCCAACCATCTGTAAGAAAGATGATTGGCGAAATTCTTATACAAGATGGTGCCCTGAATGAAGAAACACTTTACCGAGGCCTTTCTATACAGCATGGCATCGAATATGTCAATCTTGACAATGCAGAACTCGATAAAAACCTTATACGGCAAATTCCCGAAAGCCTTATTAAAACCTATAAATTTATTCCATTGAAAAAAGAACCCAAATCTTTAACCATTGCCGTTTATGACCCAACAAACACCAAAATGTTTGACAGCATAAAAATGGCTACGGGTTTTATGTTTATAAAGTGGGTTCTTTCAAGTAAAAGTCAGATTTTATACATAATTAACGAAGTGCTTTACCGTCCTCAGAACGTTCTTGAAAACGTTCCTCTCGATGATTTGCTCAATGACGTTAAGCT
>JBNJGH010000155.1:0-7221 GCA_051747585.1 Candidatus Rifleibacteriota bacterium
ATTCAATATTAGCTGTCACCGGTTTTCTCTCCTGTCTTCTGCGGCCTTTTTAACTGCGGCTTCAATTTTTTTGTAACCCGTACAACGACAAATGTTACCTGACAATGCTTTTTTTATTAAATGTTCATCAGGATTTTCAACATTTTTCAGCAGGTGATAGCCGGACATAACCATACCTGGAATACAAAAACCACACTGAACTGCTCCTTCAGAGACAAATGCGCCCTGAACCTTCTGCATAAGCTCATTTTTTTCCAGGCCCTCGAGAGTTTCAATTTTGTCATCTTTATTAAGCGAGGCAGCCAGCTTAAGGCAACAATTGACCGGCTCATCATTCAAAAGAACGGTACAAGCTCCGCATTCCCCTTTGCCGCAACCTTCTTTGGCAGCAGTCAGGCGAAAATTTCTTCTAAGCAGCTCAAGAACCGTCAAGCCGGGGGAAACTTCGACCTCTACTTTTTTATTGTTAAGAGTAAAGCAAATTTTTACCAGTTTTTCTTGTTCCATCGTTTTGCTCCATTAAATTAATGCTGATTAATATCGTAACTTACAAATGCCTTATCTTCTTCTTCAGCTTTTTTGAGTGCTTCGCCGCTTTTTTCCATCAAACCGTGACCATGAGTGGCATCGGTCGGATAAGTAGCAGAGCCGATAAAAAGTATTCTATTTTTCTCATTATTAATTTCAAACTTTTCAAGCTGCTTTGCAAAAGATTTTTGAACCCGGCTCGCAACAATCTCTGCAACTTCCTTGCCGGTCTCATTTAGAATTGCAATGAATTCACAATCCTGCTGACCACAAAACATTAAATCAAGGCGCCTTAAAGACTCCTTCAAAGCTACGGCCGCTGCTTTTTGCAACTGCTTTTTATCTTTTTCCTGCGTATCCTGGCAAAATTTTATTTTTGCCGACATCAGAGTCATATCCTGTTGGTATCGCTCAGAACGTTCGATTTCAGTTTCAAAGGCCTCGGCAAAACACTCATATTTAAGCAGCCCCGTAGATTTATCTTTGTATTTCAAGTCTGAGCTGGTAGCAAAATCTTTAATAACTGCAATCACAGTCTCAACATACAATGCAGTACTGTTATAGGGAAGTCTTGGGTGTTTATGTCCGCTTTTTGAAGTAAAAAGCAGAATACCAACATTGCCGTTTTTGAGTTTTAAAGGGTAAAGAGTTAATTCAAGCCTGGTAGCCGAAGATTTGAACTTGAGCGGCCGGAATTTATAAAGAGAGCTGCTGATTTTTTCTTCTCCAAGATTTTCAGAGAATTTTATAAACAAAGCGTCGTCTTTTTTGATCAATTTTGCATTCTTGAATGAAACTGGCAATTCTCCGCTGGATGCCACAAGATCAAATTCTTTACCATCAGGCAATAGAATTGCAGTAGCATCTACCCGCGACAAATCTTTGAGTTTTTCCAGAACCCTGATAAAAAGATTGTCGTTTATCTCAGATGTTGTTGGAATTATTGAACGCAATGGAGCCAGACTTTTATTGGTTTTACCGCTTTTTCTCGTCGTTCCAGAAGCGTTATCTGACATAATCAGACCTTTGAAAATAAGTATAGAATTGATAATTACCAGAATTAAAAGCAGGTTTGGAAACCTTAAATTTACGTCCCATACCGGTTTTCTGTTCCATAAACTTATAAGAAGGACACAAAGAATAACCAGGTTACCAAATAAATATGCATTTAGATTTGTTTTATTTTTTGTCTTCAATTAAAATTCTCCAATCCGGAGCCGTATTCTTATTGCGTTGTCGTTAAAGACAAGTTAGCCCTTGACTAAGATTTGTCCGCTGACTTATGCTTCGTTTGACCATTATACACGGGCTGGTTAAGTGGTGCAATTTTTAAGGAAGCAAAACCGAGAATTTAATTAAAATATTTATTGTTCAAGCTGATTTTACACCTGGTTCATAACAACAATGATTAACAGAAAAATAACTCCAATAGAAGAATTACTTTCTCCATTAAAAAACAACCTCGAGCACTGCCTTCAAGGTTTAAGCGGCTCGCTCGCATCTATGGCCCTGGCCTCTATTGCTAACCAGCCCGAAATAAGCCTTTTGCTAACCTCGAATAAGAAGCGGGCCGTGGAAATTTCAAATCAAGTAGCTGACTGGCTTGGACCTGCACGCCATAGAGTAATATGTTTTCTTCCGGAGCGAGAAACCATTTACGATCACACCGCAACTGAGCCCGAAATTATTTATGACCGAATAAGGGCAATGTCTGCTTCAAAACGCGGAGGTTGCCTGATTGTAATACCTGCCTGTACTATTGTTGAAAAATTTTACAACCCCTCAAGGTGGTTAAATAAATCCATTTATTTTCAAGCCGGCGACGAATCTTCCAGAGAAGAAACAATTAAGAAATTAATCGAAGCTGGCTACAAAAGAACAAATTTAGTTGAAGAACCTGGTTGCTTTGCGGTTAGAGGTTCACTAATCGATGTTTTTCCGCCAGACCGGGAGAATCCGGTCAGACTGGATTATTTTGGCGATGAACTTGATTCTATTAAAGACTTCAGTGCCAACAGCCAGCGCTCTTTCAATAAAAGAAAAAATTTGACGATTATTCCTGCGCTTGAATTTATTCCAAATCAAGAAGAAATTGAACTTCTAATAGATAAAACTTCCCAGATAATAAAAAAAATAGATAAAACCAGATCAGCCATGCTTGAGCGCAAAGTTGAGCATGTGCTTTCTCATGCCGATGCACGAGATTACAAAGAGCTTTTTCCCTTTGTTGAAGAAGGAAAAGCCAGTATTTTTGATTTCTGGCCCGAAGCCCGAATATTTATAGAAGATGCTGAAGTTTTGTTTGAATCCTTTGGTGAAATTTACGAAGAAATTACGCTAAAATACGATCAAGTAAAAGAAATATCACCATTAGCAGAACCTGAAAACTATTATCATTCGCCGGAATTTTTAATAAAGTTTCTTGCGAGCAAACCCTGCATTCCCTTCAGCAGGTTTGGTAAAGCCGAAAATGTTTTTGCCAGCGAAATAGAAATGCTCCCGCCACCATCTGACCCGTCTCGTGAAACCCTGATCAAAGAGCTTCAGCAACTGGCAGAAGATAAATGGGCCACGGCCTTAATGATAGCCGACGAAAACAGGTTTCAGAACCTTAAAGGACTACTCGCTGAAAGAAAGATAAAAGTAAAATCTGCTATGAGGCCTTTTGATCTGAAGTTTGGCGCAGTCAGTCTGATTCAAGGGTCAGATAGAAAAGGTTTCAAAGATTATCGCAGTAAAGTAGCCGTCTTCACCGAAGAAGACATATATCCCGGTCCTGCTAAAACAACCAGAAAAACCAAACACGCAACTCAACAGGATATACTTGCAATTTCACAAATGGTTCCCGGCGACATTGTCGTTCATGCCGATCATGGTGTGGCAGAGTTCAGAGGCATAAAAACCATGACAGCTGCCGGAAACACCAGAGAATACCTGCTGCTCAAATATGATGGAACCGACAAACTATATGTGCCTACCGATCAGGTACACAAGGTTTCTAAATATATAGGCATGGAGGGGTTTACCCCGAGAATCCACAAACTCAACTCGAAAGTCTGGCAGGGGCAGAAGAGAAGAGTAAGAAAAAATGTAGAAGCCATCGCACATGAATTACTTGATTTATACGCTAAACGGCAACAGGGCGAAGGCTACGCTTTTGAAAGCGACTCTGAACTTCAGGTTAAAATGGAAGAGGATTTTCCCTTTGTTGAAACACCTGACCAGTTAAAAGCAATTATCGCCACTAAAGAAGATATGGAAACTGCCCTCCCCATGGATCGTCTGATTTGCGGCGACGTTGGTTACGGCAAAACTGAGGTAGCAATGCGGGCTGCATTTAAAGCAGTCTGCAGCGGCAAGCAGGTAGCTGTTCTGGCTCCTACTACTCTTCTGGCTTTTCAACATTATCAGACCTTTAAAAATAGATTTGACGGTTTTCCGGTCAGTATTGATATGGTAAGCCGTCTTAGAAAACCATCAGAGCAAAAGAAAACTATAAAAAATTTGAAATCCGGAGTTCTGGATATTTTAATTGGCACTCACCGTCTGCTTTCATCAGATTTTTCTTTCCCACGTCTTGGGCTTCTGGTTGTTGACGAAGAGCAACGATTCGGGGTTAAGCACAAAGAAAGACTTAAACAGCTAAAAGCACATATCGACGTCTTAACTTTAACAGCGACCCCGATACCAAGAACTTTACAGATGTCTATGTCTGGAATAAGACAGATAAGCGTAATTGATACTGCTCCTGTTGACCGAAAGCCGGTTCAAACTTATGTTGCGCCCTTTGATTCCGGCTGGGTGAAGCGTGCAATCATCGAAGAGCTTAAGCGCGGCGGACAGATCTTTTATGTTTACAACCGAGTAGAAAAAATTGAACAAAAGGCAGCATTTTTAGAAAAACTGGTGCCGGAAGCTAGAATAAAAATTGCTCACGGGCAAATGCACGAGCGTCAGGTGGAAAAAACAATGCTGGAATTTGTAAGCGGAAAATTTGACCTGCTGCTTGCCACAACTATTATTGAATCGGGACTCGACATCCCCAATGTAAACACTTTAATAGTAGATGAAGCACAAAAACTGGGTCTTTCACAAATGTATCAGCTCAGAGGCAGAGTGGGCAGATCAAAAAGACAGGCCTGGGCTTATTTCTTTTATTCCGGCAAAAAGAAGCTGACGAAAGAAGCCATGGAGCGGCTTGAAACAATAGAAGAACATACGGCTCTGGGTTCGGGCTTCAAGATCGCTCTTAGAGACCTTCAGATTCGCGGTGCGGGCAATATTCTGGGAGAAACCCAGTCCGGCCATATTTCCAGCATTGGCTTTTCTCTTTACATGGAACTTCTTGAAGAAGCGGTATCGCGCATAAAGATTGGCGGCTCCGGTTCCAGCGCAAAAATCGACACTTCAATCGAAATTCCAATTACCGCTTATTTTCCTCAATCCTATATACCGGAAGAAGAAAACAGAGTTGAACTTTATGCAAGAATCTCCCGCTGTCGCGACACAGCATTGCTGGATATATTGAATGAAGAATGTGTAGATCGATTCGGAACAATGCCTTTTGAGGCAGAAAATCTTTTCAAAATCAGCAGACTACGCATTCTGGCATCTCAGGCGGGAATAATAAAAATCAGCAGAATTATCAATCATCTTAGAGTTGAATTCGAAAAAAACTCTCTTCCCGATATAAACCTTTTGCTTGGGGCAGAAGACGATTTTGTTAGAAAAATTTATCTCGACCCGTCTGAACAGAATTCAATAAATTTTAATCTTGAATCTGATGACTCAGAAGAAATTATTTATGAGGCCCGGTATTTTATAAAACGGTTAAGAGACCTGACAGAAAAAGAACAACAATAAGTTTAATTGCCATTAATAAGATCCAGGTTGGTTTTTAATGCCTTTAATATTTCGGTTAAGCTTTGGCTGTCATTTTTACTGAAGGTTAGCCTTTGAAAAGTTTTTAATAATTTTAAAATTTTTGCCGCCTTTTCCGGATCGGTTCGATAATAGTATTCATAGGCTTCTTTCAGGGTCATTGGCGCACCCATTGGCCCCTTTACAATACGAACGTTTTCTATAAAACCGGCGGGATCGAGCGCCAGATAATAATAAATGGAGTTAACCGGATTTTCTCCGATGTCGGTACCCTCGAGCTCCGGTTTGCTTTTTATTAAAAAATCGCGAACATACTGGTTAAGAGTTTTATTCCGGTCTGCAAGTTTTCGATCGCTCAGTTCTTTTAGAAAATGCTTTAATGCGCTTCTATTTTTATGTAAGCGCCTTTGTGAAGGCTCCTTAGAATCTTGTTGTTCAATAAATTCATTAAATTTTTTATAACCGTCATTCCAGAATTTTTTATAATCGGTTGATTTGATTTTATCAAAGGTATTTTCGAACTTTTTTTTGATCCTCTCACTATCAGAAGCAGTAAAATTGATTTTCTCTACAACTGATTCAAAAAAACCAGGCTCTGCATTAACAGTAGTCGTCGCGTTGCCTGCCAAAGCTTGTGCAAGTATTGCTGAAGGTTGGCAAGTTACAGCAGGCAAGAAACCCAAAAAAACTATCAACCAAACAGAACTAAGCAGAAAATTCAGTTTTTTATCAAACTTCATTATCTCTGTTCCAATACCACATATCTGCGCATTTAGTAGCTCGCCAGTTAAAATTAAGGTCAAAATATATTTCAGTTTCGGGCGGGATGGCTTTAAGCAAAAAGCTGGGATTTCGCCAGACTGATGCCCCCAGTTGCCCCCATGCAACTTTTTTACTTTCACCAAGTTCCTTAAAGCATTCTACCAGAGTTCTACTGCCACCAAATAGTTTACCCGGTTCGGCACAACATTTGCCGTTCATTTTTTTTAAATTAGTATTGTAAAAGTTATAACCGCCATCAGGAAGGCCTGCAGGAGCTATACAATCAGAAATCAACATTATCCGATTACCCTCGAAAGTGCTACAGACAAATTTTACTATATCGGGTGAGACATGGATTCCATCTCCGATTAGTTCCAGAGTAACATTTTCATTTGTCAGAACACAGGATAAAAGATTGGGCTGGCGATGATGAAAAGCAGGCATTGCATTAAACAAATGAGTTATATGGCTGGCACCGGCTTCAATTGCTTTTTCGGTTTGCTCCCAATCTGCGTCGGAATGCCCGAGAGCACAAACGACTTTTGTTTTAGTCGCCTTTTCTATAAATTCGATCGCCCCATCGAGTTCGGGCGCAACAGTAACAATTTTTATATTGCCTTCCGCCGCATCCTGCCATTGGGCAAACTTTTTAAAATCAGGTTTTTCAAGCAAATGTGCAGGGTGAGACCCTCTCTTGTTTTCTGCCAGAAAGGGACCTTCAAGGTATATTCCATGAATAAAAGGCGGTTTTTTTCTTGTTTTTATCACTTCAACAATATCTTTAATGGCTTTAATGCGTTGAGATTCCGGACAGGTTATGAGAGTGGCAACAATCCCGCTGATTCCTGCAGTAAGGACTTTATCAAGCATTTCATTAATTTTATCTACATCGCCGAACGAAAAATCCCAGCCAAATGCCCCATGGAAGTGCATATCTATTACGCCAGGCAACCGATAGCCTTCTATATCTGTAGCTAAAGAAGCTCTATCCTGTGGATGAGCATAGTTATTTCTATTTATAAAACCCGGTTTCTCACTATTTTCAATTAA
>JBNJGH010000156.1:0-7129 GCA_051747585.1 Candidatus Rifleibacteriota bacterium
GTTTCAGAAAATAAAATGAAACGTTGGCAAAAAATTGCCCAAAGCGCAATGCTGCAGTGTGGCGGCTGTTTGCTTCCTGAGGTGGCACAACCGCTCAGTCTGAAACAAATTGCAGATAAAAAAATAGAGAATACGTCCATTGCTCTTTATGAGGCCGATACCCAAAGCTCTCTTTCCGATTTTAAACATTTGAAAAGTCGAAGTGGCTGTAACATTTTGACCGGTCCTGAGGGCGGCTTTTCAGCTGAAGAAATTGAAGCTTTGCAGAGCCGGGGTTGGCAGGTTGTCTGGCTTGGACCGCGAATATTCAGGGCCGAAACGGCACCCTTGATTGCTATAGCCTCTATAATAGATTGTTGCTGGGGGGGCGAATGAATAACGACAAAATTGTAACTTACATGATTAAATCTTTTGGTTGTAAAGTCAGCCAATACGATGGGCAACTTCTGGCAGAGAAGCTTGAATCTTTTGGTTTGCAGGCGGCTGGCGACAAGCCCGATTTATATATTTTAAATGGTTGTTCTGTTACCTCGCGGGCATCACAAAAAGTTCGTCAGGCAATGCGTTCTGCTGCGCGTCGTTGGCCTGGGGTAAAGATTGTGCTTACCGGATGTGAAGCAAGACTTAGAATTCAAAAAAATCAGGAAACCCCTGAAGCCGACTGGGTTATGCCATATTTTTACCATAACGAAGATGTGGTCGAAATGATTAACACTATTTTCCCCAATTTCGATGCTATGCCTCATGAAGGCCATCATGTTGAGGTAACTAATAACCGCACTCGTGCTTTTTTAAAGGTTCAGGATGGTTGTAACCAGTTCTGTGCCTATTGTGTAGTTGCTTATCTGCGTGGCGAAGAGTGGTCGAGGTCTATAGAAAAAGCGGTTGATGAAGCAAAAGAGCTGGTTAAGAATGGTTACAGGGAAATTGTTCTCACCGGTATTCATCTCGGTCACTTTAAACCCTCATTATTGAAGCTTTTACAAGAACTGGAAAAAGTTGAGGGGCTTGAAAGAATAAGGCTGAGCTCGATTGAACCAATTGAAGTTGATGATGGTCTGATTAACTGGGTTAAAGAATCACCAAAAGCCTGTCATCATTTTCATCTGCCCCTTCAGTCAGGGTGTGATGAAATCTTGAAATCAATGCGCCGCCCTTATAATACAGATGATTTTGCAGCTGTAGTCGATAAAATTCGCCGGCAAATTCCTCTGGCTGCTATTACAACAGATTTGATTGTCGGCTTTCCCGGCGAAACCGATGAGCATTTTGCTCAAACTCTTGATTTTGTACGTCGAATGAAGTTTTCCCGATTGCATATTTTCCGCTTTTCGCCCCGTGACGGCACCCCGGCCGCAACAATGCCAGCTCAGGTCAGCAATGCAGTAAAAAGCGTAAGATCGCATCAGGCCGAAGAAATATGGCACCAATCTGCCCTGGAGTTTCATCAAAAATTCATCGGCAAAGAGATCGAAATTCTCTGGGAAACCCTCGATGATAGGGGTTTCCACGGTTTATCCAGAGAATATGTTCCCTGCATTGCCGGAATCGATGAAAACATTGAATTAAATACCATCACCCGGGCCATAGGCAAAGAAGCCACCGTCTCTTCTCTAGTTGGAGGAACCGCCCGCGGTCGGCCCGCATCAGTAGCACCATTCGAGAAGGTTTAGGCCAGATCGGTTGATCTGTTACCTGCCGGGGCCGACCTCTGCGTTTGCCCGCATTAAAAGTGTCATTGCGAGCGTTCGCGAAGCAATCTAAATGTCTTGAAACAGTTTTTTAACAAACACGTGGAGAAAAACTGAACACCCTGCTTAATTTCCTGCATTTGTCGCATTTTTATCAAGTCGAATAAGGCGTCCCCAATGCCACTAAGATAAGAAGTCACATTTTGCGAATCGTGCTCGTGATCGTAATCCTAATCGTAATCGATTTATATGTTGATTATTCGATTACGATTACCGCTTTGCTGATTACGAGCACCGCTTTGCTGAGCACGAATAAATTATCTGTGCTTTAACATATCTCCTTAACTTAGTGGTATTCTAAGGCGTCCCCGGAACCGCGCGGAATCGTCTCCGTAATAAAAAGCTTCGGGGCATTTCTATCTAATCATACAGAAACCCGGGAGTTTTCTTTCCTATTTATCAGCTTATTCGTTAAGAGCACCTTCTCCGGTTTGAGATACATTTTCAGTGGTGTCTTCTACTGCTACGCCCGAGGTTTCAGAACTATAATCTTCAGATTCAGATCCTTCATTTTCCCTCTTTTCAAGCAAATCTAAAAGTCTTTGCATCATTTCAGCAAGCTGAGGGTTATTCTGATTTTTCTGCCCGTCTCCGGTGTTGACAACAACATTCTGATTATTGTTGGTTCCCTGTTGTCCGCCGCCACCGGCATTCCCAAATCCGCCAAATCCACCAAAGAATGGTAAAGGAAGAGGTGGTAATGGAAAGGGAAGAAAGCCCATCCAGCCCCCCCAGCCCTGTTGCTGAGGCTGCTGCTGTTGTTGTTGTTGCGGGGCAGCATCGTTGTTGATTACCTGAGCAAAAACGGCGGTAAACGGTAAAAGAGCAATAACCAGAACAACTGAAATCATTTTCGAGAATCTAATCATTGAGTTCCTCCTTGTAAAATTAATCCTTTATTGATTTTCTGCATGTTGTTTGTCGTTTTCAACAACAGAATCTATCCATGAAGAAAACTTGTCAAAATTATTTTTTGAGGCTATTTCAAAGCTTATTTCATCTATTTTATCCGGAATAAGTCTGCCAATCTGTTGCCATTTGGAGGAAACTGCCGCCGCCATATCGTTTTTTGCTTCATATATAAATCGGGTCCGGCGCTGAAGGTCATAGAGAAATGAAAGCTGCAGGGCCTTTATTTCATTTTCTGTAAGCTCGGCAGCTGAAGTTCCTTCAGTTTGAGATTTTGTTCCAGTAAAAAGGTCATTTCTTACCATCCCGCTAATTTCATTTCCATCAAATTTATTTTTTGCGGTAAGATTATCTGTGTTTTCCCGATGATTCTCGATCGATTCGTGGCCTGAAAGGGCTGAATCTGTAATTTTTGCTGGCACCGGGGTTGTATTATTTACTGCCGCCTGTTTTTCTCTGGGGGGGGCAGGTTCGGGTATTGGCCATCTGGGATCGCCAGAAGCATTGAGTCCATAGGGGGGAACTCCTGGTTGATTTCTTTCCATGCCAACATTCACCATTTCATTAACAACCTGTTGGTTTTCTTCTGGGCTGCCACCAAATATTCCAAAGGGATCAGGAAAAGGGGGCAGGGGAAGCTGAGCAAAAGCATTTGAAACACTAAATTGGATGAAAACCGCCAGTAGTAATGCAATACCGACTAATGAACTTTTTGGCAGATAAAAATAACAGATTACAGACTTTGATTTTCTTAAAAATCTCATTGCAAAATTCATTCTCACCTCTCTTTATAATTATAACATCAGGTTAAAAGATTTCGCATCAAATTGATTCAGAAATGAAAGACCCAGTGTCGGCAATCTTTTTCATCGATCAAACCGTGACAGAAAACCCGGTTCATAACAGTTTTCTTTGCTTTACCTTCCATCTCGATTCTTACCTTAACCGTTTCTGCAATTTTTGATTCATCATTGATGCTGAAGGCAGTAACATAGCCCTCTGCATATTTCTCACCCCTTACCGGTCGTCCGGTTGAATCTACTTCTTCGCGCAGAACAACCCTTCTTTTCGGATCATAGCTGTATCTAACCTGTCGCACTCCCGTTGGAGTCAGAACCCAGAATAATGCCGAGTCAGCAGCAAGATTGTCCGGGGAAAAGGAAATGGGACCCGCCACCTTACCCTTGTCGGTATTGATTTCAAAAGGAATAATATTTGAAAAATCTCTTTCAAGGGCTAAAGCAAGAGTGTTGCCTGCCATCAGATGCAATGAAGCTTCCTGGCCATGAATTGCTCCTCTCTGGCTGGTTATAAGAATTCTATACGAAACAGCAAGTAAAAGGCTCAGAACCAGCGTTACAATAATGGCTTCTATAAAAGTAAAGCCGGTAGTTTTACCAAATTTCATTTTGTCACCAGTGTCGGAACCAGAAAATCAAACTGTCTATCGTTTGCTCTGGTCCAGGTTATTTTTAGAATTATCAGGCGATTGTCCCTTGGCAGGGTCATCAGTTTTTTTATTCTGTAACTCATCTTCAATGATTCATCTTTCCAGTCTGGCAGAACTATATTGTTCTCCTGCTCTGGCCCTCCAAGGTGGCATGTATCATTCTGATCAAGTTCAATAGGCAAAAAACCCGGTGTAGCCGGCAAAAACTCAGGGCTGCATTTTCTGACCTGGGCCGAGAAACCTAAAGACAGATTTTTTATTATAGACTGGTTTCTTCCGGTGTTAACTCTTTTTGCCGAATTATAGTGCATATGCCAGATAGGCAAAAGAGATCCGCCCAAAACAGCAATAGCAACAAGAAGTTCAACCATCGACAGACCGTTTTTCAAAACTTTCATATCAATTGGCCTTTCGTATCAGGGTAATATCAGGACCCACTAGAAAAGCAACTGATCGGGCAGCTGTATCAATGTCGGTAATATCCATTTCCGGGTCCCAGGCAAGGGTTCCACCAATGGCAAATGTAGCCGGAGAAATATTCTCAGCGCAAAGAGTTCCGCTTATTTCGACCGGGGTTTTCCATTCAATAGTGCCATTAGGGGCAATAAGTGAAACCCCCTGCAGCTTTCGTCCAGTTATCTTTATATTACCGTTTAAGGAGACCAGGGTAAGTTTTGAAGAGTTTTCTGATTTTAAGATTTCATTAACCTCAAGATCTTCTTCTGCAACAATGATTGCAGGGGCATTTGCCTGAAGCGAATTATCCAACTTTAAAGATCCCGAAATTTTAGAAACAATAGGGTCAAAAATTTTATATGTCTGGTGTTCGAATTTGATAGCGCTGTATTGAAAAAAATCGCCTGAATCATTATAGACGCGACCATAAATGTTGAGGTCTTCAAAAAAAGCACCTGGATTAAACCTGGTTAAATCGCCTTCAAACTGATTTTCAGATGATGAAAAATCGAGGGGAATTCTAATATCAGTGCCATTGTTAGGGTATTCATCTGCCCGAAAATTTCGCGGGGCGGGAAAGCTTTTGCTGCCTGTAACCATTACCGCCTGAAAAATCTGGTCATAGAGTGCATTGTATGAATCCATGCCGCTGTCAGGTGCAAAGTCCCGGGCCATTTTGGTCATATAGCCAGCATAGTTGGGGTTTCCGGCGTTATATGAATTAAAAACCTCTTCGATTCTGTCTGGAATGCCATTAATGCCAGCTGCGTCAAGAAACAGGTCAAATCCTTTGCTGGTTACGAACCTGGGGAAAATCGGTGGAGAGAACAGTTCAGAGTCGGCAAGTCTTGGTAAAGGAAAAATCGCTCTCTGTTCTATCCCCTGGGAAGAAACAACATTGTCTGCTACTGAATCGTTATTGGTATCAAGTATCATGGTTGAGTAAACAACAAAATTTGTGTAAACCCTGCCAAAAATTTTGGTCGGGGTCATTAGCTCCCGATTGCCAAACAGCCTTAGCACACTTGATTTGAGCACGAAGGGAATATTCGCCCCGCCCAGAATGCTTTTAAGCAGGGCGCTGTTTTCCCAGTCGAGAATCGCGCCGGTTGGGGCAAATCTTACTCGAAGTTTTGAATTGCCAAGATAGTCGGAACAAGCATATGGGAGCGCCTGGCTGAGATTGTCAGAATAGAGCCCCGGCCAGAAAATGAAAGAATCTGATTCTTTTCTACACGGATGTGTACCGTCAAGATTCAGGGTAACTGGCGGGCCTCCAAGGTAAATCCAGCCTGAACGCTGCCAGGTATCTGTAGAAGCTGAAAGAAATGTTTTATCCTGATTAAAAACGAAAAAGGCTCTGTTCTGACCATATTCATCCTGGAATTTTTTACTGATCTGGTTATAGGAATTTCCTCCGGAATTATTGCGAAGAAACAGGCTGAATTTTGCCAGCACCGGTGCAAGACACCTGATAAGTTTAAATTCTCGAAAATAATCAAATGAATATGTGGTATTTTTCAGCTTAAAATTAACTTTCAGGCAAAGATCTCCTTGGGCAAAGCTATCAGAAGATTTTCTGACCTTAAAATGAAGAACGGTATCAAGTTTACTTAAGCCTGGTAGTTGGTCCTGTATTTCTGCGAAGGTTTTTTTTATTTCATCAGCTTTTTCAAAATCATCGATTCTTGCTTCAATTTTTTCCAGGTTTTCTTTTCGAAAAGGATAAAGGGGACTTGCTGAACCTGCCGGAGGGTATAAAAGATCACAACCCTTGCGGTTTTGAAAAACATCTTTAGCAAAGATCCAGAAAGCGTCAGCAAAAGCTCGGCCAGCCTGGGTGGCAAGTTCAGTTTCAAGAGTCTGATGAGCTGAATAATTAAACTGTCCACTGGTAAGAGAGAGGAAAAAAAACAGTAGAAAGGTTATGAAAACCATGGCTATGATCAAGAACAAAGCAATTCCACTCTGGTTATTGGTCATTTTCTTTCGGTACAACTGAATCTACCTTTCAGACTTTTAAAACTACGATAATGAATTATTCTCTATGATACTGCAAAATAGTTCGTTTTCCAAACCAGCGGTGATCCGACCAGTAATTATCCATTTGGCAATATTAGCGAGTTTCAAGACATTTTTGTATTTTTTGTTATATACTAAAATTTAGCATATCAAAGATTACTTCGTCGTTCTGCTTCGCTATTCTACTTCGCTAAAGCTACGAAGAAACCAGCTACGCAGAACTCCTCGCAATGACAATTTGTGGCTGTCATTGCGAGCGACACGCTTGTGCTGAGCGGAGTCGAAGCAAAGCAATCTAAATGTCTTGAAACGGTTTCTACAAACAAATGGATAATTCCTTGCAATAAATAGAATGAGTAGAACGTTGACATAGATGCCCTGATTTTAAACGAATCAAGGAATCAAGGGACATCTTAGAATGCCACTAAGATAAGAAGAAATGTTTTGCGAATCGTGCTCGTGATCGTAATCCTAATCGTAATCGATTTAAATGTTGATTATTCGATTACGAGTACCGCTTCGCTGATTACGAGCACCGCTT
>JBNJGH010000157.1:0-7117 GCA_051747585.1 Candidatus Rifleibacteriota bacterium
CCCAGGAATTTCTGTAAAATACCCGGGTTTAAAGAAAAGGGAAAAAAAATTGGTTCTGCCAGAACAGCCAGTTAAAAACTCCCATAAGGTAATGATTACCCTAGATTATCATTTACCAAACTATTTGGCAATTCTAAGAAACCGTCTCATTTTATTCGGTTAAAAATAGCTTTGTGAATCTATTGTTTCCCATGAGGCTTTCTGTAGATTGGCAAGTTTGATTTTACCTGAATCTATTAAAGTAACGCTATTAGATTTTCCCCAGTAATTGCTTGATTTTATGCGACTCACACATTTCTTTAGCGGACTTTTAAGCATAAAATAGCTGATAAAATCAGAATTTTTCATAGAGGTATCTATTTGAGTTGATGCATAGCGACAACTTTTGCTTTTGTCATACCCATGCCGGATTTTATGAAATCCGAGATTGATCATTTTTCCCTGGTCTTCCCGGGCATTAGCAAGTGTCAGAGAATGCACCGGCACCCCTTTTTTATCATGATGCTGTGCACCAAGCATAATATAAGAATATTCTTTTGAAACGTTTTTCAACAAAAAATAGCCATTTTCATCGGTTTTTAACGAAAAGATTTTTTTAACTTCAAATATCGGTTTTTTACCATCATAAGATTTAAAGCTAACCTGAGCAATTCCGACTTTATTGGACTTTATCAATATCTGATTATCAGATTCTGGCTCTAAGTCAGTGTTTAAACCAGAAAGCTCAACATGACAACGCCCCACAACTGCGACTTTTCCTTCTTCAATTTGAAAGCCTGCTTGAGAAATAAAACCAAGTGACATTGAACAAAGTATAAAAATCAACAGTCTGAGTAAAATTGTTTTCATTGTTATCCTCCAGGTCAGCTTCTTATATATACCAAGCAATTACAATGCCACCCCCTTCTGCCCCTTTTCTAAGTTTTTTTTTAAGAAATAAGAAAATTTCAGACGGGAGATTTTCCTGGTCCGAAAGGGAAATATTCCTCACACTGCTTTAAAATTATGATTTACTATTTTTGCCTTGTTCTGGTAAAATCTTCTTATGGTTAAATTAAAAGACCTGAATCTGGAATGCGCTCGAAGGAAAGTAGCTCATGCTTTTCCGGCACAAATTGCCTGCAGAATTCTTGGCAATGAGTCTGCTCCATGCAAACTCGACCCGATTTGCAAGCCCTGTGAAAGTAAAAGTGTTTTATTTTTTTACGCGGTTTTCGCAGCAGCAATATCCTCGTTTTTCTTTCTGGCCTTCTGGATTCTTAGATTAACAAGAATATCAAGGCCACTCGGCTGGCTGACAAAAGTTTTAGCAAAGCCTCTAATCTGGCTTTGCCGGGCAGCTGCAAGACTTTATAATTTTTACAAAAATTTACCATTTTAATATGCAACAAAACTATTTTTACAACTTCGACGGCCGAAATTTACCCGATTATTCAAAAAAACAGTTTGACTCGATGCTGGTTTTAAATGGAACCATTTTAAAAACCGGTTTTCAGCTTCCTTTTCTGACCACTTCAGATATCGAGGCAATTGATTTAAAGGGCGCGGTAGTTTTTTCTTCTTTTTCTGATGCACACGTTCATTTTAGCCAGACTGCAATGGCAAAATGCGGTTGTGACCTGTCAAAAGCACGCAACCTTTCTGAAGTTTATGATTTAATTAAAGAGGCTTCGGGTAAGTATCCGCTAGTTCTTGCTTACAACCTTCAGGAACAGCAATTAAAAGAAAAACGACTTCCTGAACTAAAACAACTCGACAAAATATCGAACCAAAAAATAATCTGGGTAGCAAGAAAAGACCTGCATTCTGCTGTATTGAACAGCGTTGCTTTAAAATGGGCCAGCTCTTTATCTTCTGATTTAACCCATGACAATGGTTTTATCAGCGGCAAATGCTACAACACTTCGGCGGGCAGGTTATTGGATGTAATTCCTGAAGAAATGCTCAAAGAGGGTATGGAAAAATCTGCCGATGAATGCCTGGAAAACGGCGTAACCTTTATTCATGCTCTCGAAGGCTCAAAAAATTCTGACCGGGAACCTTTACTGACAAATGATTTTCTAAACCTACACCCTCTTGATGGGGTTATTTACCATCAATCAACCAACCCTGCGCTTGCAAAAAAAAATAACTGGCCAGGGTTCGGTGGTTGTCTTCTGGTTGACGGCTCAATTGGAACCAGAACCGCCGCACTTAACCAGCCATATCATGACAAGGCTGAAACAAGCGGAAACCTTTATCTGGAAGCGGACGATTTAGAAGCACTGTTAAAAAGCGGAAAAGACTCCAATCTTCAGCTAGCACTGCACGCAATTGGAGACCGGGCCATAGACAAGGTCGCTTCGAGTTACTTATGGGCTAAAGAAAAATTTCCCGACTCGAATATAAAGAACCGCATAGAACACATGGTTTTACCGTCGACCAGAGCAATTAGAAATATCAGGCAAAGCAATGCAATGGTTTGTATTCAACCCTTGTTCGATTATTACTGGGGAGGCAAAGGCCGACTTTATGAGCAGCGACTTGGATATGACCGAGCTCGAGATTGCAATCCATTTAAAACGATTCTTGATTTGGGTATAACTGTAGCCTGTGGCTCAGACAGCCCGGTAACTCCCATAGATCCAATTAAAGGTATTCACGCTCTTGTAAACCACTCTAACCCTGATGAAGCAATTGACCTGAACTCGTCTTTGCTACTTTACATAAGCGAGCCTTTCAAGCTGATAGGTAAAGAAAAGACCCGCGGACAGCTCAAAACCGGCTTTAAAGCCGATTTTGTCTGTCTATCGCAGGACCCTTTTATGGTTCCGCCTTCAAGACTTCAAACAATTGAAGTGAGCAAAACCTTTATAAACGGTGTAGAAGTTTAAGCTTTAAGGGTTTTCCAGCTTTCAACCCGCTCCAGCATTTTGTTAAGCAGGTCATTTGCTTTCTTTTCACTTGTGCTTTCAACTATAATATTTACAAATGGCTTATCCGGATCAGGGAGAACAAGAATCCATTCTTCCTCACCCTGAAGAATTTTTACGCCGTCGATCAGTTGAGTTTTCTTGTCTTTGGCATACTCCATGGCATAGCGCATGACTTTGCCTTTGTCATCCCATGGACATGGAATTCTGTCGGTTGCAATATAGAAAGAGGGTAAATCATTAATAATATCAGATAAAGGCTGTTTAATTTTTGACAAACACTCTATCAATTTAGCAGAAGCCATCATGCCATCGAAGGTTGACTGAAATGATGGGAAAATAACCCCGCCGCAATTATCGGCACAAATCTCCACCCCATCTTCGAGCGCGGCATCCATAAGGGCTCTACTGCTGGTTTTAGTTCTTAAGACCTTACCGTTGAATTGGGCAGCAACCCGATCAATAGCAGAACTGGCAGAAATCGGAACAGCAATTTTTGCACCCGGCACAATTTCAAAAATCATTCTAGCCCAGGTTAAAAGACCTTCTTCGCCCTTAATAATGTTGCCTTTATCATCAACAAAAGTAATCTTTTCTGCGCCATCACCCAGAATAATTCCAAGATCGGCTCCAAGAGATTTAACTATTGAAGACACACTGGCATGAGAACTTTCCTGACTGATATTGCCCGGCCTTACTTCATCCTGGTAGGCGTTAAGAGCAATTACTTCACAATTCAGTTTACCCAGGAAAGCAGCAAAAATACCACTTGCGCCGCTGAATCCATAATCTACTACAATTTTGAGTTTCTTTTCTCTTATTGTCTCCAAATCAAGCTTTTGAAGAAGCTCTTCACTGTATTTATCAGGAACCCTGGCGGGGAAAGTAATTTCGCCCACTTCATTTACAGGAACCCTTCTAAAATCTTCACGATTAAACAGACGCTCAATCGATTTCTTTTGCGAAACAGAAATATCACGACCTTCAACGTCAAAAAGAGAAATTGAGAGTTGATTTGGATCCTGGCTGGAAATTTTCACATGAACCCCGCCACCACGCATAAATGCATTGGGCTTAAATCTGGCAACAGGAGCAGGTGTAACCCTGAGATCAGCAACATTGACCCCGGCAGAACTTAAGCCACAAATGATAGCCCTGTTAATTACACGACTTATTTTATGGGAATCTCTGGAAGTAATAATGCTTGTGCCTTTTTTAAGAGTGGCACCAAATGCCGCGCCTATTTTTGCAGCCATTTCCGGGGTAATTTCGACATTGGCAAGTCCGCTGATTCCATAATCGTTAAAAAGATTTTTTGTCCACTTATCAGACCATACAAGACTGGTAAAAACAGTAGAACCCTCTTCCACTGATTTTCTTGGCCAGATTTTGACATTTTCCCTTATAATCGCATCTGAACCAACTCTACATTCTTCGCCAACAACAACACCTTTTTCAAGCTTGGCATCATTTTTAATGTGAGTGCTCCAGCTGACTACGGCATCGGTTAATTCGGCATATTCACCGACATGTACGCTATCCCAGAGAGTAACATTACGAAGCTTTGCGCCTTTTTTAACTACGCAGCCATGACCGAGAATACTGTTTTCAAGTTCTGCTCCGTCTTCAACTTCGCAGTTATCACCAATTATAACTCCGCCTTTAAATTTAACTTTAGAGCCAATATTAGTATTTTTACCAACCCAGATATCTTTACCTATAACGTTAAGTTTTTTTCCGGGAATTCCAACTTTTACTTCGCCATTAAGAACGCTTTTGTGAGCAAGCATATACTCATTAAGATTGCCTACATCTTTCCAGTAACCTTCGGCAACATAACCGTAGAGTGGCAAGCCTTCTTTAAGCATCAAGGGAAAAAGATTTTTGCTGAAATCAAATTCAGTTTTATGTGGAATATATTTAAAAATTTCTGGTTCGAGAATGTAGATTCCCGTATTGATAGTATCTGAGAAAACTTCACCCCAGCTTGGTTTTTCTAAAAATCTAATTATTTTTCCATCGTCTTCAGTAATTACAACTCCGTATTCAAGGGGGTTGGTAACCCTGGTCAAGACCATAGTCGCCATTGATTTTTTTTCTTTATGAAACCTGATAGCTTCATCAAGATCAAAATCGGTTAAAACATCACCCGAAATAATAATAAAAGGCTCATCTTTTAGCTTGTCTTCTGCGTTTTTAACACTTCCGGCAGTGCCATAGTCAGCAGTAGCCATCTGATATTCCATTTCAATATCAAAATCTTCGCCTTCACCAAAATATTTGGTGATTATTTCAGGCTGAAAATAAAGTATGGAGCAGATGCGCTTTAAGTCATACTGTTTGAGCAAGTTTACTATGTGTTCCATCATTGGAATGTTTGCCACAGGAACCATAGGTTTGGGAATATTACAGGTTAAAGGTCGTAAACGTGTGCCGAAACCACCGGCCATTATAACTGCTTTCATAATTTAGTCCTCGTCTTCTCTTCAATTCCTTTTTGCCAGAAAAATATACTCTGGTATGAATATTGTAGAATTAGAGACAATTTAAGTCAACCAGAACAAATTACTCTCCAGTAATTATCCATTTGTTTGTAGAAACCGTTTCAAGACATTTAGATTGCTTTACTTCGACTCCGCTCAGCACGGGCGCTTCGCTTGCAATGACATACTTTGTGATCATTGAGCGTAGTCGAAATGACCCAGGTGCATTATCATTCAGCGGCAAAGCGGCTTAGAACATTAAACTTTTTTAAATTAGCTTTTTGAGCAATTCTAATTGAGGCCTGGTTGTCGGATTCAACCGAATAAATAAGCTGTTTACCGCTTTTCTGCAGCAAATTTATCATTTCAAGCAAAAGCAATGTACCAATTCCCTTTCCTTGAAAATCTGGCCGCACTTCGATGTACACTTCTGCATAGCCCGGTGTTTCTTTTATCGTTTTTATCACTCCCAGCATGCTGTCTTTGTTTAAAAAAAACAGTTTAGCGTTGAGCCTTTTGCAATTATTAAACCAACCAATATTATCTTTTGTCTTTAATTCAGATTTTTTGAACCAGTTTTGTTCTGCCGCCTGTTTTTTATAATTGGCCAACCCGGTTTCTATTTGACCAATGCTTTCGAACCAGAAAATTTCACCTTTTTTATTAAATTCGGCGAATTCTGTCTCGTCAGACTTTTCAACCAATAATTGAGTTTCGTTGGCGGGTAAAAAATGTATATATTTTTTCGCTATTTCAGGCTCAGTCAAACAACGAGCAAGGTTCCAGTCTGCTGAATCAGAATCACCGGCCATATAAATCCAGCTTGTTTTTTCTGTTCTTTTTGGAGGGCCGGGAAACAATTCTACCTTCTCGGGTGCAAACAGCAACCGATCAATTTCTTCTACAAAATATTTCTCCCGCCGCATAAGTTCCCGTATTAAAAATTGCATAAAATTACTTTTTTTTGTTGGGTTTCATTTTTCCATGCTGCAATTTTTTGCGGGTTTCGAGTCTGCTTTTTCGGCTTTTTTTAACCTTTATCTGCTGAAAATTAAAATCTTTTTCGACATAATACATTGCAGAAGCCAGACTTCCGGGTGTCGGAGTAAATTCCTGAATTTGTTCATGAACAAGTCTTAATTCTTTTACCTTTTTTACCAGCAGATTGTCTCTGTTTTCTGCCCCGGGAAAGGAGGTTATCAAATAGGGTACCAGATATAATTTTTTATTCAGTTCTTCACAAATCCGATAAAATTTAGCGGCAAAAGTTGCAAAATCTGCATTTGCCCCTTTTCTCATCAGCTTGAGCACTTGTTTGTCAAAATGCTCAGGCGCAACCTTTAACTGACCTGAAATATGTTTTTTTACTATTTTTTTAAAAGCTGGCCAATCCTGTTCTTTGATTAAATCGTATCTGAGTCCTGAGCCAATGAAAACATGTTTTATTCCTTCAATTGCTGCAATTTCTTCGAGAAGCGTAACTATTTGTTCCAGACCGGCTGACATTGATTTGCAAAGTTCATTGGCAGCACAGAGGTTTTTTTTGCAGCCGGAACTAAGGCATTTCCAACCATACATATTGACTGATGGCCCCCCAACATCTGGTATCACCCCTTTAAAATCGGGGTGTTGCAAAAAGTTTTTTGCTTCATCGACAAGCACCTTTGAATCTCTTGATCTGATAAATCTCCCCTGGTGTAAAGCCAGAGCGCAAAATGAGCA
>JBNJGH010000158.1:0-7112 GCA_051747585.1 Candidatus Rifleibacteriota bacterium
TGGCCCAGACTGTCGACGATACCGGATACCATTTCACCAGTAAAAGATAGGGTTTTGGTTAAATTAACTGCAGAAACAGAATAACTGGCAAGGTGCCAGTCCTGATCGAATGAATACAAATGATCAACGCCCATGTTATCGTTCAGAGTCAGCTGTTTAGCAGTTTCATCCCAGGTCAGTGTATTGATCGTCCGGTCGGGGTTTATAATTTTAGTTACTCTGTCATTGGTGTATTCAAGCGAAGTACTTCGGTTGCCGGGTTTTACAACCTGAGTCATAAAACCATTTTCATCGTAAGAATAAGTTGTGATATGTCCAACCGGATCGGTGAATTTCACCAGATTTTTACCGGCGTTGTATTCATAACCTGCAGACCGACCAGTAGAATCTGAAACAGAGGTTATCAAGCCATCGGTAGATACAAATTGCATCCATTGACCGGCAGGGTTGATAACTTTAGTCAAATTTCCGTTTGTATCATATTCAAAATCAATGGCATCAGAAGCACCGGCACCACAGCAAGTCGTTACCATGCGCACGATTTTTCCATCTTCGTTGAAATACCATTCGGAGCCTCTGGGAACGGATATACACCATAAATTGGTATCAGTTGTATAAGAGAGATTAACGTCATGCCCTTCGGGCGTAATATAGTTTTCGCCGTCTTTTTCGAAAACAAGCGCAGAACCGTCTGAGTTTCTGAAAACAACGTTGCTTTCATTGATCACGAGGCCGGCGGTAAAAGGAGTGCTCCAGCCCCGACCAAAAGCCGTTACGGATTTATCCAGGGAATTGTAGTTTCTTATAAGATTCAGCGACAGTCTTGATTTAAGCCGAAGATCGGTTTCGCTTAAAAAGAAATTGCCGGAAACAATATTTACCGGGTCACTGACAGACATAACGCCAGGATTGCCGGGAAGCTTTGTTGCAAGCTGCCCTTGAGGCAGTGGGCAATCTTCAGGCTCACGAGGCGGATCGTCGTCTATCGGATCTTTGGGGTCATCACCGCCGCCTGTCCATCTAAATGGCAACACAGGAGCATTTTGTGGCGGTGGTTCCTGCGGGGTCCCGATCCAAGGTTCTCCGATCGACCAGATGATAAAGTCCCAATTTCCGTAATAATACATGAACCCGGAAACGCGGGTAATCTTTCCGTCCGGTCCTCGGATTACTTCAAATCGACTGCCAGCATTTGGCCCCGATGTCACTCTTCCTGATGCATCCAAATCCCATGTGCCTGACCCTATGAAAGCTTCCCAACCCCCAAGGTTTGAACTGGTCATGGTTACCTGGGGGTGAACGCCGTCCGTGTAGGAAAAATTTCCGGAAGCACTGTAGGGCCCTTCTGTCCATATGGAGCCCAAACCCCACCCCATTCTGATCCTGAGCATGACATTCCATGTGAACGAACCGTTATAAACATCGGTGGCCTCAGCAAAATGAGGTACGGTCAACAGAAAAGCCAGGACAAAAATGAAATAAAAAAATGATTTGAAGCCTAGCATAAGTCTCTTCCCATATTGTTGCAAAATCTGATAACAGCAGGAAATACCATAGGCGAAGGGCTTTATATGGCAGGTTACCTCTTCATTCCTCTCAACCTATTTCCTCTGCAGTAATTTTATCAAGGTAGTCCAGGGATAGTCAACAATAACTTTATTGCTGCCGATAATTGTAGCAAATGATAAGAATCAGCCTGATCAGAAGAGGAATCGACGCCAGTCATCAAACCATGAAACGAGCCGGGCCTGTTTTGGCGACAATTCTTGCGGTTCAACTGTTTATTGTCGGCTTTAGATACCATGACATGAAGCGGCAACAGAGCACATACACTGAAGCACAGCAAACACTTTCCGCTTTGCAGCGCGAGGCCGAAAGTTTTGCTGTCGATGAAGATCTTCAACAGCTGGCCGGAAAAGTAGCAACCAGAAATAACTGGCTGATAGACCTAAGAAACAGCCCGCTGTCCAGACTGGCAAAACTGCAGAAAGACTGCCCGAACAATATCAGATTTCTATCGTTCAATGCGGATTTAACCAGTGGCAAGATCATTCTTACAGCACCAGATCTTAATTCTGTGTCGAGCTGGCTCAACAGTCACTTCAGTAATCGTGGAAATATCAGCGTTACCGGCAGAGAAAACAATTTACTATTGATTCAATATGTATGGTCAGGATAGATAGCCTTAGTGCAATATTGGTTTTTGGCAACCTGATCGCCTTCTCGGCTTTCGGGTTAATCGGTTTTGATGGCGATATACCAGCGATTCAAAAAGAATGCCAGGAACTTGAAAGAAAACTGCCTTTGCTGAAAGAAAAGTTCAACTGGGCCAATGAAGCAAGAGCCTGCATTGAAAATCCGCCCGAGGCTGATTCCGGTCAGCTTTTGGGGCGTTGGACACAGATGGCTTCAAGAATTGGGCTTGCAATGGTCGAAGCTTCACAGATTACCGGCAAGACTCCGGAAATAAAATTATCTGGCAGTGGAGCTTTTAACAACATAACCATGGTTTTAAATAGCATTGCCGGCGAAAAAGCGGCACTGGTTAAGAGAATAAGGTTTGAGCAGGTGGATGAGCGTAGCTGGGAATTTGAAATTGCTGTTGCGGTGAGAAACGGCCCCTGGGAATATTACCCAACTCAGGAAAAAGCGCCTGCGCCAGAGGAAGTGGCCAATGAAAATGCGTTGATAAACAGCGGCAAACCATTCGCAAGGCCAAGAGCTGTGCAGGTAAGAGCTCCGGCAATAAAAGAAAATATAAAATACATCGGCTATTTTGCTGAGCAAGCCACGGCTGCCGTCATTATAGAGATATCAGGCAAGTTCGCTGTTCTAAAATGCGGTGAAAAAACACCAGGTGGTTCTGTTATCAAAGATGCGAATGCTGACGAATTACATTTAAGTAAATCAGAAAATAATGGAAAAGAAACCATCTGGACAGTGAAAATGGAGAAAAAATGAGGAAACCGGGATTAAAAAAGCTGGTAACAACAGCATTACTGGCATTAAGCATAACCGGTATTTCTTCAGCGGCCGTATTAAAGCTGGCAGATGCGCCTTTAAGCCAGCTTATTGAATTATATGCCAAAGAAAAGAACTGTAATATCTTTCTTGATGAATCGGTACAAAGTCAGAGGAAGGTCACGGCTCATTTAAACGGCCTTGCACTGGATGAGGCGTTTAAAGTTGTTCTCAAAACCATTAATCTAGAAACGGCATCATTGGGCGAAAATACAATGATTGTGTTTCCGCCTGAAAAAGCATCTAGATATAAGATTGGTATGACACCGGTTGTCATTCAAATACCTGAAGGTTTCAATGCTGAATGGTTAAGCAAAATGCTTCGAAGTGACATGCCAGGATTAAAGATTTCGGTAATACCAGGTAAAAAAGACAAGTTGGTTGTTCTTGGCTCAGAAGATCAGATCAGCGATGCGAAGAAGATCACGGCGAAACTACCTGAGACTGGCGGCATCGGCAAAGTTATTGAAATGACCAAAGGTGAAGCACAGCTCGCTATTAAAGAGTTAAACCTTAGTAGTGTTCAGTTAAATGAGAATGGACTGATGCTGGGTAACAAAGATTCAAAGTTATTGAAAAAGATCAATGACTGGCGCATGGATACTTACTGGGGGAATGAAGTGTTTTACCCTGAGAATCTTGATTTCAAGCAGATTTCACAAATTACTGATTCAATGAATAGCAGGGCAAATGTTTCTGACCTAGGGAATACCGGAGCTTGTTTGATAGAGGGGCCGGCGCTGGATCGTAAGAGGTTAAAGCAGGTACTCAAGCAGTTAGATAAGCGCGGCAAGATTATTCATAAAGAAATTATTCTTGGTGATATTGATATTAAAGCGGCAAAGACATCTTTAACTGCGGCGTTGCCACAGTTAAAAATCGCCGGCGAAAGAAACCTGGTTCTTATTGGTAAACCCGCACAGATAAAGCAGGCTGAAGATATTCTCAATGCGCTCGGGCAAAAGCGGAAGCAAGTGTTAATCAGCTTCAAGCTTGCTGAAGTATCGAGGGCCAGGCTTAAAACGCTGGGAATTGATCTTGATAAAATAGCTTACAGCTATGACGAGATAAAACAGTTTCACGATAAAGACACGTTGCCACTGTTATTAAGAGTTTTAAATGAAGGGAAAGATTCCAGGATACTGGCAGAACCGAACTTGCGAGTTATTGAAGGGGAAGAGGCCAAGGTTACCATCGGTGACAGGATTCCATTAGAAGTGGAAGCTACTGCCACAACAGATTCCGGGTCGGTATTGAAGCTTAACACGCAGCTACAATGGGTTGATGTCGGGATCAAAATGACGGTGAAAGATGTTAATGTTGGTCCCCATAGCGGCATTAACATGAAGATCAAAGGTGAAGTAAGCTCTGTGGTTTCACAGACTAAACAGGGTTACCCGCAGATTCGCACCCGGGAAGCGGAAAGTACTTTGCGGGTAAAGAATGGCGATTCAATCATTATGGGCGGGTTGATCAGCAAAGAAGAAAGAAAAGGCAGAACAAGAATTCCGATTATTGGCAATATACCGTTATTCGGAGGTTTAGCCAGGGGTCGGGACTCAGAAAAAAGTGGAAATGAGATAGTGATGGTGGTCACTGCGAAGTTGATAGAGGAATAAAGTGTGTTGTACAGCAAATCACTATACAACAGGAAAAAGAAAAATAATCTTGATTAAATCAGAATGAACGGCCGGATTTTTCAGAATACCCATATAAGCCCTGGCAATTGATTTCTCAGGAAAATGCTTCTCAATATTGGTTATTTCGCCCATTTTTACGGCCCACAGGTCGGCTCTTGTCACCGGAAAGGTGAAAATCTGTTCCTCAAACTCGTCGTCGAATCCTTTATGTTTTTCGTTGAACAGCTTTTCAGCACCGATTATTCGTGCGGTTACGGTTGCCAGAAAGGTGGTTGCACCAGGAGATTGTATGAACAATCGACTTTTATATTATATTTCATAATTATTTTAGATGCATGACAGACCAAAAACAAGCAAAAGTTTGGTAATGATAGATTCGGTTGAAAACTTTGAAGGCATCACTTCAATCCACTCATCACCAAGCTATGACACAAACAACAAGTCAAATTTATGACTTACCCATCACAAACAAGCCTTTTGCAGTCGGATTGTGTTTTAAACTGTTGTAAACACCTTTTTAAGCTATTTTCAAGATTGCTACTCGATTTCTTGCCTTTTGAGACTGGTTTGCGTGTTTTTGGTGGTGCTGGTGCGGGGTTTTGAGGTTTATTAAAAAGTTGAAACCACTCTGGAGTGCATGAATTATGTTTTTTAAGGCGTCTGGGCGGTTTTTAGGGCGTGGGTTGGATTTGGGTTGAGTGGTGGGGTGAAATATCCTCGGAGGGATTGTTTCTATTTGCAAAATTTGGGGGGGAGCGAAAGCCTTGTTTTTTTTGCAATTGCATGTACTTTATTTTTAAACTTTTTTTCGACATTGGCATTCAACTTTGTAACATTTACCTCATTTTCTATTGGGATGAATGTGTTGTTTTTAACTTTAAAACGTAAAATCTGAGTAGCAAATAGTCGGTTTTTATTCCGCAAAATTGCCATTATAAAATATTGCTCACTTTTATCGAAAACGTATCGACGAAAAAGCTTTAACGGATAAAAACTAGTTGAATCTAGTTTTAGATTTGCTGGGCCACTAATGATTCTGGCCTTTCGAACCTTCTTTGATTCGTTTCGTTTAGAACTTTCTGACCTAGTATTAAGCAGTTTCCCAGAACTGGTAACAATAATTGGAATGCAAAAAAACATTTTTTCAAAGCGTTTAAAACAATGAGCGGATTTTTCAGAATTGGAGCTAACACTTAAATCTACCGGATAAGCAAAAGTTCCGATTTTTAACTCCGAACCCATTAAAAAACTGGGTGAGAATAAAACAACTATAATTAATAAATAAATTCTACTGATCACGGTTTTGGCTCCCATTTGATGATTATATGGTTCTCATCCTCATTTTCATTTTCAACTATTGCAACCTTGTTCCACTGAATAATTTTATTATAGTCTATTTTCATAAAGCCTTTACCAATTAGAGGTTCCGTTACTTCCCATTTCTCATCGTTTCTTTTTACCCGACCTTGCCACTGCCAATAAAAAGCATTTAACGGCACCCATATAGATTCGTCATAAGGCATTGAATTACCTGAAGGTTTGACCATAAAAAAAAGTATATATTCTGCATTTGTTTTAACTTCTTTGACAACGTTATTATAACTAGAAATTAATTCAACAAGCGGTAGATCTTCGTAGATGGCCTCAATTTTTGTTGTATCATTAGATGGGCATAGTTTATGTTTCAAATAGGGAAATTGCTTATCTAACCACATTTCGTCCGGCGGCTTAGTAACTGCGACTTCTTCGCTTACGCCATCGACACCTTCTAATTTACGCCAGTGGTTGTTTTTGACTAATTGTAAGGCAGCAACTAAATATTCTATTTTTGTATCGTTTTTAATGGTTGGATTAAAAACAGGGTATTCATTTTCACTCTCTTCTTTATAGCCAAGATATGCAACTTCGTATGAATCATCTGTAAACGAATTTAAGACAGGGTCAGGAATTTCTGGTGGCACAGGGTCAACCCATTGTGGATGTTTTACCTTTATACTTGTAATTGCATTAAGCTGCTTATCCATAATTGTGCCTTGAATTTCAATCTGCTTTTCATAATTTTCTTTTTCAAGACAGTAAAGAAACAGAGAAACAGTTTCAGTTGCTAATTCTTGGTCTGAAAGAAAAGCTGCTTGTTTGCCGCCGGCTACAAACAAATTATATTTTTTCAATTTGGGGCCGGAAATTTCCCATACCGGGTTCTCGAGTTTGAAATAATTATTTTTATTTGGTCTGAGTCTGTAACTGAGATTTATTTTTTGACCCAGATAATATTCTTGTTGCCCCACGGGGTCGTTATTAATGAGAATCTCGATTTTTAAATCCTGTATATAGGCAAACCAGGTAATATCGTCTGAAAAGTTTGCTATATTGTTATTTGGTGCATTTTCCGAAAATTCAGAAACTTTAAGATAAGCATTCGCAACACCCTCAAATTTACCGGGCTTTTCT
>JBNJGH010000159.1:0-7096 GCA_051747585.1 Candidatus Rifleibacteriota bacterium
AAGTTCGATACTTCCGGTCGCATTTTCACGAACAATAAGAGTTTTCTTTTCGACGGGGCTGTAAATAAAAGCAACACTACTTCCATCCATGTTATGAATAATGCCCTTCAGCTTGTAACCCAACTTTGCCAGATTTACTTTTTCTGGTTCCGGCTTTGGTTCGGGCTTTGGCTTCGGCTTTTTCTTGACGACTTTTTTAGCAGGCTTCTTTACCTGCACTTCAGGCTTAAAATTAAAATCAAAACCAAATGCCCGGGCAAAATTATGCTTGTCGATTCTGGCAAAAAGTCTTGAATCAAGCTCTTTTTTGTTTGAGTTGGATTGTGCCGTATAGGCAGATTTGTCTGGTGCCTGAATCTTCAAGCCACGTGGTCTGGGCATAAAAACAAAGCAGTATGCCGCATAAACAAACAGCATAAGAACTGCAACCAGAATAATCAGACGATAATCAGGCAACGAAAACCTTTTCATAGGCTACCATTTTATTGCATTACCCTTAAATTGGCAACCTCAGCAAATTTGATTTTTACCAATATATACCTTAAGATTGGAAGCTGCAAAAATCAGGAAAAAATAACAACCCGCATCAACAGATTGTAATACCAGAAAATTTTAAACAGGAGAAACCATTTATGACATTGAAATCAGTCAGAAAGAAGATCCTAGGAGTTGAAATTGAAGCCCACCCGGTAGTTTTTCCGGCAAGCGCAATATTGATCGTTCTTTTCGTTTTATTCGCCGCATTTATTCCCGCCAGAGCCCAGATTGTGTTTGACAATCTTCAAGACTGGATCTCAGGAAACTTTTCCTGGCTGTACATTATATCGATGTCAGGATTTCTAATTTTTTCTATATATTTATGCTTCAGCAAGTTTGGTGATATTCGTCTCGGCAAAGACAGCGACCGCCCTGAGTTCAGCAAAGCCAGCTGGTTTGCCATGCTTTTCAGCGCCGGCATGGGTATTGGCATGTTGTTTTACGGGGTTGTCGAACCCATGACCCATTTTATTTCGCCGGTAGCCGGAGAAGGCGAGTCTCTTTATTCGGCGCGTCAGGCAATGAGCACTACTTTATTCCACTGGTGTCTGCATCCATGGGGGCTTTATTCAGTAGTAGGGCTTTCGGTAGCTTATTTTGGCTTCAGGCGAAATTTACCTTTATCTTTCAGATCGGTTTTCTTTCCTCTCCTTGGCAAGCGCATATACGGCGGCCTAGGCCATGCCATTGATACGATGGCGGTTCTTGCAACCCTTTTCGGTCTTGCCACCTCACTTGGTCTTGGAGCAAAGCAGGTTAACGCAGGGTTACAGTTCGTTTTCGGCTGGCCGGAACAAAGCGTATACGTTCAGATTGCCTTGATTGCCTGTATTACTTCGATGGCGGTTGCTTCTCTCGTATCCGGGCTGCATGCAGGCATAAAATGGCTCAGTAATATTAATATGATGATAGCAGGTGGCCTGATGGTTTTTCTTTATGTTGCCGGCCCAACAACCCATCTTTTAAATTCATTTGTTCAGAATACCGGGCAATATCTGACAGACCTGGCGAATCGCTCATTTTGGACTGCAAGTTATTCAGCCGGCGATCAGACCAGCTGGTTCAGCTCATGGACTGTTTTCTACTGGGGCTGGTGGATAGCCTGGTCACCATTTGTGGGTATGTTTATTGCCCGAATTTCCCGTGGAAGAACTATTCGGGAATTCGTCTCAGGCGTTTTG
Organism: Candidatus Rifleibacteriota bacterium; assembly: GCA_051747585.1. Taxonomy (GTDB): domain Bacteria; phylum Muiribacteriota; class Ozemobacteria; order Ozemobacterales; family Ozemobacteraceae; genus DYKG01. Next base: position 1,719 of record JBNJGH010000159.1, read on the forward strand.
CTTCTGCCTTCTGCCGTAGCAATCTTATGGATGACTGCTTTTGGTAATGGCGCTATTTATCAAGAAATACAAAGTCTTTTAATAAGCGACGACGAAAAAGTTTCCAGTACGCACAATTTTTCACCACGGTCTTATCCGGTTTTAACTCTTGACGAGGAAACCGGCATGGCATTGCCCGCAAAAGGTAATTTTAAAATTGCAGGACTGGGCCATGGCGAAAAGCTTGTTAAAGTTAAACAAATTAAAGACGGCGTTTTAACAACAATGTCCGGTGACCAGGCTTACCGGGAAAACGGTGTTTTAATGGCAAAGGGCACCACACATCCATTCCGGCCATCTTCAGAAGATCTGTTTATGGGTAAATTCAAAACTCAAGATAAAGATTTAACTCTTGCCGGCTTTTTGACCAATCCGGTTACAGATCATGCAAGCACTAACAAGCTCGACACCACTGCAACAGCTATGTTCGCCATGCTACAGGCTTATCCGGTAAGCTGGCTGACAGCAATACTCGGCACCCTGAGTGTGATACTCTTTTTTGTCACTTCTTCTGATTCAGCCTCAATGGTAGCCGACATAATTGCATCCGGCGGCAGTCCCAACCCCACAACCGGGACCAGACTTTTCTGGGGAATACTTGAAGGAGTTTTAGCCTCTGTGTTGTTGCTCGCCGGCGGCCTTAAAGCTCTGCAAACCGGCGCAATAACCCTGGGTCTTCCGTTCTGCCTGATAGTAATAGGCATGTGCATAAGCCTTTATCATGGTCTTAATCGCGAATTAAACGATGACATACCAGAAAGCCAGCTTAAACACATGCAAAGCTGATTAGCAAGCAGTTCAGGTGCTGAGCCTTTTCAGCACCTCTTCTCTGCCCAGCACATCAAGAATACCAACAAGATCGGGTCCGTGACAGGACCCGGTTATTTTTATCCGGATCGGCATATAAAGGTCTTTTCCCTTTGCCTCTGCAGCTTTGCCGGCAGCTTTTATAGCCGCATTGTAACCTGCTCTAACCCATTCACATTCAGAAAATTCCCTAGCCAGAGCGGCAAATAATTTTTTTGATTTTTCGGTATTTATAATAGCAGCTGCTTCTTCATTTTCGGGCCCGCTGGCATTCAAAAGTGAGCGTGCCACCTTAGCAGCATCTGTCAGCAAGTTAAGCTTGACCTGAATCAAACCGGCAAGCTTATAAAGCAATTCCTCATTCTGGATTCTTCTATCAGCAGGGAAAGCTTCTTTAAGAAGCGGTGCAATCATTGGCACAAGCTTTTCAAGAGGCAGTGACCGCAAATGCTGTCCATTCATCCAGGTTAGCTTGGTTTGATCAAAGACTCCTGGCGAACTGCTTATACGTTCAAGACTGAACTTTTCTATAAGTTCATCGACAGAATAGACTTCTTTGTCAGTGCCTTCATTCCAACCCAGAAGTGCAAGAAAGTTTATCATGGCTTCGGGAAGATACCCATCTTCTGCATATTGCCCAACCGAAGTAGAGCCGTGACGTTTTGACAGTTTACTTTTGTCTTCTCCGAGAATTAAAGAGGCATGCGCAAATTGCGGCGGCTTAATGCCAAGTGCTTCATATATTATCAGCTGCCGGTGAGTATTGGTTAAATGCTCTTCAGCTCTGACAACATGAGTAATTTTCATCGAAGCATCATCAACAACTACGCAGAAGTTATAAACCGGCATACCGGAAGACCTTAGTATAATAAAGTCACCCAGGGTTTCCGATTTCCACTCTACCCGGCCTCGCACCAGATCGGTCAAAACATAATCCCGCTCGGGAACCTTTACTCTTACGACATAAGGCTCCCCCGCATCGATTTTGCTTTGCGCGTCCTCTTTGCTTAGCTTGCTGCAGGTTCCATCATAATGCAATGATCTGTGTTCTTCTTCGGCTTTTTCTCGTTTTGCCTCGAGCTGTTCTTCTGTACAAAAACAGGGATAAGCTGCACCATTTTCAAGAAGTTTTTTTGCATAATCTTGATAAATCGATAAACGCTGAGATTGAAAATATGGTCCATAATCGCCGCCAACTTCAGGACCTTCATCCCAGTTGAGGCCAAGCCATTTCATATCAAGCAACAGCCCATCAAGGGCTTCTTTTGTAGAACGCTCCACATCAGTATCTTCAATTCTCAGAATAAATTTGCCACCGGTTTTTCTTGCATATAACCAGTTGAATAATGCTGTTCTCGCTCCCCCAACATGCAGGTAGCCGGTTGGAGATGGTGCGAATCTTACTCTTACCTGTTCTGCCATGATTAAATTATATTGCTCCCCATAAAAATTTGTTCATTCCCGTTGGACAAGGCATGGCCACAACGTCCGAAAGCAGCAACTGCGATTCTACCTTCGCCTCGTAAAATAGCTACTTTAAAGCCTCCGCCAAGACCGGGATTTATAGTATAAAGCTGGCTGTAAATATCCCTGACAGCATTACTAACCGAAAATTTTTCCCTGGAATCTTCTTTGATAACAGAGCGAGCTATGGCGGCAACAATAGTGGCTTCTCTCAATTTTATCGGTAACTTCTCAGCCGTAGCTCCAACCTGAGTAATTGCAGCACGATACCCCTTGTTATTTACCTTCTGCAACCAGTATTCTTCCTGTTCGGAATCTTTGGTCATCGAAAGATAAATCACCGCACTCTCTGGTGTCAGTAGCTGATCTTCACGATCTTCGACCAGATCTTTTACAATATCTTTGTAAGTAACAACTCCTACCAGATCTTCTTTGTTATCTAAAACAGGCAAAGCTTCCAGCTCACTGGCAGATAACATTGCTGCTGCTTCTCTGACAGACATGTTAGAGTTAACCCGCCTGAATTTTTTTTCCATTACCGAAGTAACTTTTTCATCGATATCTACTTCAGCAAGAGTTGCCAGGTGTGATGGCGTAAGTAAACCAACCAGTTTAGCGTCGCTATCTGTAACCAGAATACATTCGGGCTGTCTGAGAATTACAATCTCTTTTAAACCGAAAATGGTCTGGTCAGTTCCGACTATGGTCGGGTTTTTGTCCATAATATCTTTAACCCGAATACCCATTATTATTCCTCCATTTTAATAAGGAAAATCACTTCTTTTTACCGATACGGCAAAAAATCATCCGTCCGGCACCAGTCTGCAAAATATTGCTGACTTTGGTTTTAACTACCTGGCCCACATGGTCTCCTCCATCCTCTACTACTACCATAGTTCCGTCAGATAAAAACCCTACGCCTTGACAAGGTTCTTTTCCCTTTTTTACTACTTTAACCTGTATATCCTCTCCACTTACGAATATTGGCTTTAAAGCATTAGCCAGATCATTAAGATTGAGAACTTTTACCTTATCAAGCTCGGCAACTTTTTTTAGATTAAAGTCTTGAGTAAGCATAATTGCCTTGAGCTCAACCGCGAGCCTGATTAATTTAGAATCCACTTCATTAATATCATCAAAATCTCTTTCAATTATAACAACATGATCGGGAAATTCGGTCCTGAGGCGATTTAAACTATTAAGCCCCTTGCGGCCCTTACTGCGTTTCAAGTCATCAGAAGAATCAGCAAGAAATTGAAGTTCATTGATAACAAATCGAGGAATTATCATATCGCCTTCGAGAAATCCCAGCCGATAAAGATCTGCAAAACGCCCATCGATAATGGTGCTTGTATCAATTATCTTGGGTTGCACCCCCTTACCATTAGAATCAACTTTAAATATTACCCGGCCGTATCTCACCATTATTTTCATTCCCACAAAAGCGAACAAAAGATTGAAAGCAAGGGGAATCACCAGATGGAACAGAGGTACGAGCGCATTGATATATTTATTATCAATCTCGACTTCGGCGTATCCTTTGTACATTATAAAGTAGGCGGGAATAAAAAGAAGATTCGCGCTTATAAGGCCAAGCAGAATACCAAGCCCGCTCCACGCAAGCTCGTAACTGTTGGTTGCCTCTATTTGACTTTCCAGCCAGCTTTGCAGTTCACGACCGGCAATCGAGCAAAGCAGATAACCTATAAATCCTAATAATGCGGCTAAAGCAATATCCGGGTTCTCGATTTCAATAATATCAGGATATTTAAAATATATACCATAGCCTATGGATACCCCGGTGAGAGTTCCACTGATAACCAGCAACGATCTGAGCATTTGAAAAAGCATATAAATTCTCCAGAGAAGTAAGATAATAGCACGCAAACCTATCTAAATCAATAGTCATCAGAACCGTCTTAGTAATTTTTGCTCAAACTTAGAAGTCTTTGTTAAAGCTATTTCTAGCGAGTTTTAAAATGTTTTTTGCAACATGGTCATTTCGACACTTCGACTTCGCTCAGTGCAAGCTTCGCTCAGCACGATCTCCGCTCAATGACCAATATACGATGACGGATAGAAATTTAAGATTGCTTCTTCGCTATGCTCATAGCAATGACAATTTGGGGCTGTCATTGCGAGGAGTGAAACGACGAAGCAATCTTTGATATTCTAAATTTTAGTACATAAAAAAACACAGGAATTCTCGGTCAATTATTATTAGCTGGTTACAAAAAGTTCCGGTTTTATTTCTTTCTGTCAACTATAGAATTTAAACCACTGAGGCCACCGAGGACACAGAGTTGATTTTTTAATCTTTTTCAGCCAGGATTTGTCCTGTGGACAAATAGCCGGCGGTTTCACCGCCCGGCTTTTCCTTCTTCAGCAAGCCTTCAGAAAAACACGAGTGCTTTTCTGAAGGCTTGCTGAAGAAGGAAACAATGGCTGAAAAAATTCTCTGTGTTCTCTGTGCGCTCTGTGGTTATTTTCTTTGTGGCTTTGAGACCTGGTGTGAGGAATATTCTTTTCGAAAACCAACTGATAGACGCTTACCGAGAATTGCTGAAAAAAAACAGATTTTTATGACAAATGATATTTTGTCCTTTACATATCTCAGCTTTTTTACTATATTTAAGTTAACGTTAACTAACCTAATGAGCAGGAAAAAAAATGGCACGCAAACCAGATGGTAAAAGAAAAATACAAATAATCGAAATCACCAGAGACCTCATTTACTCGAGAGGCTTCAGCAATTTTACTATTAGAGAAATCGCATCCAGGGCAGGAATTAGCGAAGCCGCAATTTACCGCCATTTTTCCAGCAAAGAAGAGCTTTTACTCAAGCTGCTGGATTCACTGTTTTCTCCCTGGGAAACAGCTCTTAAAAAAATTGCAAAATCAAACTTAAGTGCTGCAAAAAAGCTTGAAAAAATAGGAAAAACACATATTGAATTCTTACTCACCAAAAAGCTGAATCCTGTTTTGTTTTTTTCTGAGGCGGTTAACCCGAAAAATAAAAAATTGATTATTGTTCTTCAGGAAAACCTCAGCTTTTTGAAAATTACAAT
>JBNJGH010000160.1:0-6958 GCA_051747585.1 Candidatus Rifleibacteriota bacterium
CATTCTTCTTTAGCCCTTTTTATGTCACTTCTTTTCTTTGCAAATGGTTTTGGCGGAACAAAATCAACATCTTTTCCAACAAGGGCAAGCCAGTTATCTCCAGTATTAATATAGAATGCACTGTATTTAAGGTTATCTGTTTTAATGCCGAGCTCTTGTGTGTGTTTGCTTTCTCCGACATATATTTTTACCGGATAATCTTCTGTTTCTGAAGTAACAATAGGCAATCTGGCACCACTCATTTTTTCAAGATAGTATTGCAACTCAAGAGCTGCAAGTCCTGCCATACGCGGGCGCTCAGGATTTTTGCTTATAACAATCTCAGCATTTGCCTTACCGTCTTTTACAATAAATGTCTCAGCAGCTCCCGAACATTTTCCAGAAAAAGTTAAAGCAACAGCAATTAAGATACAACAGACAATATTCTTATAAATTTTCATAAAAGTTCCTTTTTACTTATATTAAACAAACTATTCAATAATGAGTTTAGCAAATTTAACCGGAACATGATAACCACCACCGGTTGGATTAAATATGTATGCTGTCTTTTTGAAATCACGTCCACGCACTCGTACTCTGCCGACATTAAAATACCACGGTTTATCCGTACTCGGTTTTGTTCCTACTACATAATGCTTAGGGTCGCCAAGCCCATCTTCTGGAGAAACAACCGGCACAAGGACTTTGATGCGCCAGAAGTCTTTGCCTTTTTCAGTTTCAATTTCGGCACGCGAACTCCAGCTTGTATCAAGTCTCTTCTGGTAACGGTCAGCATCAAACAACTTCCCATTCGGATTTATTTCAAGCTGATAATAAGCATGGTTAGGTGATTCTAGTAAAACCGCTACACTATCACCATCCCAGATATTCCGACTGGGGAAAAGATTTTCCATGTCATCATCCATACATTTAATATCAAATACCAGAGCATTGCGCTCCTTGTTCCAGCCGACGATGAATGTTGTCTCAATATCAGCCTTTTCTCCGGTTTTGAGATTTTTCAGCTTATATACATTCAACTCTTTACCCGAAGACAAATCGTAACCTACCGCAACTGGGTTGTTTTTGCGTGGGTTGCCTCCCAGCTTTGCAAGACGCTCCTTCTCTTTTTCCAGTTCCTCCATCGGAACCATTTCATCGATAATGGTTTGTATTCTGCGTGCATATATTGAGCCTTCAGGGGCTTTTTCTAATGCCTCTCTCACCAGCGTGCCCATTTTGATTTTATCATCAATAGCCTGTGGTGCTCTTGCGATTTGAGTTTTTTCTTCTGCAAAGGTGAATGCTTCCTCCATTTTACCTGCAGCCGGACCATAAAAGAGGGTAAAATATTCAGAAAGCAGTTTTTCAATATCCTGATCTGCGTCCCACATGTAACGCGCATTAACATAGAGCGTTAAGTGGCTGCAACCCGGGGCATTGAGTAAATCAGACCTGCGCTTTTTCCCTCTGCCAATGCTTATTTCATTACGCTCTCCAAGCGAGATACCTTTAAGAGCTTTCATATCCTTCGCCATTGCTCTCGGGTGAATGACCGGTATATCAATTGGACGGTTTACTTCATAGCGATTGTTTTCCACCCTTATAAGTCTTTGTGGAGCTAATTTCTTTCTCCAGCCCTCAACAATCTTCCAGTATTCTTTCCAGCGTTCTTCTATTCTAAAGGAAGGTCTGGCACAGTTATTTATTGATACTGCAAAATTAGGGCTGAACTTTTCTATACTTTTCGGCGGGTTTTTATACATTGTATAAGCTGCACCCAGAAGTATCTTATCCGGGAATTCCTTATATAGTCTTTTGGCAACTTCGTTTTGAAAACCAAAAACCAGTTCAGATGGGCTTTTGCCTTTACATTTATCACACTGACATTTGCTCATACCATCTGGAGGTGAGAGTTGTACTGTATGCTCACCAAAAACTTCAAAGCGGAATTTTACATAATTTGCCGCCTCATTCATCAGGGCTTCAGAATTGAAACACGGCTGTCCAGGCTTTCTTTTGCCTTTTTTAGTAATCCTGAAACCATTGAAAAGAGCGAAAAATTCGGGATGCTTTTCCTTGGTTTCATTACGTTTCAAAACATTTCCAAGACCATGAGTGCCGCCATAACCCAAACCTTCAACTGAGCCTTCAATACCAATGCGATTCTTCCAGATATATCCGTCCCAGTCATTAGGTCTTCCTGCCAGCCAGCAACGTATTGGGAAATCAGGATGTACTGTTTTACTTTTTTCTGGGATCAATACAGAATCCATCGATGGTACAACCTCTCCCTTTTCTCCCGGCATATACCAGCGTACCCCAAGGTTGCGCAGGAACTGGTAAACAGCGTTGAGTGAACCGCCCCGGTCGTCAAACCAGAAGCCGTTACCCATGCCCGGACCCTGATAATCAGAGGAGTGTTTTTTTCCTTCAGGATTCCATACATGTCTGTTATCTTCGCCGTATTTTTCAGCCATTATCTTGTTATAGTCGCTCGGATTCCAGCGTTTTCCATAGAAACGACTATAGGTAAAGCCCCAGGCACCTGTTGTTCTGTCGCCAACTTTTTTGTCCCATTCCGCTAACGCTCGCTCATAATCATTACGTCCTCTTGACCAGGGCTCAGGTGGAACGAAATCAATATCACGCCCGATAAGCGCAAGCCAGTCACCGTCTGTCTTTATTCTAAAAGCGCTGTATTTTAAGTCGTCTGTTTTGATGCCAAGCTTTTTCGTGTAGCGACTTTCCCCTACATATATTTTTGCAAGATTATCACTTGAATGCTTGCTGACGATAGGGATGCGTACCCCTGTTATTTTCTGTAGATATTTCTGAAGCTCGAGGGCTGCTAAGGCTGTCATGCGGGGTCGTTCGGGATTTTCACTGATAACAATTTCTGCATTCGGCTCGCCATCTTTAATAATAAGTTGTTCTGCCTCTACTTGCCCTTGAGAAAATGCAAATACAAATGTCAGTAGCAAAAGCCTAATAGTCTTTTTACAAAAATTCATAAAATCCCCTTTCAAAAATATAAAATAAAGCAAATCTATAAAAAATATTCACCGCATCCACATGCGAGCCCACTTCGAATGAACTCTATAGGGACCGCCAGTAGGGACAAGTGAATAGGCCTCCCGATTGTCAAAACCAAGTTTGGAAATCCGTGTCCGTCCGATTTCAAGCCCCCAGGGATACGACTTCGATGGACCGAATTTACCGAGGTCGTCACATGGAATTCTTACCTCTACCTCCCAGCGGTTGTCGTATTTCTTGACTGATGCCTTCGTTCCCGGATTCCAGAGAATCGGCAGCGTGTCCCGGTCTATGATATCAACATCCGTAGATTCATCCCATATTGCTCCATTTGTATTGACCACCACTTTGAAATAACTTCGCTCGGGACTGTCGAAGTAAATTTCAAATACATCATCATGAAAAATGCTTCGGTCATCATTTTTTGTGGCAGTAGCAACAAGTGATTTCATATCCGGTTCGTAACAGATTGCGGCAATACACAAGGTGCGGGATTTTGGCTGGAAATTGATGCTGACAAAAGTGCCGACGGTTTTCAATTCTTTCCGGTTTAATCGCTTTCCGGTACGGTGCTCCCGGAGTTTATGCCAGCCGTAACCTACTGGAGGATAACGCTCATCCTTGCCGGTTTTCGGTCTGTTGTGCGGGTATTTCATAATGTTGCCATCAAGCGGGAAGTCTTCAGGAACTTTGTAGTTTCGTACCCATGGGCCTGTCCGCTTTAAGCTCGGGAAAAGTTTTTTCAGCGGCTGCATATCTGCCTCGATAATGGCTATTCGACGGTCGTAAACTGTGTCTGTTCCAGCCTTTTCCCGGGCACGACTGAGAATGTCAAAGTACTTATCTACATCCTTTTCCTTGAGAAAGCCGGTGGTTTCTGTCAAACTGCGTGATTCCTGACGACTCCATACCTTTTCAGAAAACTCGTAAAACTCCCGCATTTCATTTTCTGCAGGGCCAAAGAAGAGTTTATAGTATTCATCAAGCAGTTTTTCACGATCCAGGTCAGGATTCCAGAATAACTTGTTCTGAAGATAAACCATGAGATGAACCAGTCCACGTACCCCAAGACGACGGGTGATAACCTTACCTTCCTTGTCCCTTTTTATCTCAGGCTGAATTTCAATGAATTTTCCGGTTATGTAACGCTCACATTGCTGCATCTGATCTTGCAATGCCTTGGTGAAAACCACCGGATAGCGCGGTCGATTAGGTGTGCGGTAACTGAGCCAATGGTCCCAGGCGGGAGCCTTTTGGACTACCTTCATCTTGTCCGTCCATTCATGGAGAAGTTTAAGTCTGGCTTTACGGTAAGCGTCAAGTCCCCACTTGGATGAGGGACGAATCATCGGTGGCACAATGAGGTTTTCCGGAAAATCCTTGATGTTGGTGGGCAACTTTCTCGCACCGGTAGGAGTCATAAATATAAGGAATTTGTCCGGGTGCGATTTCTTCAACTCATTAGCAAGATAAACATGAAAATCCCACACATAGTTTGAAGCTTTCTGCTCTATCGAATCACCGGGCTTTCCATATTTGTCGATGTCGCGGGGGTCAATTTTAATGGCGCCATCAGGCGGACCCACAGCTATCGCCCTTAAGTCAGGCTGAGATTCAAAAACCTTGTTCATGAAGGTAACTGCAGCTTTGCGAAATCCGGGGTTGGTGTAGCGGGGTGCGCCTCGACCGGCGGGATAACCGCCTATATAATTTCCATGCGAGTCTTTTGCAAGGTATTCAGGATGAGCTAATTGCTGTTCATATGAACTGTAGATGGCGTAGGTGGTGTGGTTGTATAGAATAATCTGATTGCAACCGGCTTTAAGGCGTTTAAGCCAGGATATCCCTTCTTCATCTTTTCTCATACTACCGTAGTAGCGCCATTCTCGCTTGGCAAATCTTGCTTCCTTTTTCAAGTGTTGTTCAGGGATAGTAATAGTTTTAATTTCAGGAATAACTGATCCGTCTTCGTAGGGCATATACCAGCGAACTCCGAGTTGCTCAAGAAGTTCAGCCACAGCATACCAGGGACCGCTATCATTATTGACGTAAATGCCAAGAGGTTTATTGAAAAGACCGGGTGCATTGTTAAGATGCTTGGTGGAGAATTTCTCTCCGCAAAAATCCTGCCATGCCTTGAGTTCTTCGGACGGGAATTTTTCCGGCTTCGGAAACACCTTTCCCGTTATTATGCTGCTTTTCAGATACCTGCTGTCGGAACGAGTTTGTTGGTAAGGAGATGGTTTCCACTGCTTGATCGGTCCGTCGAGAATGACGTGATTTTCTTTAGCAAGGATTTCCAGTCCGCTGTTGTCGAACTTTTCCGGTTTGAATCCGAGTTTATCGGTAAATTCGCTCTTACCTACATAGATGTGATTGCTAACGTCTGCAGAAGGCTTATTAACGATTGCGACTTCCGCACCTGAAATTAATTTCAAATGCTTTTGAAAATCTTCAGCCGCCAGCGTAACGTCCCTCGGGGCGTCAGCAGCGATCACGATGTCCGAGACTGGTGCGCCATCTTTAACCAGGGTCACATCAGCTCTCAGCGTTCCGGCGAATACTGACAGCGTCGAAACCACACACAAAAACTTTATGGCCAAGTCGCGTATTTTCCAATTTGCTGAAGTTGATTCGCGTTCAATCTTAAGTTTCGCATTTCTCTTAATTTTCATCGTTACGTCTCCTTCGGTTATATATTAATCGATAACCAGTTTTGCAAATTTTTCCTTCTTATGGTATGAGCCGCCTGTCGGAATAAATGTCTGACCGTAACGTTTATGATTACGTATCCTTACACGGCCGATATTAAAATACCACAGCCTGTCTTTAGACGGCTTCGGACCGACTACATAATGATAAGGGTCACCCCGATTATTTTCAAGAGTCTTAACAGGTATTTTCACTTTAACTGCCCAGAAATTTTTCCCCTTTTCAGTCTCAACCTGAACCTTGGAATCCCATTTTTGCACAACGCCCACCTTGCGGTCGGCATCGAAAACCTTACCGTCAGGGTTTACCTCAATTTGATAATATGAGCGGAAGGGTGTTTCAATGAGAAGAGCAACACTGTCGCCATCCCAGACAAAATCTGTTACAAAAAGATTCTCCATATCATCATCTTCACATTTTATATCAAAGATAAGATTACCGTCATCCCAGGTAACAGTAAATGAAGTATCATGTTCAGGTTTTTTACCTGTCTTGATATCTTTCAAATGATATACCGGAGGTTTTTTATTACTGTCGGCATCAACCCCTATCACTAAAGGCGCGTCAGCACGAGGGTCTGGTGCATTTTTTGCAGTCTTATACTCTTCCCTGACCTTATCCAGTGGAACATATTCCGAAATGATAAAGGCTATCCTCTTACCGTAAATTGTATCTTTACCAGCAACCTTCAAAGCTTTATGCAGTCCTTCAAGATATTTAACGCTTGCAGAAAGTTTATTTATCTTTGCCTGTACTAGATCCTGGGCAGGATTAAGCTTTAGTTTGTTATAAGTTTTTTCCGCAGTCATAAAGGTCTTCTGCATAACTTCAGCAGCAGGACCGTAGAATTTTGTGAAATATTTATCAAGCAAAGCTTCAAGATCCTGATCAGCGTCCCAATAAAATCGTGACTGCACATAAAGATTGAGATGATCAGACCCCGGAGCTTTCCATTTCCAACTTTTCTGGCTTTGTTCTCCAGCTTCACCCAGACAAATATCCTTTAGGGCACTCAAGTCTTTTGCCATAGCATTCACGTGAATAACTGGTAATTTTATCGGTCGTCCGTTATTAAGGGTGTAACGATTGTTCTCAGTCCTGAGCAATCTATTAGGACCTACCTTTTTCTCCCAGCTCTTAATCTCGTCCCAATACTTTTTCCACCTTCCAGGATCATCCAGAAGAGACCTCCTCCTGTTAGAAATTAAAACTACCACATTCGGAGAAAACT
>JBNJGH010000161.1:0-6949 GCA_051747585.1 Candidatus Rifleibacteriota bacterium
TATTTCCCCCAGAAAAACTCTCTGGGTCTTATCGGTTTTGCGAATTACCATGTGATTCAGTTTCAATTCGAGTTTTGCCCGATTTGAAACCACAATAACTCGCCAACTCATCTTTTTAAATTTAATAAGTCAATTTTTCGCTCAAAAACACCAGTTACTGATTGGTTAATCAATTCTGCGGAATCAAAATTTGACAACAGGTTGTTCAAATTGATTAACCCGGCGTTTTTAGGTCCGTTTATTTTTGAAAGATCAGCTGCAATTCGATTTCCTTGAAATAAATTTAAAATTTGTTTTAGTGTCTGACATTGCTCAATTAGATTCAAATTTTTAAAAATTTCGAGGCCTTCTTCAAGGGTTTTTATTTGGGCAGAAAGCTTTTTGGAATAAATGGTATTTTTTAACTTAAAAAGACAGGTTTCAAATAATTTCAGGTTCTTTTCTCTGGTTATTTTATCCTGGGAGGTTAATTCAAATTCTTCGCCATTTTCTTTAATGCGATTAAGTAATTTGGTAAGGGTTTTTGTATAATATGCTCTTTCAATATCCAGGCATAATTGTTCTGCTATAATAAGTGCTAGTCTGTTATTTGTCCGCCCGGTTAAGTGCAGTCTGAAACCATCTATTTTAAGTAAAGATTTGAACCTGATTTTGGGTAACAATATTACCGGATTAATAAGATTTAAGTGGGTTTTGCAGTATTCAGCTTTTAAGGTATCGTTATTTTCTAATTTCTTTGCAAGATGTAGGGGTATAAATTCAAGGCTTCTTATTTTTTGAATTTTATTCTTTTTTTTCTTCTCATGCTCTACCAGCATAAAATATGTACCGACAACTTTGTCGTAGCCACCATATTTTTCTATTGTCATTTTCGGGTCTGCTTTAACAGGAAGCTGCCCATGACCTTTTTTTAAAATATTCTGTTTGAATAAACCGCCTTTTTGTTCGGTAGCATAGCGGGTAAAAAGAATATTGTTCTTTTTCATTGTTTTTTTGATCTGGTTGATTGTTCCGCCAGAACCCGGTTCCCATGCTTTTATGCCGTTTCGTTCAACGTTAAAGTTATATAATTGCCTTAGATTGTATTTTCTGCCTTCTGCATTTTTGATGTAATTGAGCGGGTTTCTGGTAAATTTTGTGTTTAGAACATTTCCAACCACTATATTTAAATAGGCATCACGCGCATGATGAAGATCATTTACCTCTCTTACTTTGACCAGATCAAAATTTTGTCGGAATTCACTGACACTGCCAGCTTTTACATACACGGTTTCGCTTTCTTTAAAAACTTGATTTAAAACCTGTGCAACCGCTTTTGTTGACTGCCTGGTTTCTACAAGTTGTCGGGCAATGAAATCAGCCAGTTCGTTGTCGTCAAAAGGGGTGGTGCGTAACAAGCGGTCAAATTTCTTTTTGCTTACAAACCCTTTTTGGTAGAGCATTCGCCACCAGTCAGAACAATTTTTTTGTATTTCCGGTGATAATGGGTATTCATTAGATTTGCTTGTATTTATATTGCGTTTTACCAGGACTAGATTGTCGAGGCTGTCATCTTTGACTTTTGAGCGCGGAAAAATATGATCTATATCATAGATATTTTTGTTGAAAAGATTGCTCAAATCTATTGGTTCCCCGCTGTATAAACAGCGACCCATTTGAGTATAGTATAGAAATAATCTTTTGCTGCGTAGTTGTCCTTCTGGAGTGTTTTCTAATTCTTTTGCCCACTCTCTGGATTCATTTTTGCATGCTTTATATAATTCCTGTAATTTGGTTTTTCTCGATATTGTTCTTTTCTTTTGTCCGTCCTCGCGGGCAACTTCTATGAAAATTTTTAAAGGAGGCTTCTGCATTATTTTTACTATTTCTTTAACAATTCGTAAGGTTTGCCAGATACCTCTTTTAACTGCAGGTGAAGCATAAAGGTCTTTGACCAGATTGTAACTTATCTCGTTGCTTTGCTGGAGCTGCTCCTCATTATATTTTTCAATTGAACGGGAAAAATCATACTTATTGCTCAATAACTGCATGAGGTTTAAATTTGCTCCAATCTCACCCCGCAAGGCTGAGATTATATTGAAGCATTCGCCTGTTGCCTTATCTACATGAATGATTTCTGTCAAAAATTCTTTTGATAATCTTCCCCAGCCTGAATATTTAAGCTTTAAAATTTTATTAATTTCGCTGTCGCTTAGAAAAGAACCAAATTCTGAATTAATTTTTTTCTTTAAGATGCCAGGGGCTTCATCAAAAAGAGTTATCCAGAGTATTATTTTTTCAATTATCTGCTGGTTTTCTAATTTATCACCTAAAATATTTCTAAAATCATGGAATGATTTTAGAGAAGCTTTGAAGCTTTCGTCTATGCCACTTATAAGATCAGTTTTGGAAATTATCCCGTTGTTTTCCAGGAATTTTCTCAATTTTTTGATTGTGACTTTGTTTGTTTCTTTTAATAGTTCCTGAAAAATTTTATTTTTCAATTCAACGCTTATTTTTTCACCGTTTATTTTTAGATTATTCAATTCGTTTAGAGCCATATATTCGCTATAAAGAAGTGAGTTCTTTGGTAGTACATCTGCCCCGGTCAGGTAAGAGCATTTATTGGTCATTCTTCTAATGAATTGTTCTGCAGATTTTTCACAATCAACAACTTTTTCAAAGTTCCAGGGTCTAACGGGTTCAGGCGCTTTTTTTACTACCCAGCAATTGCCATCTTTACTTTTATGTGAGTCATTGACGGGGCCTACATAATAAGGAATTCTAAAAGTCAGAATCTTCTTAATCTTTTCTGCGTTAGTAATACCACCCTGGTCTGTTTTGTTTAAAAAATCATAATGGGTACTGACATTTTTCAGTATTGTTTCAAGTTCTTCAAGATGCATCTGGTAGGGGATTACTCCATTATCTTTTGTAACCTGTCTTGGTAAGAAAGTGCCTTTTTCAATTTCTGCTTTTATATATTGAAGTGTTTCACTTTCTTTAATCTTTTTGCTTATTAATGATGTAATGAACTTATAGAATTCTTCTTTTGTACATTTGTCTTTGATCGGCAATTTTCGCATATTTTTTCTAGCATGACCTGTGTATGCACAATAGTTCCCTTTGATTTCGGGACTATCAAAAACGTTCTTGTATTTTTCCGGGTAATATTCTTTTATTGCTTCTTTAAGAATCTTCAGGTCTTTTTTGTGTTTCAAATAATCATCAACTTTTTTTTGAGAAAAAAAGTTAAACCCACGTCTGATCTCGGCTAGTATCGCCCAACTGTAAACGGTTCTTAGCTGTTCAAGACAAAGAATTTTATCTTCAAGTATGTTTGTTAATTGATCAAAATTTTCTTCATATTTGTTACTTGAAAAATCTACTTTGGAAATTTCTGTAGCTTCGATTTCTATTTCAGGAAACAAATCATTAATTTTTGCCGGAGAACCAATTAAAAGGGCGACGATAGCTTTTTTTTGCTTAGCTTGTTCGTCTTTTTTGTCATGGATTAATAATTCATTTAAAACTTTCTTTTTCTCAGTTTTGTTTAAACTCTTTTTTTTAAGAGTGGCTTCCAAAATTTTTAACTCTTCAAGGCCCAGATTTATATCAATCTCAAGCTCATCCCATAAAACATTTTTCAGGTTATTGAAAACTTCTGAAAAAGAAGTAATTGTACTCATTCTTTGTCCTTCAAACAAAAAATGACCTCTTTTTTTGAGAATGTGATGTATGGCTAGATAAATAAGCCTTATATCAAATTTTTCTTTTTTTTCTATTAAATCTTTTCTTAAGTGATAGATGGTAGGGAAATCTTTGTGGTAATTTTTGTCTGTATAATTTTTTTCTGCAAATATTGCGTAAGGCGCTTCAAAGCTTTTGTCTTCCGGCCAGTATTTGCTTTCTTTCATTCTTTGAAAAAAGCCTGGGTCTACCTTGGCGATTTCTTCAGCAAAAATTTCCTGCAGGAGTTGTATTCGCTGCTTTCTTCTCTGCAGTCTTCTTCTGGAAGCCCGGTGAAGTCTTCTTTCCTCTGCGGTTTGTCCTTTTTCAAACAGCCTTATTCCCCAAAGAGCTTTGCCATTGAGTTTTTGAACTTTGTAATTTAAGTCCGTAACTGCCCAGCCAACTGATTCTGTGCCGATATCCAGTCCAAGGTAATAATCGCCGAAATTTTTTTTCATTGTTGACATCCTCGTCTAATTATTTATATAATATTCTTATCTTATAGAGATTACACCATAAGTTCAAATAAAAATTTATTCACATCGTCGTAATGACTCCACAGTGTGTGGGCTAGAAAAGACCTGATTGCAACAGGTCTTTTTTGTTTTTAGTTGATGTATTTATAAATATTGAGCACCTTAACAAAAGGCAGATTCTTGACAGAGGATGCAGATTCTGTAAAATCGTCTTAAGTATATTGGCATACGGGGAGTATCGGAAAATTGACAGCAACAGAGCTAAGAGACTATAAGCCCGAAGATTTTGATGAACTTTTTGAATTGTGGCAGGCTACAGGGCTTGCCAGCAAAGGCCGTGGCGATGATGCAAATGTAATCGCAAATACTTTGTTTGCCGGAGGCAAGCTTTTTATTCTCAGCTGCAACGATAAAATTATTGGTTCGAGTTGGATAACCAATGACGGGCGCCGACTCTATCTTCACCACTTATGCGTTGCCCCTGATTTTCAGGGCAAAAAGCTTTCTCATGTTTTGCTTAAGGCATCTCTGAAGTATGCACATAAACTCAATATGCAGATTAAACTTGAAGTATCCAGAAAGAACGAATTTATTATAAATCTATATGAGAAGTATGGTTTCAAATACCTCGGCGACTACGATGTTTACATTATCAGGAATCTGTCGTCAATCTGCTTTTAGTTAATGCAGAAGTAATTAAAACTATTTTTCATCCCAAGAGAGCGAATCCAACATGAACCGCCGCACAGGCGGTGAAAAAATCGCCTTTCAGAGGGGAATGCCGCAAAAACTTGTTTTCCCCGAAGATAAACTTTACATGACGGGTAAAGCCTATTTTGGCGAGCATCTTGAACCTGGCCAAATTAATAATACTGAGTCACACGATCTATGGAAGCAGATAAAGCGATTAAATCTTTTCAGAAAAAAGATACCGGCTTTAACTTTTGGGGCAATGGAAAAAGCCAATTGGTGTTTGTTATGAACTTAAGAAGATTGCGCTTAATCTTCATAAGTTTATAACATCCGTGGTGGTTGAAAACCACAACGATAGAAAAGAACATCTCAGATTAATGCCATGTTTTCGAAAAGAATACCTGAATCTATTTTTTCTTTTGCGGTCAGGCGTAATGGGTCTACATTCGAATAATCTTAACAACAAAAAAATCTCAAAACGAGTTTTGATTTCGGTAGCGAGAAACAGTGGTTGTCTGTCTAAAGCTCTATTTCGGCGGCTTTAATGATCTGGCGGGCAAATTCTTTGAAATCTTCAAGATGCCTGGTTGCTATCTGGTAAACAATTTCCCAGTCAAGTTGCTGGTAGGTGTGAACAGCGGTATTTCTAAAGCCTACGGACTTTTTCAGTTTTTTTGCTATGTTTTTATCGATAATTTTCAAATCACAAAGTAACTCGAAGGTTTGCGCCATGTTTTGTGGCAAATTACATTTCTGAGTTGAAAGTATATGTAATCCTATATCGACTGAGTTTTGTATGGCCCTTTCAAGGTTTAAAACTATAATGTCTTGAAGATCTAAATCATTTTTCAGTTTTTCTACACTGTCGGGCGTCTTGTCTTCTATTCTTTTCAGACAGCGATCCAGACTTTCGAGTTTATTGAGTAAAAGGTTTTTATTCATATAGAGACTTCTTTAAGCGGTTTTTTTGTTCTCTTTGAACCAGGGGCATCATATCGGCCTGATTGTAGATCATTCTTTTTACAAGATTTTCATACTTAGAGGGCTGCTTCTCAATAACAAGACGACCTTTACAGAGAATTTGCTGTAATATGGTGCCATTGAGGTTGTAAAGGTCGGTAAGGTCGATCTCTTTGTGTAGCTTATCTCCAAGTTTACATAGCAGGTCGTTTTTTTGTGGGGCATTTAAAGGATAGTCGTAAAGAACTGCAATATCGACATCGCTTTGCGGATGAACTTTACCATTTGCATAGGATCCATACAAAATTGCAAGGCAAAGGCTTTTCTCATTTTCTAGAACCTTTTTAATCTGGTTCACAATTTTGTCGTTTTGCAATTGACGCTCCTTTATAATCTGCTGTATGGGATTTTAGCCTAAATTCAAGTTTTGCGCAATTGAAGCAGATATTTACCAGCAATTCTCGGTATGCGACTATCAGTTGCTTTCAGAAAAGAGTTCTCCTCACACCAGGCCTCAAAGCCGCAAAGAAAATAACCACAGAGCGCACAGAGAACACAGAGAATCTTTTTCAGCCATTGTTTTCTTCTTCAGTAAGCCTTCAGAAAAACACGAGTGCTTTTCTGAAGGCTTGCTGAAGAAGAAAAAGCCGGACGGTGAAACCGCCGGCGGATTGTCCACAGGACAATCCTGGCTGAAAAAGATAAAAAAATCAACTCTGAGCCCTCGGTGGCCTCAGTGGTTTAAATTCTTTATTTGCCCTGAAGAAATAAAACCATAACTTTTGAAAACCACCTGATAATGCCTTAGCGGTAATTGCTGTACCGACCCTGAAATCTGGAAAAAGGACAAAAAATCAAGGATATTGCTGTTTTGTGGTAATATTTAAATAACCGGGGTTAAGGCAGGGAGGCAAAGCTTGAACAAATTCAATTACCAATTAAAAATAAAATATAAACTTCTTACCCTGCTGATTTCAGCAATGATATTGGCTATTGCCTTGCCTGCTGTCGCGCAGAAGCCATTTGCCGGAAAACGGGGCAATCTACGCGAAAAATTGTTAAAAATTCGACAGATGCGGCGCGACAATAACGAGGATTCAAAATTCGGG
>JBNJGH010000162.1:0-6909 GCA_051747585.1 Candidatus Rifleibacteriota bacterium
TTTTTCATCTGTTCGACTTTTTCTTTGTTAACATCAAACCCCAGAACATCAAAGTGTTGGGCAAATGCGTGCGCCAGTGGCAGGCCGACATATCCGAGCCCGACAACGGCAAGCTTTGCTTCGTGGTTTTTAAGTTTGATAAACAGATCTTTCATTGGTATCTCTCCTGGTTCTTTTTTTTCAAGCAAAATACTAACCCTTAAGGCAAATTTGAGCAACTTTTTTGTAAGGGGTCATTTCACAAAGAAAATAACCACAGAGCCCACAGAGTTACACAGAGAATCTTTTTCAGCCAATCTTCCCAGCAACAACAAGCCCTCAGAAAAACACCAGTGCTTTTCTGAGGGCTTGTTGTTGCTGGGAAAGCCGGGCGGTGAACCCGCCGGCTGATTGTCCAAAGGACAATCCCTGGCTGAAAAAGATTAAAAATCGTCTCGGTGCACTCTGTGCTCTCCGTGGTGAAATTTCCCCGGTTGACGTAGAGCAATAAAACAAAAGGTGCTGAAAGTCAGCTAATAAAGTTTGACCAATAATTTATTGAAAAGGCGATTAAAAACTTATAAACAGCATAACCCGGGCAAAGGTAAAAAAATTGAGGGTTATTCTGCTGGAAACATAAAAAATCGGGGCGACTGGACTCGAACCAGCGACCTCATAGTCCCGAACCATGCGCGCTACCATCTGCGCCACGCCCCGTAATCAAAAAGGAGAATAGCACAAAGGGCTTCTTCTTGGCAAGTAACTGTTTTACAACTATATGTGGGTGCAATATGAGTCGGGTAATGTTATTATAATTTCATGAAACAGGACGCCTCAGGAAATAGGGCAGTTGACAGAATAAAATCAGTTTTTATGCTGGGAATTTCAAGTAACTTTACCACTTTGGTCGGTTTAGTTCTTATCTGGATTCTTCTGGTTCGAAGCCAAACAGTTGAAGGGACTTTGGCTACTCTCATAGCGGTTCTGGCATTTACTCCTGTTTTTATGGCCGATGCTATTAATCATTATTGTCTCGGCAGAATCCGGCTCGAGCATTACAAGGGCTGGAGTGATATTCAAATAACGCCCGAAGGGCGAAGCAAAACCGCTCACAATTATTTTTTTTATCGAGCTATTTCAATTATACCGGCTTATTTGTTGGCTGCATCTTTTTTCGCTTCTTTTAATGCTTCTCCAGAAGTTGTTTCAAACCTTAAGCTTGCGTTTTTGTCGGCTTTTGTTTTGCATTTTGCCCGGGCTACCTGGTTTCTCCAGGCTTTTATTGCGCCGAAGCTGTCGGGTTTTGGCGGTAAAAGACTTGTAATTCGCACTTTTATTGCAGCCTCAACCTTCTTGATGTGGTTCGTCTGGTTTTGGAGCCCTTCCCAAACCCTTTCTGATAATTCTTACAGCAATACTGCCATTTTTTTCAGTGGCGTATTCTATTTCTTTTTAAATTCATTTCTTCATCCTCTTCCTGCCCGTTATTCATTGTTGCGCAAAGGAAAAAGGGTAAAGTCCAAAGCTTTTTTCAGGGTAGAGCGGCTCGAAGACAGGCAGTTGAATTCGCTGGGAAACTCTAAAGAGATAGCTGAAATCAGTGAAAAAGGCGGCGAAAAGCTTGGCTTTGAACATTTTGCGAATTTGCGCATGCCGCTTATTGAATTGCCTCTTTTTCAGTGTTGGGGCAAGGCTTTTTCCAGTCCAGATGGTTGCGTTGCCCTCTTGTTTCTTGATTCAGAGGTAAAAAGGGGCGTTCATCGCAGTTTGATTTCGATGAACAATAAAAATATTTATATAACCACTGATTTTGGTTCTCCCCAGGCCAGATTTCCCGAAAATGTAAAATACCGGAATTTTGCAAGAAATACCGATGCTAAAGAGCTGTTAAGTGCTCACCATGATTTAATTAAAAATGTGGAATGTTATGATATTAGAGAAACTATTGAAAATAGACTTGAAGAATTTATCAAGGACATGATCAAGTTTCTCGAAAATAACGCTGCTGTTAACCGAAACAATGATAGAAGTGATAATGTAAAAAGTACTGACGAAGTTTCTGAAGGTGAAAAGAATGGATAATAAAGTAGTCGCTGACGAAGCTGGTCATAATAAAAATGAACGCTTTTCCGAACCGGCTTCAGTGCTTAAGTTTAAAATATTTATTTTGCAGATGGTTATACTTACTTTGCTGGTTGGTATTGTCAGCTGGAATGAGCTTTCCAGGTGGCGACATTTAAGCGAAAACTATATAAATAAAAAAGGGCTTACTCTGGTTAAAACGATCGAGCCTCTGGCGTTTAATTTTATTGAAAAAGATAACCTTGCAGGCCTTGAAAAAATGGCAGATGCGCTTACTTCGGTAGATATTCCCGCAAATGATGTTTTGTCGGTTCAAATTCTCGATAATCAGATGCATAAATTAGCCGAGTCTTCGCCGGTTGTGCCCGATAATGCCCATGGATTTATAAGTTTCCCTGCCACAGTTGTTGTTGCCAATCAGATAAACAACCCGGAAAACGACAAACCGGCAGGAATTCTGCGAATTGTTTTTTCCAACCAGATTTACAATTTGCAGAGGCATAAAATTATTACAAATTTTATGTTTTATCTGTTAATTTCAGCTCTGCTTGCTGCATTTCTTACCTGGTATATGACCAGAATTATTTACAAACCTGTAATGATGCTTGCTCGCGCTGCCCGGCAGATTGCCGATGGTGAGCTGCAAACAGAGGTAGAAAAAAGCTCAAACGATGAGATAGGAATCTTGGTAGATTCTTTTAATCAGATGAGCAAAAGTATAAATGTTCATTTAACAGAGTTGCGACATAAAAATCTCAGTTATGAAAAAAAGAATTTTGAATTAAGCACTTTGCAGCACATTGGTCGTTCACTTAGTTCGATACTCGAGCAGGAACCCTTGTATGAGAACATTGTCGATAATTTGATAAATGTTTTAAGTGGTGTTAAAAGGTGCTCGTTGATGATCGTCGATGAGGCGCGCGAGCAATTTGTAATAAGAGTGGCCAAAGGGCTGGAGCCGGGCGCAATGCCCAAAGATCGTCGAGTGCCCTTAGATAAGGGTATTGCCGGCAGGGTTTTCAACAGTGGCGACTCAGTTTTACTCAACGATCTCGACCAGCAGGAAGACAGTACCGAGCTGGTAGAAGCAAAGGTTTCACGTAGCTCAATATGTGTTCCCATAAAGTATTCCGGCAGGGTTGTCGGCATTTTGTCGGTCAGCAATCGAATTTCGGGAACTCCGTTTACCGAAGAAGACCTTCGTCTGGTCGAAGGCATTGCCCAGGAAGCTGCTATTGCGATTAAAAACTCGCGCACCTGGCATGATCTCAAGCGCAAGGTGCTTGAGCTAAATACCTTGCACGAAGTTGGCAAGACGCTTGGTATGGTGCTTGATATCAATGAACTGCTTGAAATGGTTCTAGATCTTACGGAAAAAGTTCTTGGAGGCGTAAAAACAAGTTCGGTTGTTCTTTATGACAAAGAAACAAATTGCCTTCAGGTTATGCTTTACAAAGGAAAACAGAACATGCAGGCTCTTCAGCCTATAAAGGTCGGAGAAGGCATTGCCGGTAAAGTGTTTACCCGTGGTGAACCAATGATTATCAACGATGTTAAAACTTCCGAAGAAACCTCGTCGGAACAGGGCAGAAGCTCAATCTGTGTGCCTCTTAAAGTTAAAGATAAGCCAATTGGGGTATTGTCTTTGTCTGATCGCCTCAATGGCGAAGCATTCAATAAATCGGACCTGGAAATTCTTTCTACCCTCGCTTCTCAGATAGCAGTAGCTCTTAATAATGCACAGCTTTATGAAGATCTAGAGGCAAGCTATTTGTCTGCGGTAAGGGCTCTGGCAAACTCAATCGATGCCAAAGATCCCTATACCAGAGGGCATTCTGAGCGCGTTGCCCGTTATTCTATCGAAATCGCCAGAATTATCGGACTTCCGGCTGATGATATTAAAACAATTCATGTCGGCGCTTTATTGCATGATATAGGTAAAATAAGCATTTCAGAAAGTATTATAAACAAGGCTGCCAAACTTACAGATGACGAGTTTGAAACTATGAAAACTCATCCGGTGCGTGGTGCCGCGATAATTGAGCCGGCAAGCTTTCTGGCCGAAAAAGTTCCGCTGATAAGATATCATCACGAAAGATTTGATGGCAAAGGATATCCCGATGGTCTAAAAGGCAGAGAAATTCCTTTGCTGGCAAGAATTGTCTGCGTCGCCGACTCATTTGACGCAATGACCAGCAAGCGCGCATATCGTGATACCATGAACATTGCTCAGGCTCGAGAAGAACTGTTACGTTGTTCCGGTTCCCAGTTCGATCCGAGAGTTGTTAATGCTTTTCTTGAAATCATTGAAGATACCAGTAAAATTGAATCAATCTCCAAGTTAGGAAAATAATGGATAAAATCTGGAAATTACTCGAAGTTCCTGAAGAAAAACTAAAAGAACTTCAATCAACCGGTTTCCCGGAACTATTTTTGCGCATTCTTTTGAATCGTAACATCAGTTCGCCTACAGAAATAGAGCGCTATTTTGCGCCGAGAAGCAGGTTCTTATTTTCTCCATATATGGTAGAAGGGGTTGCTACAGCCGTAAAAAGAATTCAAAAGGCATTTGAAAATGAAGAAAGCATAAGGGTATATGGCGACAGAGATGTTGACGGTATAACCTCTACGGTATTGCTTACAGAAACCCTTAGAAGTTTTCATCGCCTGGTAGATTTTACCGTGCCGGTCATAGAAGATGGTTATGGTCTTAATCCCTCATATATAGATACTGCAAAAAATGATGGCGTAAGCCTTATTGTGACTGTTGATTGTGGAATAAGTAATCGCGAAGAAGTCGAATATGCAAAAAAACAGGGTATAGATGTAATAATTACCGATCATCACGAAGCTCCGGCTCAAGTTCCAGATGCGGTTGCAATAGTAGACCCCAAATTGCCTGATTCGACCTGTCCGCAAAAAGATATTGCCGGGGTGGGGGTTGCTTTTAAAATGGCTATTGCTCTCGAGCTGGCAAGGGCTAAACGACTGATTAGACCTCTGATGGTATTTGACATCAGCGGCTCAACCATAGATGTCGTGCGATTCTCTGTTACCGAAGGCTTTACCCCGGTAAAAAATATTAATTTTGATTCAATGCATAATACAACCGCAGTTTTCTTTAACGACAAGGAAAAAGCTTTAATCGGGGAAATGATTCCTGAGGTGCATAAACTGGCAATGCATTCTGTTTTTGTAGACAAATTCGTTTCTGACTGTATGCCTGATGTAAAAGACAAAAGCAAAAGTTCATATGCAGCTGAGTTGAATCTTACTAATATCGGCGGTGCAAAGGCTTTGGCTCTTATGTATCTGAAATGTATCGAAGGTAAAATGCCTGCTGTAAAATCTTTGTGGCAGCGTTGTCTAGATATTCTAACCATTGGAACTGTAGCTGATATGGTTCCAATGCGCGGCGAAAATCGCATGTTTGCCCAAATGGGGCTTAAATTTGTTGCTAAAAGTAAAAGACTCGGTCTGGGAAGCCTTTTCAGCCAGTTGGGCTGGAAATCTCGAAAAGTCAGCGAGCGCGATATAAGTTTTAATATTGCGCCTATCCTTAATTCATCCGGCAGACTTAAAACTGCCGAGATTGCAATCAGGCTTTTAACCACCGATAGAGACAATAAAGCCGAAGAACTGGCCAATGAATTGTATGAGTTGAACAACGAGCGCAAGCGACTTGGTGAGATTTGTTACAACGGTGTAAAAGATTATCTTAAGCAGCAGAATGATCTGGAAAATGATCGTATTTTACTGGTAGCTGCACCAATGAAAAACCAGGGAGTTACCGGTATTGTCGCCACCAGATTGATGCTTGATTATTGTCGACCGGTAATTGTGCTGCTTGAAGATCAGGGTAAATTTCTCGGTTCAGCTCGTAGCTTCAAAGAAATTAATATTATCGAAGCTTTAAATGCCTGTTCCGATCTTCTCGAAAAATATGGCGGACATGTAGGCGCAGCCGGCATGACAATGAATCCAGAAAATGTGGAGCTTTTCAGACAGCGGTTGCGCCAGTATGCCGAAAAAAATATTTCTACCGCTGATTTGCAGCCTGAATGGCTTATCGATGCCGAGCTTCCAGTCGAAAAAGTTAATGAGCAACTTCTTAAGGATATTCTTAAATTTGCACCATTTGGAATAGAAAATCCTGCACCGGTTTTTATGGCTCGCAGCGCTCCTTTTACCGAAATTCGAAAAGTGGGTGATACAAAAAATCATTTACGCTTCAAGTTCAGGCGGCCAAACGGAAGAGGACTGTTCGGTATTGGTTTTAATATGGGCCATTTAATGGCACCCGACTCAATTAGAGACGGAACCTGTGACCTGGTTTACCATGTCGAAGCAAATGATTATAATGGTGTCAGATCTGCTCAATTGATGGTGCTTGATTGCAAAATCAGGGGATTTAAATAGTCGAAGCGGAGGGAATGTTATGGATATAAGAGACAAACCACCATTAGATAGATACGATTTTTCAAGACTGGTAAATATGTGGGAGCATCTTGTGCTCGAGGTTATAGCAGACATGATCGATCGCCACGAAATGTGTGACTGTAATGATTGTGTGCTTGATACTGCAGCTCTGGCGCTTAACAGCCTGCCCGGCACCTACTGGATTCTCGGCAGCTATGATGCTTTTTCTCCACCGGAAAAATTTTATGAAGATTCGATGAATGTTCGTATGGCCGAAGAAGCAGTAATGAAGGCATACAGACTCGTTCAGGAAAACCCTCACCACTAGCGATAATAACAAAAAAGCCTGCCACTCAAATTTGAGCGGCAGGCTTTTTTGTTTTACTAAAAAGATTGCTTCGTCGTTACACTCCTCGCAATGACAATGTT
>JBNJGH010000163.1:0-6764 GCA_051747585.1 Candidatus Rifleibacteriota bacterium
AAATAGTCGAGTCTACGACCGAGAGACGCCCTGGCAAGTTCTTGTCGATCTACGACTTGGCCGGCATTGTTCAATAAAAGATCTAAAAGATTAAATTCGACTTCAGTCAATGAAATTGGCTGACTATTCTGCCAAACTGCTCTTGCCTTTTTATCGACCACAACATCGCCAACCTTTATTCGGCCGCATTCCTCCTGGTCTTTCATGCCGGATGACTTCTTGTCAATTCGGCGCAAGATTGCTTTGATACGAGCAAGAAGTTCCCTCGGACTAAATGGTTTGGCCAGATAATCATCTGCTCCAAGCTCCAACCCGCCGACCCTGTCTTCTTCTTCTCCGCGCGCAGTAAGCATAACGACCGGAGTATCCACCTTTTTTCTAAGTTTTTTAAGGAGGCTGATACCATCAATACCGGGCAGCATAACATCAAGAGTTATTAGATCAAAATTGCCGTTTTGAGCAACATCAAGGCCTTCGCAACCATCATTGGCAGTCTGACAGATAAAGTTTTCGGCACTGAAATACTCGCAAAGCAAATTGCAAAGTTCTGTATCATCATCTATTATCAATAATTTTTTCACACGACACGGCTCCCGGTTGCTAATTATTTTTAAATATAAACCGGTCTTTAAGCAAGCCTTTTGCCCCGGAAAAAATAATAAGAAATGTAAAGCTGCTCGCATTTTTGCAACCATAGCTTTTGGAATTTCGCAATCTTGCAACTTAAGATTTTTCCTTTTCGCTTTATACCGGTCCGCAATCAGTGGCATGGATATTGCTGCTTTAATGCTGTTATTCAAGATGGAGGAAATAAAAATGAAGTCAAACCTGAGAAAACAACTTTATGAAGTAGCACTCTCTTATCCAGACGAAAAAATTATAAAAGCAGTCTGCGGTGTTTTTATGTCAGCAGTTTTAAGCAAAACTGTAGGCGTTGCCTATACCCTGAGAGACCCGCAGGAAATACCCCACCTGTGCGCCGAGATAGAAGGAGCAGGGCGCCTTAGCGAAATGAGCGCTCATCAACTGGCAAAATATGTTACCCACGAAGCAACTCTTGAGCGAAGCCTGGGCATGGCTGCGGTAAATTCACTCATAAACGAAGACAACGAAAAGTTACAATCAGGTGATGTTCTTGGCTGGATGCAAAAAACTTTTACCGGCGCAAAAGTTGGTATGGTGGGGCATTTTCCATTTGCGCCAGAAATTAAGAGTTGGGCAGGAGAATTTAAAATAGTCGAAAAGAAACCGGTCGAAGACGACTTAAGCGAAGAAGAAGGCGGCGAATGGCTTAAGCAATGCGACGCTGTCATTATAACCGGCGTTACAATTCTTAACGACACTTTAATGGATGTTATTGAGAAATCGCCAAGAGCCTGGAAACTCATACTCGGGCCAACGATTCCAATGCACCAGCATATGCTGAACATAGGAATCGATGCTGTTGCGGGCATAGTTTGCTCAGAAACAGACAGTTACTGGAATTCTGTGGTAGAAGGCGCCATAGTTCCAAGATACCGAGGCAGCAAACCCATGGTGCTGGCAAAAGAACAGCTTGATCTTCCCAATGCGGACTTTAGAACAAGAATTGTTAACGACATACTTTAACGAGACGTATCATACTTGAGGCTGGTCCAAAGCTTTTCAAAGCGAATCAGAATCGGTATCGAAATTTTTAGAATCAATCCAGAAGTAATCGAAAAGGGAGCTCCGATACCGATCCCGACAACCGATTTTTTTATGCGATTGCCCTGATTTGAGTCTTTTGTACTTGACAGGGGTTGCTCTCTATTTCTATTATTAGCAGTATATGGCAGATTTTAAAATTGAAATAGATCAATCCGACAAGGTCCTTATAATCAGAACCGAAGGCTATCTTGACGACAGCGGAGGAAAAGTCTTCAAAGAAAAATGCAGCCAGCTGATTGACAAGGGCAACAACCTTTTTGTTTTTAATCTGGAAAAAACTCCGGTTATAAACAGTACCGGCCTGTCAACTCTGCTTGACGTTATGGTGCAGGTCATAGACTACAATGATGGCGAAGTTGCGATAACAGGCTTAACCAAACTAACTCAGACAGCTTTACAAATGACTGGTGTTCTAACTCTTTGCGATGCTTACCCAACCGAGCAGGAAGCCGTTAGTGCCGTGGCCGAGAATGCTTAACCAATGTTGTCATAAGAATAATTTCAACAGCTCAATTTTTTTAATTTTCTTTTTATTTATTCTTTTACCATTCTCTCTTTTTGCACGCGATATCGACTGGGACAAACTCGAAAAAAAAGCACGCAAACATATCGATGACAGAAAAAATTCCGGCTCTTCGAATAAATCGGACAAACGCGAGAAATCGGTTAACGTTTCCCTTCCCGAGCAACCCACAGGACGCATGGTGGTTAAAACCGAGAAAAAGCTCTCAGAAAAAGACAAACGGCATATCTTTGTTCACATGAAGCTGGCCAATCGCCACTTCAAGCGCAAGAATTACGACAAAACGATAAGTGAGCTAAATACTGTATTCGACCGAGAACCCGATCATAGCGGCGGACGTTTCATGCGCGCAGTAATAGCGGCACGAAAGCGCAATTATTTAACTGCATGGCAAAATATTCTGATTGCACAAAAAGGAGACCCCGATAATTCGAAATTAAAAAGCTTTATCGAAAAGCTCTCGACTAAAATGGCCGAACCCCAGAAATTCATTGGCGTTCCCGGTGTTTATAGACCTGTACCAACTTACGCCGGCGAAAAAGCTGCCGATATAATCGAAAAATTCTTGTCAGAGCCACCCAGCCGTTCTCTAATCGCCTTTACTACCGAAGAGTTCAAAAAAGAAAACGACCATATCAGCTATGTCATAAAGCTTGATTTCTCTACACCGGTAGACGCAGATACCATAATGAATATTTTTAAAACTGCCAGTGGCGAAGCAGTTTCAAGGGTTGACGATCAGAAAGACAAAAAACATCTTGAGCTGAAAATAAAAATCACTCAGTTACCTCTGCAAAACGAAAAGGTCAAAAAACTTTCAAGCTATTATGACTTTGTAAAAATAATTTCGACCGAAGCTGATGTGGTTTTAAGTAACAGTGTCGAAAAAGACATGCCCGACAACAAGCTCGAGGCAACTTCTCAAGTATCAGCCCGCACTTTTGCTTCCTTAAACGATTTTTTACGCAAAGCTTCACCCTACGCCCACAGCTTCAGGGTATTAAACCTCAAACTTTCCCACATACCCAACTCCCAGGAAATAATCTGGAAAGGCAAAGTAAAAATCCTGTATCAGCTATAAATAATCCTCGAATTAACCGGGTATGGGTTATTAATTTTTTTAAGGTTTATTCCGATACCTCTCCAAACCCAACTTGAGGTATCTTTTTGCCGAGTTTTTCAAAAACAGTTAGATTAATCTGCTTTCTTTTACTTATTTGCTTACTATCAACCAGATTTTACCCTGTACATAACGCTCAGGCTTATGGAAAAAAAGAAATTTTATTGATAAACCTTGGCATCCCGGCCCTGAGAGCGGCTTACAAGGCCGACCGCGCCGGAAAACCCATAATGAAATCCGTGGTGCAGGCAATTTTTGGCGGCTACATTATGCACCAGGGATTCAAAATGGCTCCAAGGCTTGAAAACGAGCCGGCATGGAAAGCCTGGCAAGCAAAACTCATGGTAAATTTCGGGGCATCTCTGGCCGAGTCGGCGGGAAAAACCGACAAATTTGTTTTCAGAATGGACATCGGCCCGGTCTGGATGATAGCAAAAGACAATGACATTAAATTCAAACCCGCTCTTAATGCGGTTGTTGCCCCCATTGTCCATCTAACCGAGGGCTCAAAGTTCAACTGGAAAAATTCCCTGAAATACGGCACCCTTGCCTTTGAGCGACAAGCAGACCGCAACGGCAGCATCAACAGCTCCGGCGCTTTGGCCTACAGCAATGCCAACACTTTTACAACTAATGAAAATGGCAACCACGCCGGACATGAGATGGTTCACACTCTGCAGTATCGCCGGGCCAATATGAACTGGCCAAATATCAGTTATTTTCTGCCTGAAGCCAGAAAACAGATTGGCAATGGCTGGATAGACGACACTAACTGGAGCATGGGATGGGGTTTGCAATGTGCATGGGCTGACATGAACGGTGACAGCAAAGATTTTGACATTCCCATGGAAAAAGAAGCATACTATCTAGAAGAGAAATACCGAAAACCCTACTGAAACAGGCTACTATGGATAAAAACTCAGCCGCCATTCTGCCTCTTTTACGTCTTAAAACCCGACTTCTCATAAATACGGTTTTCAACTGGAAGAGTGCGGGCAAACTTATTGCAGGAATTCTGGCAATGGCATTCACGGCCTATGTAATGTCAGATGCCGCTTCTGATCTTATTGCCAGCTTTCAAGTAATCCCTTTCGGACAATATCTTCTTGAATGGGTTCTTGCAATAATCTGCATTTATCTTTTTATTCTGGTTTTTACCGGAGATTTGCTGACCGGCCACAGCTTGAACGCCGGCCAGATGAGTTCTGACTTCAATTTTCTTATCAGTCTGCCCATTCCGCCTTTGAGTTTGATTATAATCAAACTTTTTGAGCGACTTATTACTGATTACATTGGCCTGTTAATTTTATTGACCGGCATTTTTGCCCTAACTTTTCACCAGGGCTTCAGTTTGAGCGGATTATTTGCCGGCCTTGGCATTTATCTGCAAATCAGCTTGCTGATCGGGCTGGGCATAAATCTTTTAATTATTGCGATGCGACGATTCTTACGCCCGGCTTCCATAAACAATTTTTTCTCCATGCTTGGGTATTTAAGTGCATTCTTAACTCTTTTTCCCTATCTTCTACTGAGCAATTTTCCAATGCAGTCATTTAACTGGCTTGTCCAGTATTCCAATTCTTTCAATTCAAATCTTTTCAAATGTCTGAAACCTTTTAAGTGGCTGAGCGCAAGCCTGTTAAAACAGGGGAAAAACCAGGAGTTTATATACTGGTCTATTGCCTGGCTTTGCCTGATGCTGGTGGGCTGCTTTCTTTTTTATATTATGATCAGATTTAACTGGTTAACCTGCTCGCATTCCGCCGCAAAAAGAAAAAGCAGCGGCGGCAAAAGAGTTTTTCACGGTTTTTTCCGTAAAGAGATGCTTTTACTTAAAAGTGATTTCAATTTGCTTATAAATGCAATTTTGATGCCTATTACCATAATTATTCTCGAGATTTATTTTTTAAAAACGGTTATAAGCTTTAATGCATCCAATCAGACGCTTAACGTAATATATGCAGCAGTTATTTATTTCTGCATGTTCGGTCCTATAAACTCGATCGGCGCCGAGGGCAGGTCTATTGCTATCATCGAATGTCTTCCCGTTTCCCCTTCAGGTTTTATTTATAAAAAGTTCTTTTTCTGGTCTATAATTGCGGGATTGATTTTTATTCCGGCAACTGTTTTAACCTTTGATTATCTCGGCTTTATTACTTCAATAATCTGGAAAGCAGCCGCAAGCATATTTTTATTCACAATTGTCTGTGTCTGGATATCAATTAATATCTCCGCAATTTTTCCCAGATACGAAAGCAAAATTCTTCAACAAAAGTCCACCATGGGCGGCAAGTTTGTAGCCCTGGCTCTGATGATGTTCGCATCACCGATACAGCCTGGCGAATGGCTCAGTCTTTTAAATTTGATAATCCTGGCAATTGCTCTGCTTTTAATCTGGCAAATTGCTCGAATAAGTTTAAAAACACGCCTTGACCCAGAGGTTTCCTGTCTTACCCCGTCTTATTTTTATCCTTACATTCTACTTGCTCTTGTCTTTACAGGAACCGACACAGCAATGCGCCAATTGTTTCAGGCTGTCATTCCCGGTCAAGATACGGGTTTGTCCAGCTGGCTGGTTGCTTGTTTCATCTTTTTTCCAATTCTTATTATCTTTTCCGGACAGAATTTCAAACTTTTGCGCAACAACAAAAAACCTTCATCTTCCAGTTCTGTCCCCTTTGCGGCCTCTTTTTTTATTTCTACTCTTTTGAGCGGAATTTCCGCATTTTTTCTTTATCGATTAATTATGGCAAAGCAAAGTTATTTTCTTCAGCTCAGTTCTGATATAAAGTCATTGTTTTACTCTCAAGTTCCCTACAGCGTTCTGCCATCTGCTTCTGAAGTAGATTCTTCATCATTTTTTCAATGTTTTAGCGAACTATTAACCGATAATTACTTGTTTGGACTTGCCCTTTTGCTGATACCAATTGCCGCAGCACTTTTCGAAACCGTTTACCGGGGATTTCTAATTACATCGATCGAAGCAAAATCTTTTAAACACAAGCTTCTTCTGGTTGCATTGTCTGTAAGTGCGACGGCGCTGACAGCGCCTGCCGGGCTCGAATTCGTCTTTGCCGCAGTTGGTCTGGTTGCTTTCATGATTTACTATAAAAGCCGTCATTTAACTGAGGTATATTTATTTTCGACTGTGTCCGCCCTGAGTATTTTTCTGACTCTGTTATTCATGTAAAAAAAACAGAAGGAAAAAGTAAGAAAAATTTCCGCTATCAATAGGGATGCTCGAACGAAAGTTTCAATTTGGAATCGGGACCGGAACTCACTTTTCGACGGCTATTCTCGGTCAATTATTATTAGCTGGTTACAAAAAGTTCGGGTTTTATTTCTTTCTGTCAAATATAGAATTTAAACCACTGAGGCCACCGAGGGCTCAGAGTTGATTTTTTAATCTTTTTCAGCCAGGATTTGTCCTGT
>JBNJGH010000164.1:0-6715 GCA_051747585.1 Candidatus Rifleibacteriota bacterium
TTTTACGGTTCATTTTTATAGCCTCCACTATTCAAACTTGGCCGGGAATTCAGCCAAAGTTGTAGCCAATCCTCCTGGCACCTCGGTCGGTTTGATATAACCTTCCTTAACCAATTCAGAGTTTCTTAGTCTCTCACTAATCTCTTGTCTTCCTCTATGGTCTTGCAAAGCTTTCAATGTCATGTACGCATTTCTTACCGACTCCCTTAAATCGCCACCTACTACATCTCGGGGGAGTTTGCCCACCCAATCCATGTATTTTTGGAATGTTTCTTCATACTTTCGTTCGTCTTTCATTTGTGAATAAACTTCAAGCAAACCACCAAGAGCATAAACCTTTTGAAAAGCATTGTCTCTGGCTTCATCGAACGCTCTTTCAAATAGTTTTTGAGCTTCGGGCAAATTACGATTTTCCAGAGCGCCATTACCCTCACAGATTAATTGGTTCGTTTCGGCCAGGTAAGATTCTTTCTGAACCCTCGTGGTACCAGGCGGGAAAGAAACTGACCTTTTACTTCTCTTAATCACTTTAAAAGCCTGCTCGAGCTCTCTTTGCACTTTTTTTTCAGGGGATTCAGAAGAAAACCAGCCCGAACTGCTGTCCCCACTTTTCCCCACTGAACTTGTTTTTTTTGCCTTTTTCTTTTTGCTGTAATTAAAAATATTTTTTCTCCGGGCCATGGATTTAATTTTTTGACGACTCAACTCACCTTTTTCAGTGTCACCGGAAAGATAAAAGATAAATAGTACAGGAACAAGCAATAACACCAAGCCCACAACCAGGACTCTGATATCACTGAAATCTACTTTTTTTAAATAGTCAGATAATTGCTTTTCAGACATATATAATCTCCAGAATTTTTCTATCTATTCTTAATTCTAACCTTAATTCTTCACAACAGGCAACAACTGTCTGATTTTACAAATAACAAATATTT
Organism: Candidatus Rifleibacteriota bacterium; assembly: GCA_051747585.1. Taxonomy (GTDB): domain Bacteria; phylum Muiribacteriota; class Ozemobacteria; order Ozemobacterales; family Ozemobacteraceae; genus DYKG01. The sequence continues at coordinate 939 of JBNJGH010000164.1, forward strand.
AATTTTCAAGCCAAACCCTTTTCAAATACAACCCAGCTATATAAATTACGCTTAAATTTTTGTTTTTGTTGCAAAAAAAGATCATAACAAAGAAATTATGTACAGATTTAATAAATTTTTAAACTTGTAAATTGCTCAATAAATTATTTTCAAGTCTATTTCAGCCTGCAACTAAATTTTAAATTCCGAGATTTTCAAAGCAATTTAATGTAATTTTAAGATATATCTAGTTTTTACCATCCAACCTGCCATAAGCCTCATTTTTTCCGTTTTAGCATTAATAAAACGGCTTTCAATTATCCATTCATTGTCTTAGAATCCTCCTGTTAGCACTCAACTCTGTCGAGTGCTAACAACAAAAATTCCGATTTATAATTCGAGTTTTAAGGAGGACGTTATGAAACTTACCCCCCTGGGTAACAGAATAGTCGTCAAAATTGCAGACGTAGAAAAGAAAACCACCTCGGGAATCATTATCCCTGACACTGCTTCCAAGGCTCGCCCCAAAAAGGGCAAAGTAGTTTTTGTCGGCAAAGGAAATGTCGATAAAAAAGGCAAAAAAATACCTATGCAGGTTACAGCCGGTGACAACGTTATTTTTACCGAGTGGGCCGGAACCGAAATCGAAATTGATGGCGAAAAACACCTGATAATGAAAGAAGACGACCTTCTTGCAGTAGAATAAACAATTTTATTTTTTACAAACTAAGAAATTTTATAATTAAAGGAGATATATAATGTCAGCAAAACAACTAAAGTATGGTGAAAATGCACGTAGAGCACTGGAAAAAGGTGTTGATACCGTTGCTAATGCAGTTAGATCAACCCTTGGACCAAAAGGTTGTTATGCGATTCTCAACAAAAGTTTTGGCAGCCCCACAGTAACCAATGATGGTGTTATGATTGCCAAAGAAATTGAAGTCGAAGATCGTTTTGAAAACATGGGTGCACAGCTGGTAAAAGAAGTTGCCAGTAAAACTAATGATATAGCCGGTGATGGAACAACTACCGCAACCGTTCTTGCCCAGGCTATAGTTCATGAAGGTTTTAAAAACACTGCAGCGGGCGCTACCCCTATTTATATCAAAAGAGGCATCGAAAAAGCCGTTCATGCAGTTGTAAACAAAATCAAAGAAACCTCAAAAAGAATTGATGATAACAAAGACAGCGTTGCTCAGGTTGCTACTATCTCTGCCAGAGATAACGAAATCGGAAACGTAATCGCCGAAGCCATGGATAAAGTCGGTAAAGATGGCGTTATCACCGTAGAAGAAGCAAAAAGCTTTGACACTACTCTGGATTTCGTTGAAGGTATGGAATTTGACAAAGGTTATGTAAGCCCTTACATGGTAACCGATCCGGAAAGAATGGAAGCAGTACTTGAAAATCCATACATTCTTATCACAGACAGTAAAATTAACAATATTAAAGATATTCTTCCTGTTCTCGAAAGCATTGTACAGACTAAAAAGCCTCTGCTTATCATCGCTGAAGACATCGAAGGCGAAGCACTGGCAACATTAGTTGTTAACAAACTGCGCGGCACTTTCAACTGCGTTGCAGTAAAAGCACCTGCTTTCGGTGACAGAAGAAAAGCAATGCTCGAAGATATCGCTATCCTGACCAAAGGTCAGAAAATCAGCGAAGAGCTTGGTATGAAACTTGAAAGTACTACCATTGAACAGCTCGGTCAGGCTAAAAAAGTTGTTATTTCTAAAGAAACCACAACTATCGTTGAAGGTAATGGCGAAGCAACTGAAATTCAGGCTAGAATCGCTCAGATCAAAGCTGAAATCGACAGAAGCACAAGTTCTTACGACAAAGAAAAACTCCAGGAAAGACTTGCTAAACTTTCCGGTGGTGTTGCAGTAATTAAAGTTGGTGCCCCAACTGAAACTGCAATGAAAGAAAGAAAAACCAGAGTTGAAGATGCACTGAGCGCAACTCGAGCCGCTGTAGAAGAAGGCGTTGTTGCCGGTGGTGGCGTAGCTCTGCTTAACGCTTTGACCGCTCTTGACGAACTCAAAACCGAAGGCGATGAAAAAATTGGGGTTGAAATAGTCAAAAAAGCTCTTCACAAACCAATTAATTTTATTCTTACCAATGCAGGCCTCGAACCAGCTGTAATTATTGAAAAAATCAAACAGGAAAATAAACCCGGCTGGGGTTATAACGTTCTCACCAACGATTATACCGATATGTTCGACGCCGGAATCATTGATCCTGCTAAAGTTACCCGGTCTGCTCTGCAGAACGCTTCCTCTATCGCTTCAATTCTCATGACTACTGAAGTTCTGGTTGCTGATATTCCTGAAGAAAACAGTTCAGCTCCAGCCGCCGGTGGCGGAATGGGAATGCCCGGAATGGGGGGAATGGGCGGAGGAATGATGCCCGGAATGATGTAATTCGTCCCCGAAATTCAGGCAGAGGGGCTAAAAGCCCCCTGCCCTCTCAATTTAATCTATAATTTTATAAGCCATCAGGAGGATTTATATGAACCTTAAACCCCTTAATGATCGTGTGATCGTTCGCCCAAAAGATACGGTAGAAAAATCAAAAGGCGGAGTTATTCTCCCCGATACCGCCAGCAAAGAAAAACCCATGGAAGGCACAATAGTTGCCGTTGGACCGGGTCAGCTTAATGATAACGGTGAAAGAACCGAGCTTGAAGTAAAAAAAGACGATAAAGTAATTTATTCTAAATATGCCGGTACTGAAATTAAAATCGACGACGACAAATATCTGATTCTGCGCGAAGAAGATATACTTGCAATCATTCAATAACTTGGCGCCTTTATAAGCATATCAGGAGGTAAGATATGACCGCGAAACAATTAAAATACTGGGAAGAAGCCAGACGTTCTCTGGAAAAAGGCGTTGATACCGTAGCTAACGCCGTAAGAGCCACCCTTGGTCCAAAAGGTTGTTATGCAATTCTGGACAAAAAGTTTGGCAGCCCTACTGTTACCAACGACGGCGTAACTATAGCCAAAGAAATAGAAGTAACAGACAAATTTGAAAACATGGGTGCCCAATTAGTCAAAGAAGTTGCATCAAAAACAAATGATGTGGCTGGTGATGGCACAACGACAGCAACTGTTCTTGCCCAGGCAATAGTACTTGAAGGTTTTAAGAACGTAGCTGCCGGAGCAAACCCGAACTTCTTAAAAAGAGGTATTGAAAAAGCTGTTGATAATGTTGTCAAAGAAATTAAAACTCTTTCTAAAAGAGTTGATGACAAAAAAGACAGTGTTGCTCAGGTAGCAACCATTTCTGCCAGAGACGATGAAATTGGAAAAATTATCGCCGAAGCCATGGATAAAGTTGGTAAAGATGGCGTAATTACTGTTGAAGAGGCACAAAGCTTCGATACTACCCTGGATTTCGTCGATGGCATGGAATTCGATAAAGGTTATGTAAGCCCCTACATGGTTACTGACCAGGAAAGAATGGAAGCTGTTCTCGACAACCCATACATTCTTGTAACCGAAAATAAAATTAACAACATCCAGGAAATTCTGCCCCTTCTCGAAAAGGTTGTTAAGCTTAACAAACCTCTTCTCATTATTGCTGAAGATATCGAAGGTGAAGCGCTGGCAACTCTGGTTGTAAACAAGCTTCGCGGAACATTTAACTGTGTTGCCGTTAAAGCACCCGGATTTGGCGACAGACGCAAAGCAATGCTCGAAGATATCGCAGTCCTTACAGGTGGCGAAAAGATTAGCGAAGACCTGGGCATGAAACTGGAAAATACTACAATTGATCAGCTTGGTCAGGCCAAAAAAGTAGTAGTAAGCAAAGAATTAACTACTATCGTCGAAGGTTCTGGTAATACCGATGCACTAAGCACAAGAATCAACCAGATTAGAAGTGAAATTAACCAGAGCACCAGCTCTTATGATCGTGAAAAACTGCAGGAACGACTTGCCAAATTAGCCGGCGGAGTAGCAGTTATTAAAGTCGGTGCAGCAACCGAAACAGAAATGAAAGAGCGTAAAACCAGGGTTGAAGATGCTTTAAGCGCAACCCGTGCTGCAGTTGAAGAAGGAGTTGTTGCCGGCGGTGGCGTAACTTTCTTGAACTGTCTTACCGCGCTTGACAAACTCTACAAAGAAACCGAAGGCGACGAAAAAGTTGGCATTAATATCGTAAGAAAAGCCCTTTATGCACCAATGCGTATGATTCTTACCAATGCCGGACTCGAACCTTCGGTAATCATCGAAAAAGTTTTGCAAAGCAACAAAAAAGCTTACGGCTTCGATGTAACAGCTGATAATTTTACCAATATGTTTGAGTCAGGTATTATTGACCCGGCAAAAGTTACACGCTCTGCCCTGCAAAATGCTTCTTCAATCGCTGCAATTCTGCTTACCACTGAAGTTCTGGTTGCAGAAATGCCTGAAAAGAATGAAAATACCCCATCAATGGGTATGGATTACTGATTAAAATTGTCCGGGAATTTGACTACAGATTCCCGGGCAATTTCACAAATCAGAAGTTATTCCTGACTATTCCAGAGACTCTGTGACTGTTTTTCTTACTGGATTACTCAATAAAAATTCTATTTAAATGTTGTATTGCTGTGATGAATGAATTTTCTTTTATAACTAAACCAGAAAAAAGCAAGTTCGATGAACTGAACAACAGACAGAAAAACGTCCTTAAAGAAGTCTGTAAATCGTTTATCAATACCAGCGTTCCAGTTGGTTCAAGAACTTTATCAAGAACCGGAAGCCTTGCCTGCTCACCGGCAACCATTCGTAATGAGATGGCAGACCTGGAACTAATGGGCTATCTTTATTCTCCACATACTTCAGCAGGCAGAGTTCCTACTGAAAAAGGTTACAGATTCTATGTAAACTTTCTTCTCGAATTTGAAAGAATAAGTCAGCTTGAAGAATCTCTTATTGGCAAAATTGCAGAAAATGCCCAAAAAGAACACATGCAAACCCAGGATATTCTGAAAAGCGCAATAAAATACGCCTGCAAAGAAACCAACCTGGCCGGCGCAATTCTGACTCCGAGAAAAAGTAAAAACCAGCTCAGATCGATAAGATTGTTCAAGGTCCTGGAAAACAAAGCGATGATGGTAACAGTTGATGAGTTCGGAAACATTGCAGATCAAATTGTAACCATTCCCTCCGACACTTCGGATGAAATTCTGGAAAAAATCTGTATCCTGTTAAATGCTCAACTTTGCCATAAAAGATATCACCAATATGAACAGGATTTTATAAGGAGCACCAGAAGATTGCTCAGCAGATACAATAATCTACTTTCTCAGCTGGTTAATCAGGTAAAAACCGTGATTTCCAATCCAGATGACAATGCCCTGATGCTCGATGGTTTTATTAACTTTTTTGATCAACCTGAATTCAATGATAACGAGAAAATGAAACAAATGCTCAGGCTTCTTGATCAGAAAGAAATTCTTTTGAACCTGTTGGCGAAATCCCTTGAAAGCGACAGGGAAATCGTGGTAAACATTGGTTCCGATTCCGGCCTTGAGATTAAAGACATGTCGGTAGTAACGGCAAAATATCAGGGGCCCAACCAGTCATTTGGAAAAATTGGCCTCATTGGACCGCTTAGAATGGATTATAGTAAAGTAGTCGGAACTCTGCTCAGGTTATCCAATACTTTGAGCAGTCTGCTGATGGGTGGTGCGACCCTTTCCGAAGCAAAAGCACATATTCTTCACCATAAAGGCGAAAGAGAAATATGACCCAGGAAAACAAAACAACAGAACAGGAAAAAAACAACATCGAAAACGAAGA
>JBNJGH010000165.1:0-6710 GCA_051747585.1 Candidatus Rifleibacteriota bacterium
TTTCAAAGATCATTGCGCCTTTTGAGCGCACCCTCTTTCGAGAGGAATTTTATCTTACCACCGGTAAAACCTTTAGTCAACAAAATTATTAATTTTTTTCAAACTTTTTTTATTGCCTGGAAATATGGTTGATTTAAAAGATGCTACACTTGTCTATTTACGATTTTTTTAAACAAGATCGCAGGCTTCTGCGGGCATCCAGTGGGCGTCTTTTCCTTCCCATTTCACATTACAGCCAATCGGGTTAGTAACGGGAAACGAAACCTTTTTACCGGCAAGAATTTCTTCGAGTGCATTATCAAGATCATTAACCGTAATTTTACCCGGATTACGAGGACTGTCTACGGCTCGACCAGTGTATACAAGCCTCCTGTCTTCATCGAACACGAAAAAATGAGGGGTGCGCAATGCTCCATAGGCTTTTGCCACTTCCTGGCTTTTATCCCGTGCATAGATCCAGGGAAAATTATTCTCTTTCATTCGAATAACCATGTGATTGAAATCATCTTCTTCATAGGTTTTCTCACTGTTGGAATTGATACCGATAAAGGCAACGCCCTTGTCTTTATACTTATTAACAGTTTCGCGGGTAATTTCATCAGAACCCTGAACGAATGGACAATGATTACAAGTAAAGAAAACCACCAGAATTTTTTCATCGGAAAAATCACTCAAAGAATAATTTTTACCATCGGTTGCAGGCAGATTGAAATCTGGCGCTTTATCACCAATTTGTAGCGTAAAAGCCATTATAATCCTCCTTATTAGCCATTTTTTTTCTAAATAATTTGTTTATATATATAAAGTAAACAGAAAGATGTTTTTCTCAAATCATTTTATTTTTTAGACATTAGACAATTGTTTTCCAAATATTTTCAATTCCTGGTTTTGCGAGGTTCAGGTTAAAATTCTATGGTTTATTTACAGCTGAATGGAGAATAACTGACCATCAATCTAATCTCATTGCTCATTAATCGTTGGTTATGGTATAAAGCATTTTGCGGACAGAATCGCAAAGAATCAAAACTGAAAAATACAAGGCAGGAATGACTAATGACAGATAATTTTAAGGAAAATATTTCTAACTGGTTGGCTGAAAACGAGACAGGATGGAACGAAACCATAGTCAAAATTCGTAATCTTCAGATTAATGACTCCGGACCCTGGGCTTCTTTTTTTACCAAAGCTCGACATAATTTGTTAAACAGCTATGATTTTGTCCAAATGTTTAAGCAGGACCCAAGTTTTAAAAGCTTTACCCATAAAGAGCTGCAGGCAAAAAACAACCTATTTTATTCAGAAATTTTTTCCGGTGAAAAAGGTTACGACTTATGCTTTGCAAACCCTGATTATGCGGTAAAAACTTTTGGCAAAGAACCGGGCCAGGTTCTATCAACAATATACAAAGCTTTTCGCCAGTCTCTTTTTTTTGCAAGAATAGAAAACTATTCGGAAATGCGCCTGGCAAACGAACTATTTTTAAACATTTTCAAAATCTGGAAATCTGACAGAACTGACTACAAAACAATTTTCAACGCATATAAAGAATATAAAAATAAAGACCTTAAAATGAGAAGCCTTAATGAATATTATTGTCAGTTAAATCCAGGCTTTGATTTATATCGAGAATTAATTTCAAAGTCAGACTTCAGTGATCCCAGATACCTCTACCGCTATGGAATGTATGTAGATACTTACACAGAAAAGCTTGCAGACTTCCTTAACAATTATCCTGAAGACGAGCTTATTGCGATCGCCCGAAATCATGTAAATGCATATTTAAAAAGTTTTAGTCATAAAAATCAGGATTACCACAAAAAGAAATTTGCAAAGATTCGTTATCCCTTCGGCATGGAAAAACTTGGGTTTTTGCTCGGTGAAGAACTAAAAAAAGCAGGGCTAACTCCAGTTTATTCTCCTCCTGCTTCTAGAGGAGCAAACGAGCAGTATGGCTATGACCATCGTTTTGAAACAGGTCTTTATCTTGATTCTGAGTATGCCGGACACAGGCTGGAATATTTTACCGAAACCGTGAACTATCTTGAAGAAAGACTTAAGCTCGTATCTGGCAATGTAGTTGTATGGCTTTTCGGGCAGGAACCATTTGTTCCGGAAATAAAAGAAAATGTAGTACAGTTAAGTGAAGAACAGGATAAAATTTCGCATAATTTACAAAATGAGCGCACCCGCATTTTCTTTAAAGCTGCACCGCCAAACGAAACCAGTTTCAGCATCATTTCTTTCCCTTCGCCTGAAATTGGCGAAAACTTTGAAAAAATATTCAAAGACACCCTTGAACTCAACAATCTTGACAGCAATCATTACGAAAAAATTCAGGAAAAAATGATTGAAATTCTTGATCAGGCCACCCATGTTGAAGTTAAAGGAAAAGAAGGAAACGAAACGAATATAAGAGTGCAAATGCAGCCTCTAGATGATCCCAGCACTCAAACGAATTTTATTAATTGTGGCGCTGATGTAAATATTCCGGTAGGTGAAATATTTACTTCACCAAAACTTACTGGCACTGAAGGTATATTGCATGTTAAAGATATTTTTCTTTTTGGTCTGCGCTACTTTAATCTGAAAATTACCTTCAAAGACGGTATGGTAACCGACTACTCATGCACAAATTTTGAAAAAGAAGAAGACAATCGCAAATATATGTTTGATAATCTTTTAAAACCAAACAAAACCCTGCCAATTGGTGAATTCGCCATTGGCACTAATACACTAGCCTATAAAATGGCGCAGAAGCATAAAATTCAACATCTGTTGCCTATTCTGATTGTGGAAAAAATGGGTCCACATTTTGCTATTGGTGACACCTGCTTTGCGCACGAAGAGGACAGTCCGCAAAAAAGCGTTATTTCAGGAAAAAGCATGATTGCTACCGACAACGAAAAGAGTGCTCTGCGAAAAACTGATCCTTCAAAAGCTTACACACACAAACATATAGATATTACACTCCCTTACGATATGCTTGCTGAAATTACTGCCGTAAAAAAAGACGGATCAAAGGTTCCCATAATTCTGGATGGCAGATTTGTTGTTAAAGGAACCGAAGAACTCAATATTCCTTTAGACAATATGTAAAAAAGCAACTAGAATTCTGGAACCTTCTCATATTTCCATAAAAAAATCATCGCCTGACTTTTAGCCGGGCGATGATTTTTTCAGGATCTTAATTCTCAACTGTTACGCTTACGAGGTAAAGCAATAAATTCACGGATTTTTAAATCAAAGAATTTTCGCGCAAAAGCCGGTTCAAGAACTATAGCAGTATCAGCACCACCACGCCAGCCACCAAGAGCAATAATATCTTTGGAAGTATCAATAAGTCCGCCATCTGCTGCCATTATTGAACATTCAACTGCTACTTTTGTACCTACCGAAATAGTTTTATAAACTTCTGCAATCATCTTTAAATCAGGACAACCGCCAAGCTGTCCTTTGATTGCACTGGTAACTCCCGAAAAAGCAAGAATGCCCTGGTAAAATTCAACCCCCAGTTCTTTTGCTTCGTTTAGATAGTCAGGGTTGGGTGCTACAATTTTTCCCTCTTTACGAGTGACTTTAATTTCGCTGTCTGTTGCGTACATAAGAATACCTGCGATTTTTTTCATGTTGGGCATTGCTTTTGCGCAATCCAGAGCTGTCTTCCCTGTGGTAGTTGCGACAACCAGTTGATCAATTTCCAGTTCTTTGGAACGTTTTTTTACCGCTTCAATCAATTCTTCGGTATTTTGCAATCCTGCTTTATCAAATGACAAACAATTAATTTCTGCCATTTTTACCTCCCTTTAAACTTTATTTTTATCATTCAAGGACAACTTATTAATTATGGAAACGATAGCATTAGTAACATTTATTTAAGCTTATATAAATCATTTTTAACAAAATAATCATTCAGCAGCTTAACTGGGGTATCCCAACCGTTTTCAAGCAGGAACTCTAATTTTTCCCGATCTTTCTTTCGGTGCACGGTTCCCCCGTCTGGCTGTTTAACCCTCTTACATTTACCTGACTTTATATAAGGCCAGTTTTGTTTAAACAGATCCTGAATTTCTTGATGAAGCTTCTGGTAAGTAGATGCAAGTGTCTCAACCTCAGAGTTAAAACAGACTTCTTTTTGAACGATTATGTCGCCGGTATCAATCCCCTCGTCTAGATAATGAATCGTTACTCCTTTAGGAGTATTTTCGATAAAACTCCAGAAATTGGGATCGGCTCCCCTGTTCCAGGGAAGGTATGAGATATGAAGGTTGATAGCCCTGGATGGAAACTTATCCAAAACATCTTTTTTAATTATATGCCGATATCCGTAGCTGATAAGAAAATCGAAATGCTCTTCTTCTATAATTTCACCGGAAATTTTATCAGTAATTTGTACGACATTATAATTCTGGTTTTGTAGCCATTGAATCAATGGCATTTCTTCTGGTCCGAGAAATAAAATTTTAAAATTTTGGCTCTTATCCTTCATGCTTTTTTCAATCTCCAATTTTCCCTGTAAAAAAAATTTCTTTTTTTAAAAACACCTGACCAGGCAAGAAATTTTACTTCTTTTCCATAGCTGGACTTTTTTATTTCCTGAATTTCAAAAAAGGGCTCAACTGCGATTGCAATATCAGTTAAAGACATCCGAGGGTAGCCGTCTAACTTACGTTTTTCCAAATCATCAGGATTATCCGCATTGCCGGAAATATTTATCCAGACTCCCTCTGCAACCAGAACCCTGGAAACTGTCTCTGCAAATTTATTATATGATTCCTGCTGAGTAAAAGAATGCAGGCACCCTTTATCAAAAACGGCATCAAATAGGCCCTTGAACTCAGGATTTGTAAAATCATTGCAGAGAAACTTCAGGTTTCCATGAACAAATTTTTTTGAAGCCAAATCGATAGCTTTTTCTGAAATATCAATAGCGGTTACTTTATAGCCCTGTTCAGCAAGAAAATATGCATTTGTTCCAAGTCCGCAACCAACCTCAAGAACCCTCGCTCCTTCATGGCAGTATTGTGAAAAAGTATCTTTAAGGCTGTATTTGGGCTCCGAGTCTTCCCAGGGAATATCGGAATTTAAATAGCGCTGATTCCAGTTTTTTTCTCGTTGCTTATTCAATATCAAAATCCTTAATTGGGGCTGAAATTACAAGCAATCTCTCATTATTATTATACAATTTTTCTCAAATTCAGAACTTCTAAAAAAGCGGAGTGCCTGACCAGCAATTTTTACAAGGACCAATTGTTCTATTTTTAACTTCTCTTAAATCATACATCGGAATTAGTGTTGCTGTGCCGCCTTTTGAGCAGTTCTTAACTTTATGATATTTTTTACCTGTTCTGGAAACATAGCAAAGAACTTTTCCCTGTTTCATTTTGTTTATACTCAAATTTCCCTAATGATATTAACTTCTGATACTTTTTGTAAAGCTGGAAAAAAAATGAAAAAAATATGTTAATAGTCCTTAAGCAGTTTTTAGCTGGTTATAATATTGTTACTTAATTACGCATTTATATAAAGAAATGAAGCAAACCCCGGCCTTCGTGATAGATTTGGTAAATAAAATCAAATCAGTTTCTGCAGATATTGTAAAAAATCAACTCCAGCAATGAATTAGCCAACAAGGCTCATTAATAAAGGCTTTTTTCGATTATTTCTGCCGGGAAAGTTGAGTTTAGACAATTTGTGTTAATATTTTTACAGGAGATATTTATGAACAACTGGATTACTGTTCTAGCCGGGTGGATTATTTTAATTGTTGCAGTGGTTAGCTTTACTAATTGGAAAAAGCAAAAAAAGAAACTCAAACATATTGTAAATACGCCGACTTCCAAAATTTCTTCTCTTCTACGCGAAAAGAGAAATACCGGGAAAATGGTTGAGGTAAAAGGAAAACTGGTAATAGAAGAGCCTCTTTTATCTCCATTTACCAAAAGAAAGTGTGTCTTTTATCACTCAACTGTAGTTGATGAAGTACGCAAGGTTTACATGAGTGAAGGTAGAAAAAGGCAAAGGATTTATCATAGTACCAGCACAGACGAGCGAAGCAACGATATTTTTTTTATCGAAGATGACACCGGGAAAATTCAAGTTGATCCTGAGGGATTTGAAATTGACAGTAGAACGGTTTTAAATAAAAAAGAGTCCAAACCTGGAGAAAAAGGTTTAAATTTTGGTACTATTTTTAAGCCTTATGGTGAAAAAATCATTGCTGTTATAACAAAAGAAAAGATTTTACCTGTTGGGCAGAAAGCATATGCGATAGGCGAGCTCTTTGTAAGTGGCTCTAAAATTTTTATAGGATCAGATCCCCTAAAAGAAAAAACCTGTTTTATTTCAACGAAAAGCGAAGAATTTCTGGTAAGTAGCAACATAAGCAAAAGTAAAAAGAATTTTGTTGTTGGAATTGTTGCTACCATTGTTGGTTTGTCTCTTATTTATCTTGGGTGGTAACTAACTGATAAATTAAGTTGCTTTTTTTGCCAGTTCTTCAGGGAAAAGTCAGGTTATTTAAGCCAATTACGTTCTAAAAGATTCATAGTTTAGTAATTGAAAATATTTCTAAAAGCAAAAAGCCGGGGTTCGTTATGAACCCCGGCTTTTTTAATTTATGAATAAAGATCAAAAGACTGGTAGAATCTGCCAAGCTCGACTGAAGATACGTTATTGCGCTGCCATTATGTGGAGTCGCCAAGCATGGCGCC
>JBNJGH010000166.1:0-6666 GCA_051747585.1 Candidatus Rifleibacteriota bacterium
AAGAACGCCTCTCCAGAGATAACCGCCTCAAGCTTGCCGATCTTTTCAAACAGGTTACCGAAGGCCAGGCAAAAGATCTCAACATCATAATCAAAGCTGATGTTCAAGGCTCAAGCGGAGCGCTGCGTGACGCACTGGAAAGACTCAGCTCCGATGAAGTCAAGGTAAATGTTATTCATACCGGTGTTGGCGGTATTACCGAAGCCGATGTCAATCTTGCTGCTGCAAGTAATGCCATTATTATCGGCTTCCACGTAAGACCCATGACCGGTGTTGCCGAAGCAGCCAAAAAAGAAGGCGTAGAAATTAAAGTCTTCAAAATTATTTATGACGCAATAGATGCGGTTAAAAAAGCTCTTCAAGGTCTTTACGAACCCGTATATGAAGAAGAGGTTATCGGCCGGGTTGAAGTGCGAAAAGTTTACCGCATATCAGGCGTTGGCACGATTTGCGGCTCTTACGTACTCAGCGGAAAAGTTAATCGTTCGTCATCGGTAAGAATTGTTCGCGACGGCATTGATATTTATGAAGGCCGCATCAAGTCTCTCAAACGTTTTAAAGATGACGTGCGAGAAGTAAATAACGGCTATGAATGTGGTATAAGTATCGAAAATTTCAACGATATTAAAGAAGGCGATATTCTCGAAGTCTTCCAGATGAAGGAAATAGAAAGAGAAATCTAAACTCTGATGAGCATGATTGTTGCAATCGGCACTTTTGAAATGCATCTGCCCGAGGTACACAGCCTCAAAGGAAAAAGGCAGGTTATAAAGTGCCTGATTGACAGAGTTAAAGCCAAATTTAATGCATCTGTTGCTGAAGTAGACAACAACGATCTCTGGCAAAGGTCGACCATTGGCGTTGCAATGGTCGCCAACAACAGAGTTCTACTGCAAAAAATGGCTGCAAAAATCGAAAATATTCTGGAAGATCATGTTCAAGTAGAAATCATTGATTATTATTGGGATTATTTATGACCAGACGTCAGGAAAAAGCCGCATCGCTCTTAAAAAAAGAGTTGTCGCATATTATTGTTAAAAAAGTCCAGGACCCTAGAGTAGAAGGGGTTCACATTGTTTCTATCGATATCAGCCCTGACTTTCATCTAGCCAGAGTTTACTTCAGTCTGCTTTCAAGCGACCAGGACCCGGAGTTAGCACAAAAAGGCCTGGACTCGGCTAAATCTTTTCTAAGAAGAGAGCTCAAAAAGGTAATCAAGCTTAGAGTAATTCCCGAGCTTGCCTTCGATTTCGATCCTTCTATTCGCTCAGGCGATGAAATGATTAATCTCCTAAATAAGTTAAAAGATAATGACAGCGATTGACAATTATGTAATTTTTTAAGCCCAGGATAATTTCTAATGCATTTTAAATGGCCAAGTAACGCATACGATCAACAAACACAGCTTATAGTCGAACAATTATCGCGGGCACAGAATATTTTCTGTATTGCCCACCCCTCTGCAGACGGTGATGCTCTTGGTTCGCAACTCGCACTTTATCACTACTGTCAATCAGTAGGTAAAACCTGCTACTGCCTGAACTTTGAGCCGCTTCCAGAGCAACTGGCATGGGTAAACGGCACCGAGACTCTGGTTTCCGAGCTTCCCGAAGATGTAGACTTCGATCTTGGTTTTCTTATGGAAACCACAGAAGCCCGCCGAATGGGCGACCGGGTTGAATTTTTCAAAAGAGCGAAAACTACAATACACCTGGACCATCATGTGAATGTAATTGGCCTGGGCAACATAAACCTCATTGACGATAAGGCCTCTTCAACCTGTGAAATTCTTTTCAATGTTCTGGAAAAAACAGGTAACGAGCTCAATTATGATTGCTGTGAAGCCCTTTATCTCGGAATAATGACCGATACCGGCAATTTCAAATACAGCAACTCCACCCCGAGAGCGCATAGAGTTGCTGCCTGGCTCATCGAAAATGGTCTTAAAGTTGATGAAATTTATAAAAAAGTTTTTGAAACTACCAGCTATAATCGGGTGGTAATACATGGAACCGCCATGGCACGCGCAAAACGCCTGTGCGAAGGAAAACTTGTTACCAGTTGGCTTTCCCTCGATGATTTTACCAGAACCGGTTCTACTGAAGTAGACAGCGATGGCTGCATCAGAAATATCAGCTCAATTAAGGGCATAGATGTTGCTATTCTCTTTAAAGAAGTTGAAGGAAACAAGGTTAAGATCAGTTTTAGATCAACCGGCAGAATTAATGTTATGGAAATCAGTCGTAAGCTTAACGGCGGCGGTCACAAGCTTGCTGCCGGCGCTCAGGTAGAAGGTGACCTTGAATCGGTGGTAGACAAAGTCACTCAAATGGTTGCTCAGGTAATCGAGCAGGGAGAAAATTAAAATGCGCGACGGGCTCCTTGTCGTTTACAAACCTAAAGGCTGCACTTCCCACGATGTAATTGACAAAATCAGAAAGCAGTACAAAGTAAAGTGCGGGCATGCCGGCACACTTGACCCGATGGCACAGGGCGTTTTGCTTATTTTTACCGGCAAAGCCCTTAAATTGATTAACTTTATCAGCGGCGAACATCTCGATAAAACCTACTTGATGAAAGTAACTCTGGGCATTACTACCGACAGCTATGACGCGACCGGCGAAATTACCCACCGCTACGATAAGCCGCTGGATTTTTCCAATGATACATTGATAAAAGAATTAAGAAATTTCGTCGGCACTTATGACCAGGTGCCTCCCGCATTTTCGGCTATAAAGGTCGGCGGAAAAAGAGCTTACGCTCTTGCTCGAGCCGGCGAGGATGTAAAACTTGCCAGCCGTAAGGTTCATGTAACCTCGATTAGACTGGTAAAAGATTATTTCGAAAATGAGCAGAGACATCTGCTACTCAGGGTTCATTGCTCCAGAGGAACCTATGTAAGATCAATCGCTCACGACCTTGGGCAAAGACTTGGTTGCGGCGGTCATTTATCATACCTCCTGCGGGAAAGGGTCGGCAAGTGGGCTTTCAGCCACGCATACCCATACTGGAAAATCGAGAAAAAAGCTGATTATTGCGACTCAGATTCTTTTTTTGAATTTTCTGACATTCTGCCATTCCCCAGGCTGCATATATCCAAAGCCGGCGAAAGCAAAATAAAAAATGGCTTGCCGCTCGGCCTTAAAGACATAACCAAAGTTGAAGGCGAGAACCTGGAAAATGACTCTAATAACGGGCTGGTTCAGGTTTTCTCGCAAAACAATAAACTTCTCGCCATCTATGGTCCGAAAACAAAAAAGAACCAACCCTCAAAAAAGATTGCAAAATTATTTCCAATAAGGGTTTTTCCCAAAAATGCCACTTAAAAATCTTCTCTCAGGTAATCTGGATATCGGCCCCTGCGTTCTTGGTATAGGCACCTTTGACGGTCTACACCTCGGCCACAGATATTTAATAGAACGAATACATGAATACAGTCAGAAAACCGGGCTGCCATCAGTTATTTTTACTTTTGACCATTCGCCGCGTAAATTTCTCAACCCTGAAATTTTCAAAGGTTACCTGACCTCACCCGCCGAAAAATTCAACCTTATTTTAAGCACAGGTGTCGATTATGTCGTATTCAGACCATTTGACCCTGATTTTGCCCGCGTTTCCCACCAGGATTTTGTTAAAGACATTATCTGTGATCAACTCGATGCACGCATAACCTTTGTTGGCTTCAATTTCTGCTTCGGAGCAAAACGTGCAGGAAACGCGCAAATGCTTGCCGATTTATTAAAAGCCGATAACCGACAGTGCAATATAATCAAGCCGGTTAAAATCGACAACCAGGTTGTAAGCAGTTCTATTATTCGTAAAGCCGTATTAAATGGCGACTTCGAAAAAGCCAACCGCTTTCTTGGCCGCCATTCGTCTTTTACCGGAACCGTAGAGCACGGCGATCATCGTGGGCGCAAAATGGGGTTTCCAACTGCGAACCTCGCCCTGGAAAAAAGCGAAAAGATATTACCGCCAGACGGTGTCTATGCATGTTTTGCCGACACACCCGGGGGCAGCTTTAAAGCGATGGTAAATGTCGGCATAAGACCAACATTTGACCGCGACCGCCATCTGCTCGAAGCCCATTTATTTAATTTCAACGATGATCTTTATCATCGCACCATCAGAATTAGATTTATTAAAAGAATCAGAGAAGAAAAAAAATACCCTGATATGAATACATTGTCTCAACAGCTCAAAAAAGATCGGGAGACCGCTGAGACAATTCTAAACAATATGGGAGGAACCAATGAAACGTTGTCTGCTGATTGATGGAAACAATATAATTTTTAGAGCTTACTTCGCTTTTCAAAGGCAGCGTTTGAAAACAAGCAGCGGCATGCCTACCGGGGCAATCTATGGCTTTATGCGCATGTTGCTTAAAATGCTCAAAGACCGCAAACCCGATTTGATTGCGGTTGCATTTGATACCTCCCGAGACACATTCCGCAGAAAAATGTATCCGGAGTATAAAGCCAAAAGGAAAGCCACTCCCGAAGAACTGTTAGACCAGATTCCTCTAGCTCATGAAGCAGTAGAGGCCCTCGGAATTAAAACTCTAACAAACCCTGACTATGAAGCAGACGACCTGATAGGTTCGCTGGCAAAACAGCTTAAAGACGATTTCAGAATCGAGGTAGTTACAGGTGACCGAGATCTTCTACAACTGATTGATACAAATGTCCTGGTTGAGCTTTGTCGCAAAGGTATCTCTGAAACAGTAGAAGTCAATACCGAAGCGTTCAATGAAGAATACGGTTTTGGTCCTCAGGGTATAATCGAGCTCAAAGCTCTCATGGGCGATTCTTCCGACAATATTCCCGGAGTTAAAGGAATCGGCGAAAAAAAAGGCAAAGCTCTTATTCAGGAATTTTCAACCATAGAAAATCTTTATAACAATCTCGACAAAGTAAAAAATCAAAAAATGCGCGAAAAACTCGAGAATGACCGTGAAATGGCCTTTCTTTCCCATGATCTGGCTACCATCAGATGCGACGTTAAATGTCTCGACAAGACCGACGATATAAGCTGGAAACCAGAAAACCTCGAAAAGGAAACTTTTTTACAATTACTGGCAAAGCTTGAATTTAACTCGCTTTACCGCGAATTTGCCGGTAAAGAGCTCAATATTGTTGTTAAAGATGGTGATTTCGCCCCTCAAGAAAAGCTTGAACTTAGTGGCGAAAGGCTGCTGGTAAATAAACCGGAAACCCTTGAGTCCTTTCTGAATGAATGTAAAGAAATTGTCTGCATCGACATAGAAACAGACGGCTTCAGCCCTTATGCCGACAATATAGTTGGTGTTTCACTGGCAGGTTCGATCAAAAAAGCTGTTTATGTTCCCCTGGCCCATTCTTATCTTGGCATTTCCCCCGAAGACCAGATGAACGCCGATGATTTTTATTCTATTCTGCAAAAAGGCATTAAAAATAAAATTATTATCGGGCACAATCTCAAATTCGACCTGGCTTTTCTTCAAGAAGCCGGAATCAATTTTGACAACCCACTTTTCGACACTCTTATTGCTTCTTATGTCATCGACCCGACCAGATCCAATGCCCTTAAAAATCTTGGCAAAGAAATATTTAATTTTGAAGTTCAAGAATTTAAAGAAGTTGCCCCGGGTAAAAATTTCGCCGAAGTAGACCTGGCAAATGCGACCAGATATGCCTGTCAAGATACGCTTTTAACCCTTCACCTTTACGATCATTTACAAAAAATTCTGGCGGAACGAAAACTCAAAAACCTGTTCAAAACACTTGAAATGCCATTGATACCTATTTTAATGGAAATGGAAAAAACCGGCATAAAACTCAATGGCAAATATATAGATAATTTAAGTGCCGAGCTCAGAGACCGGCTCAAAGAGCTAGAAGCCTCAATTCACGGCCATGCCGACAAGATTTTCAACATCAACTCTACCAAACAGCTGCAACAGGTTCTTTTTGAAGACCTTGGCCTTAAACCGCCAAAAAAAACCAAAACCGGCTTTTCTACTGACAGCGAAGTTTTAAAAATATTATCACTCGAACATACCATCGCCAAAGATCTGCTTGAATACCGCGAACTTGCTAAGCTCAAGTCTACTTACAGCGACACCCTTTCTCAGCTGGTAAACCCCAAAACCGGGCTTATTCATGCGAGCTTCAATCAAGCAGTTACGGCAACCGGCCGGCTTTCAAGCTCTAATCCCAACATGCAGAATATCCCCATTAGAACCGAATGGGGCAAAAAAATTCGCCGGGCTTTTTTGCCACCCTTCGAAGGCCACTACTTTTTATCTATAGATTATTCACAGATCGAGTTAAGGCTCCTTGCCCATTTTTCTCAAGACCCTGATCTGCTTGATGCCTACAAAAATAAAATCGATATTCACGCCGCAACCGCAGCCAGAATTTTTGCCGTCGACGTAGACAAGGTAACTTCGCAACAGCGAAATGTTGGTAAAACTGTTAACTTCGGTATTCTTTATGGTATTTCTGCTCACGGCCTGGCCGAAGACCTTGGAATAAGCAGGCCCCAGGCCAAAGAATACATTGACAGTTTCTATAACGGTTTTCCTAAAGTCACTGAGTTTTTTGAAGAAATTCTCGAAGAGGTGCGCAAAACCCATGAAGTTCAAACCCTGCTCGGGCGGGTGCGCAAACTGCCGGATATAGAATC
>JBNJGH010000167.1:0-6632 GCA_051747585.1 Candidatus Rifleibacteriota bacterium
ACGAAAACCTACGGCGACCAGTCCGGAAAAAGCTCCAATAAGAATGGCTTTTATTGCCAGCTTTCGTCTGCGAAGAAATATTACCGGGTTAATTTTTTTTGGTGAAAATTCGTTTGTTCTTTCGCTTTCATTCATGAGTTTGAAGTTTAATTAAGTGTTATTCCCATTGTTGCTGCTTGAGTAAGAACAAATTGTCTGAGTTGCTTAAAATTGTTGGGGGTATTTTTGGTAAGTTCTGCGTTTGATTCAAGCGGATACTCTGGCGGAGTTACAATATTTAAAATTACCTGATGCGGATCATCGGCCACATTTCTGGGATACCACCAGCTGTTTTCGTCTAATTTTAAACCGCTTTCGCTGATTAAACCATTGCTGGTAATGCCATCATGGCGGGCACTATAAGTAAAAGTAACCTGATGAGCACCGGAAGAAAGATTATTAAGGTAAAAGTATGGTTGCTGATAATAAAAGCTCAGGTTGGGTTGGCTTTTTGAGCTTAACTGCATATACTGAATGTTGCCCTCGAGTCTTAGAATCACCGGAGCATCAGTTGCAGTCAGCCAGAGGGTACAAATCACATAAACATTCTGATCTGCCGGGAAAACTTCAGTATAAATGTCGGCCAGATCAATGCTGTACTGAGCAGTCTCGGGAATTGGAGGAAGCCCCTGCGAGTCAGTTGCCACCTGGGCACTTGCTCCTGAAATAAAAATTATTGTCATTATTGCAACAAATGCAAACCTGCTTAAAAAAGCTATTTTTTTCATAATTACCTCTTCAATGTCTAATAACATAACAAAAGTCCCACTTTTGTCCAGACTATTAAATAAGCTGAAAAGCTTTGTAATTTTTGTCTATGGTAACTTGCTTGTATTTATAATTGAGGTGGGCAACTTCTCGAGCGGTTTCCTGGCAAAAGACCAATGGCAAAGGTTTGGCCAGCTTGGTAAGTTTCTCCATTTCTTCAGCTTTATTAACGGTGCTGCCTGTAACTGTGTAGTCTCTTCTGCCTTTTAAGTTGCCCATTGTGCCCATTAGCAGCTCGCCTGAAGCTATTCCGATGCCATTTTTTACCATGAATTGATTATTTTTTTCTCTTGCTTTATTAAATTCTTTAAGAGCTTGAATCATTTCAAGCCCGGCTTCTACAGCTCTCAATGCCGGATGTTTTTCACCTATTTTGGGAAGAAAAACTGCCATAATGGCATCGCCAATAAATTTTTCTATGCTGCCCGAATGTTGATCAATGACTGTTTCCATTAAAGTCATATAATTATTAAGCATTTCTGCGATTTCCTCTGGCGGGTAGTTTTCAGACAAGGTAGTAAAGCTTCTTATATCGGAAAACAAAACTGTGGCTTCTATTCTGGTGGCTCGGGTGCTTTGGTTGCCGGAAATAGCATCTCTGGCTATGTCAGAAAGAAATCTTTGTAAAAATTCTTTTTCTTTAAGATCATTGGCCATTTGCTGCATATTTAAAGCCAGGGCTCCGATCTCGTCTTTTTGCTCGTAATCAATTTTTATATTGTATTCTCCCCTGGCAATTTTGTTTGCGTTACAGGTTAAATTCAAGACCGGCTCAAGAAAAAAACCGCGAATGCTGTTGGCCAGCAAGATAATCAGAACAATTAAATAGCCGGTTACGGCTGTTAAAGAAAGAATTATAATGTTGTTGTACCAGTAGCTTTCAGGCATTGGAGCCAGGGTGAGACAGCTCCAGTCCATATTCTTCAGGCGTCTGGCCGACACAAGAAGATTGCTGTTGTCAAGTTTGAGCTCGAGATTGAGAAATCCGCCGGTATTGTTAATACTTTGCAAGATGCTTTGAAATTCAACTCCTTTTTCGAGTTTTGCCGGGCATATTTTTTCTACCATTCCGAATCCGCGGTGCATAAAATAAAGTTCAGGATTCTTTTGTGGCTGGTCTTGTTGAAAAGTTTCTATCTGCTTTTCATTAAAAAGGCGGCGGTTTACTATATACATAACTAATCGCGAGGGGTTATTATTTTCATCTCTCTGCATGGTTACACAAGCCCAGACTGCTCCGTGAATCAGTTTGAATGGAACGAGCTGAAAATGCTTTATTGTAAGCCGATATAGCGTTTTTACCCCCATGGCATCGGCAGCGGTCTCTACTAACAGCCCCTCTTTAACTTTTTGTTTTTTTGATTGTCTGCCAAGTTTAAATTTAAGATTTTGCTGAATAAAACGTATTAAGGCTTTTACCAGTATAGTACCTGTTTTTGCATCTTGAGTATTCCAGTCTTTTTTGGTATTAAAATTATATATTTTTTCGTTTTCTGCAGCGACATAAACCTGTAATACCGAATGTTCTCTAAGTTCGTAAGCCGCATTTTGTAATTTGTAGGGGTTAACAGGTTCATCTGCTTTTAAAAGAGAATTAAACCTTCTAATTGCTGTAGTCAGTTCACTTATTTCTGTTCTGTTATTTATTTCAACTTTTGAAATTTTTTCATTCAATTCTGCAAATTTTTTGCGCTTCAGTGATGATTGATCAAGTTGAAGCCTCAGATAGTTTTGATAAAAAAGTCCAAGTATCGGTATTATGCATGCCAGAAAAGCCAGCACTACAAACTTTCGGGTTAGTTTAAAATCAAAGCTGATTTTGTTTTGCCAGCTGTTTTTTAATACTTTAAAAAGAAGAAAATTATTAGCCAATAAAAATAAAACAGCGGCATAAATTATTTTTTGGCCCGGAGAGGCCTGACGAAAACTGAAGAATAAAAAATACTTGTCTGTATCCTCGTTTTGGCGTGGAATTTCTATATGTGCGAAACACTTGTAGTTGCCGCTTTTATCTTTGCTTATACCCTGCAGTTTATTTAAACTGCTGTTTTTAAAATTAAGTGCATCAGTATTGCCAGAATTTGAATTGATTTTTTCTATAAGATCTTTGCGATTTCCGAAAAATATTTTATTGGCTGTTGTCTCGTAAGCATCTTTGAAAGCTTTATTCAGAAATTGGGTATTATCAAAATTTTCATGGGGAATAAAGGCGAAGATTGAGCCAATAAATTGTTTATGTAGTCTTTCGCGAGGTTCAAGTAATGCAAATTTTTTGCGAATTGATTTTTTGGAAGTTTGAGGAACCAGTATTGCAAAGAGAGCGAGGCCCGAGCGTTGTTTGTATCTACAGGTCAAAGTATTTACAAAGTTTGGCAATACTTCGCGGTCAACGGTGTTGTCAAAATGTTTTGCCAGCAATTCCGTGCTTTCCTGGTTGAAGTGCGGGCTGGATTTAAAGTGATTCAGATAGAAATCTTTCATCAATGGTTGCAGCAGAGCTGTATCTTCTAAAGAAATTGCATTTGTTGTGAGTATTTGATGCTGATTGTCTAAAATTAGAATCTCAATGTCTTGAGAAAAAGTCCGGGTTAGCTGGTGACTAAAGTCCTTGGCTGAAGCTTTGTTCCAGCTTTTAGTAGAGGTAATCGCTTTTTTTATATAAGCGGAAGCCGTATTGACGGGCTTTGCCTGTTCCTGAAGCACGGGGATAAGCTTTTCAAAGCGGTTAAGGGCAGCTTCTTCTTTAAGTTTTATAAGCTGGTTTTGTTGTAAAATTATGCAGAACAAAAGCAGAAAACTGGATATAAAAAACAGGCCCGCTAATATAAATATCTGCTTGTTGTTCAATTTAAATTTGCTCATAATCAGGTTTCCCTGCAGATTTCTACGACATCTACCGGCAGTTTTTTTCCTTTAACCTTGAGGGCTCCTGTATGTTTTATTGAGTATTCCCGGTTTTCAAGCTTATCTATTACCTGCCTGGTTGTAAGAACCTGGGAGTCTTTGTCTCTACCCGCCAGCTTTTCCAGTCTGGCGGCGAGATTTACCGTATCTCCAATAACTGTGTAATCAAGTCTGTGTTTTAACGAGCCGATGTGGCCTGCAATAAGTGGCCCCTGAGCGATGCCGACGCCAAATACAAAACGATTCTGCTCTGGTAAATTGTTGATTATATTGCTCAGGTCCATTTTTATTCTCAAGGCAGCGTTTATTGCGTTTTCTATTTGGTTTGAAGTATTTTCACTTTTAAAAAAGGCCATTATGGTTTCGCCAATGAATTTGTCTGTTTCTCCGCCTGCTTTGTTTATCTGTTCATCACAAACAGATAGAAAAGTGTTCATGATTTCAAATGATTCTTCGGGTTGGAGTTGTTGCTCAATTCTGGTGAAATTGCGGATTCCGCAGAACATTACTGTTGCATCAAGATTCTCAACAAGAATCTGTTGGTCTTGGGAGCTTTGTTCTATGAGTTCTTTGCTGAGATAATTTTTCATCTCGGCTTTTTCTCTTAGGGCGACAGAAATTTTGTTAAAGCCTTTTTGCAGCTGAGCCAGTTCGTTGTTCCCCTCGGGCTCAAGCTTAATCGAAAAATCACCTGCTTTAATCTTTTGTGCCGTGCTTGCCAAATCTATAACCGGAGTTAAGAACTCAGTTTCAAATAATTTTAAAATAAGTCTGGCATTAATGAAAGCAAGAAAGAATGTAACCAGCATTAGCAGGATAAAAGTTTTTTGCATACTGAATTCTTGTTGTTTGAGCTCTTTTACCGCAGTGGCGGCAGTTGGAATATCTTTAAGCATGCGACTGTAAAGCATGTAATCTTTATTTTTTATAATCAGACGTTGAACAAAAGTTTCGCCGGTTAAGGCGGTTAGATCTAGAAATTCCTTGATCTGTTCAGATTTTGGCAGAAAATATGTTCCCTGGTTGCTAACCGGTTTTATAAAAACCTTCTGGTGGGGTTGATTATTCAGTTTCAGACTGTTTTTTAAAAAATATTGCTGCATTAAAACACTGTCAAAACCTAAACAGACACAGGCAGTAATCTCGCCTTTAGAGTTATATACGAAGGTTGAAAAGAGTTTTGCGATTGTTGGCCCTAATTCAATCAGATTAAACCTGTCAAAAAAATCATAACGAAATTTATTTTGCAGATAAGCTTTCTGGTTTGTTTGCAAAGAAGATCTGGTATTATCTCTTAATTTTTCCATGTCGAACCCGGCGTCTTCCAATGGCATTTTTATAAGACCAAGAAAAATTGAAATTCTGGGTTTAATTTGATTGGCAGGAAGGTTGCCGGCGTGAAAAATTTTTCCGTCACTGGTATAAATAATTGCCAGGTGACAGCCTGAGCTTTTTAAAAGGTTAAATGCCCTGTCTGCAGACCGTTGGTTCGGAGTTGAGCGAGAAAGCCGATGTGTCAGATCTGATTGAAGAAAAGTTTCAAGCTCAACTGTTTGTCGGGTAACCGATTCATTGAAATTTTCGATTGATTTATTCAGCGAGTTTATCAGCTGTTGGTCCAGTTCAACTCTTAGTCCGCCTGATACGAACAAACCCATTAGAATCATAAATAAAATGGGTAATGAGGTTAAAAAGATTGTGGCAAATTTAAAGCGGGTTTTTAACGAAAAGTTAAATTTTGATCTAAAATCAGCTTTGCCTTTCCAGGCAAAGAACAGCCACAATAAAACAGGAATAAATACAACTTTTTGCAGAAGAATTAAAAAATTGTCTAGAAAAGAAGCCTCTGAAGCCTGGCTGGCAATGCAGATGAAAATGTCAGGATTACTTTTATGTTGGGAAAAATAATAATAGTTGTTGCCTTGTTTTATATATTCTTTTCCGCTCTGGTATTTATTTCTGAATTGCAATAACTTTTCTTTGCTGATTGTAGAGCCTTCTACCAATTTATTGCTGCTGCCTATAATTCCACCCGCAAAGGCAACAGATCTGTTAATAATTTTGAAAGCCCGTGATTCAAGCCAATATTTGCGTGCCTGGTCGAGAGGTATTATCAGTAATAGATATGAAGGAGCCTGCCTGGTTGTATCAGGGAAGTGCAATAACCTGAAAAATGCCCGATTATTCTGGTAAAGAACTTCAGAGGGTTCATTTGTGATTTGATCAAAAAAAGAGGTCGAAAGGAAATCGCTCATGGTGGTTTTTATTAAACCATCAGCGATTTTTTTGCTTAATTGCGATACTTTGTCTGGTTTGACAATGGTTTTAACAAATCTTTGCCAGGCATTTTTTTTTCTGATTGTAGAAATTTTTTTATTTTCTATTATTTTGAAGTTTTTATTTAGCCAGATAAGCTCGGAGCTTTCTGGAAAAACGCTATAAAAAGAATCTGAGAATTTACTTAGAATCGATAGATTATTATGATTTTCGTCTATAAGATTTTGTGCGTAATTCTTTTGTTTGTTTATAGCGCTGTTAATAACGGTTTTCAGGTCGAGCAGGCGTTGAAGTCTTGCCATTTCAAGGCGTGCCTGACTGATATCTGAAATTTGTTTAAGCTTTTTTTTGTCTTCTAAATAGCCGGAAATAAAAAAATTGAGTAACAAAGCAGGCAAAATTAAGATAACCGAAACCTTTAAGCTTTGTTTCAGTCTTGAGGTCCCGCTTTTTATTCTGTTAATATCCGTCTCTGACAAAAACTCAATCCTTTATTGATTAATTATAAGTTGAAATCATAATAATTTCATCTTTTGCTCTATATCCCAGCAATTCTCGGTCAGCGACCATCAGTTGGTTTCAGAAAAGAAAATTCCTCACACCAAGTCTCAAAGCCACAAAGAAAATAACCACAGAGCGCACAG
>JBNJGH010000168.1:0-6567 GCA_051747585.1 Candidatus Rifleibacteriota bacterium
AAGGCTTGCTGAAGAAGGAAACAATGGCTGAAAAAAATTCTCTGTGTTCTCTGTGCGCTCTGTGGTTATTTTCTTTGTGGCTTTGAGACTTGGTGTGAGTAATTTTCTTTTCTGAAACCAACTGATGGTCGCTGACCGAGAATTGCTGTAGCTGCAATAGTTATTTGACCCTGAAGGATAAATAAATTAGAATCATTACTAACG
Source organism: Candidatus Rifleibacteriota bacterium (assembly GCA_051747585.1). Classification (GTDB taxonomy): domain Bacteria; phylum Muiribacteriota; class Ozemobacteria; order Ozemobacterales; family Ozemobacteraceae; genus DYKG01. Next base: position 205 of record JBNJGH010000168.1, read on the forward strand.
GGGAAAGAAATGAGTTCGCAAAAAATTATTAGAAGAGAGGGAAGCTTAAACATATTCCGGCTGATTTGCATTGTTTTATTCAGCATTCTGGCGTTTGTTAGCCCTACCTTTGCCTCTTCATCGACAACACAAAATGTACCGATTTATGATCAGGTAACTTTGAAGCTGAAGTGGAAACATCAGTTTCAATTTGCCGGTTATTATGCCGCTGTTGAAAAAGGGTTCTATAAAAATGCCGGTCTAAAGGTAAATATTGAAGAGCTTGATGAAAATGAAAACTCTTTTTCGGCAGTTTTAGAGGGCAAAGCCCATTTTGGGATTGCCAATTCAGATTTGCTGGTAAAAAGAGCTCAGGGCGAGCCGGTAGTTGCTCTGGCAGCCATTTACCAGCATTCACCCATGGTGTTGTTGACCAAAAGCAGCTCAAATATAAAGAACATACACCAGTTAGCCGGCAAAAGGGTAATGATAGAAGAACACTCTGCAGAACTGAAAGCATACCTTAAATCTGAAAAAATCGAAGAATCCGAAATGATTCTGTATCCGCATAGCTATGGCGTTAAGGCTTTAATCAATGATGAGGTAGATGTTATTTCTGCATATAATAACGACGAACCATTTTTATTAAAGAAAAATGGAATAGACTACCGGGTTTTTATCCCACAATCGAGCGGCATAGATTTTTACAGCGACATACTATACACAACCGAACACCAGGTAAAAAATTATCCGCAAAGAGTAAAAAAATTCGTCGAGGCCACTAAGAAAGGCTGGAGATATGCCCTCGCGAACCCCGAAGAAATAACTGATCTAATTTTAAATAAATACTCAAAACGACACAGTCGTGAGCATCTTCTATTTGAAGCGGAAGGTGCAAAAAAGCTAATTCGGCCTGCAGTTATAGAGATCGGCTATATGAACCACGGGCGCTGGCAACATATTAAAGAACGATATAAAAGCCTGGGTATGATCAACAAAGAAATAGATTTGAACCAATTTTTATATAGCCAAAAGCACAAAAAGCAAAGTCTTCTGGTTACAATCATTCAAATCATGGAATTACTGGCCGTCATTCTTGCCGTGTTTTTTGTTATCAAATACATTAAGGCTATTTCTTCCATTGATGAACTAAACACAAAAAACAGGCGAATGAGAAAAAAATTAACAAAAAGCAGAAGAAGATTTGCCGAGATGCTGCAAGATCTCCCCGGGATGGCCTATAGATGTAAATACGATGAAAACTGGACAATGGAATATATCAGCAAAGGATGTTTTGAACTAACCGGGTATTATCCGGATGAGCTTAAAAGAAACAAGCTTGTTGCATACCAAGATTTAATAGTTCCAGAAGATCGTGACAAAGTTTTTGAAGCTGTTAAAAACAGCTTTCATAAAAGCGAGCATTTTAAAACAACCTATAGAATAAAATGCAAAGACAGCACCATAAAATGGGTATGGGAACAAGGACGTTTTATTTCGAGTTCTTCTGCAACGCAAAACTACCAAATTGCAGGTTTTATAACTGATGTTACCGAGAGTAAAACTCTCGAACAGGAAAGAGAAAAGCTCATAGAAGAACTTAAACAGGCAATAACCGAGATTAAAACCTTAAAAGGTATCTTGCCAATTTGCTCTTCATGCAAAAAAATAAGAGACGATAAAGGTTATTGGGAGAAGTTAGAAAATTACATCAAGCTAAACTCTGACGCAGAGTTTTCTCACGGTCTTTGCCCTGATTGCTTGAAAGAGCTCTACCCGGAAATTGATATGGACGAAACAAAATCAAAGGAAGATTAATACTTTATGTGGGCATTTATACTTGGTATAAGCTTTTTAGGACAAACAGCAGCAGCGGGTTACATACTATACACTTTAGAGAACAAAAAATGGGAATTATGGAACACCACGCTTTCTTTTGCCCCCCTCACCTATGGGCAGCTTGCTATGGGGATATTTCTGGGTATAACCATTCTTTTTCTACTTCATGTCATTTTTAATCGGAAATTCAGTGTTGGCAGAAAAATAGTATGGTTTGTTATCTGCTCGTTGGTTCCGGTTTTTGGAAATTTTGGTTACTGGAAAACAATTGCTACCGGTCAGGATGCCTATATGATTGATTGCGAAAATTCGAGCAAGAACTCCAACTCACAAGCTCAAAACGAAAAAAACAATAGTTACAACGGTGCCGGCAACCAAAGTTAAAGACAACGCAACCCTTTTGGGCTTTATTTTCCAGAAAATAAAAATACCCGAAACATAGAAAAATATCATTGCAATTGCAAAAGCAAAGCCGAGATAGTCAAATAGCCTGCCACCTCTGGCACGGTGCAAAATTACCGAAGCAAACAGCAAATCTGGTTTTCGTATCTGAAGCTCTGCTTTTCCGGGTTGTTTTGCTTTTTTCAAGCTTACATTAATGCTCGATGATCTGCCCCAGTAAAATTCTTTACGCCATAATCGAGGCTTTCCCGCAGGCAGATTTTCGCCTCTTTTTTTCAGCTCTTGAACCACCCGCTCTTTTTGCGAATCTATGCTGGCAAAAATTTCAGGCTCTGCTTCGATTACAAACTCAGTTCTTTTGAGCTCTCCACGTTCGCCGACTATTACAAAAGCACCGGTTACCGCATATATAAGCGCCATCGGTAAAAAAAACATCGAAATATAGCCATGAAGCTTAACCCAGGTTGCTGTTTTCATAAACTGCACTCCGTTTTAGATTTAATACAATCTAACACCAGATAAAGCCCTGCGCAATGATTACAAGTTGTAAGTATAGTAAACAAAGTTTAAAATACAAAGAAAACGCTCAAAACAAAGGTTTTTATATTTAGTATGATAAATATAACCATCAGATTCTTTGAAGAGTTGAATGACTTTCTTAAAAAAGACCAGAAAAAGAAAGAATTACAAAAAGCTCTCAAGCATCATACGACGATGAAAGATTTAATTGAGTCTTTCAATGTACCCCATACTGAAGTCGATCTTATAAATGTAAATGGTGAGCCCGCAGATTTAGACCAGAAAGTTCAAGATGGCGATATAATAATGGTTTATCCCGTATTTGAATCTTTTGACATCTCTAATATTTCTCGACTTGGGAAAAGTCCCTTGCGAGATTTGAAATTCATTGCCGATTGTCACCTTGGGAAACTGACCCGCAGACTCAGAACTCTCGGACTCGATGTAGAGTTTGCCGACAAGGTTCCCAAAAAAGAACTTATTAAAAGGGTTGTCGATTCGGGGCGAGTTTTATTGACAAGAGATCATCGCCTGCTGATGCATAAAGTAATTGAAAAAGGTTATCTTATCAGATCTCAAAATTCGGAAATTCAAACAGAAGAAGTTATAAAAAGATTTCAACTTGAAAATCAACTCAAACCATTTACCAGGTGCCCTCTGTGCAATGGTATTCTTGAACCTGTGGCAAAAAATGAAATTTTACATCTGCTCGAACCTAAAACTAAATTATATTTCAATCAATTTTATCAGTGCCAACATTGCAACCAGGTTTATTGGCGCGGATCGCACTTCAGCGAACTGGAAAACTTTGTTAACAAATTTGCTCTCGACAGCTCTGACAAACAACCTTATCATTAAAATCGCGAAATTAAATTCACATCAGCCATAGAACTAGATGGAGCAACATTATTAGATGAAAAACAAGGTAGACCTTACCAACGGACCGGTATTTACAACAATAATTAAAATGACCATACCAATGATGGTGGGTATGGTCGGCATGGTTGCATTCAATCTGGTCGACACTTTTTTTATCGCAAAGCTTGGAACAATTGAACTGGCCGCCATCAGCTTTACTTTACCGGTAATAATGCTCCAGGGAGCCATTTCCATGGGCCTGGGCGTAGGTGCTTCGGCAGTTATTTCAAAAGCTATTGGCATGAACGACTCACAAAAAGTAAAGCGTCTGACAACAGACGCTCTTTTGCTGGGCTTTCTAATTGTAGTAATTGTCATAATACTCGGTCTGCACACGATTGACCCGCTGTTTTCCATGCTGGGAGCAAAAAATGAAACACTCGAACTGGTAAAACAATACATGCAGATATGGTATCTCGGGGTTCCATTCGTCGTTATTCCAATGATGGGAAACAATGCAATCAGAGCTGCCGGCAACACAACAATACCAAGCCTTATAATGCTGACTTCAATAACAATTAATATTATTCTCGACCCTTTACTGATATTTGGGATAGGTCCATTTCCCCGGCTTGAACTTGAAGGAGCAGCGCTGGCAACCGTGATAGCAAGATCTGTAACCTTTGTTGTCGCTCTCTTGTTTCTAAAATTTAAATTCGACATGCTCACCATTCGTTTTGAAGGAATAAAAGAAACGTTAAATTCATGGAAAGAAGTTTTGTATATTGGAATTCCCGCTGCGTTGACCCAATTGTTGATTCCCTTGTCTACCGGATTTATTACCAGGCTTGTTGCTTTAAATGGCACCGCAGCAATTGCAGCCTACGGCGTAAGCAGCCGCATCGAAAGATTTGTATTGTCGCCTATAATTGCGCTTGGAGCGGTAGTCACACCCTTCACCGGCCAGAATTACGGCGCAGGCAAATGGGACAGAATAAGATCCGGCATCAAAGCAAGCGCAGTTCTTTCTCTTGCTACCGGATTTATAATGTGGCTGGTTTTTCTATTATATGGCGCAGAAATTGGAAAAGTTTTTAACGAAACTGCTGAAGTTTACGAAAAGGTTGCGCTTTACTTAACGATAGTGGGTTTAACCTATGGTTGTCATGGGCTTTCTTTGATTATTGCCTCTGTTTTCAGCGCATTACAAAAGCCATTTTCGGCCGTCAGCTTAAATATCATCAAACTCTTTTTTATGCTAATTCCCTTGAGCTACGCCGGGTCAGTTTATTTTAATTTGACTGGAATATTTGGTGGTATAGCTTCTTCATATATTATTTCAGGAATATTTGCCTGGATTTACCTTCAAAAGGTGTTGGCAAAAATAATAAAAAGTGACTAATCTGCCTCGCTGCTTATTTCTTCAAGCTCCTCCCAGCGCTCAAGAATTTCAAGGTTCTGATTCTCAAGCTCAAACAATCGATTCTGGGCAGATTTAACTTTTGCCCCATCTTTAAAGAATTCCGGCTCTGAAAGGCTTTGCTGCAATTCATGCATTTCTGCCTCATTTTTTTCAAGCAGGTCTGGCAGGGCTTCAAGTTCTCGCTTCTCTTTAAAAGAAAGTCCCTTTTTAGGGCGTTTTTTCTTTGGCGTTTTTTCATACTGTCGGCTATCTTGTTCAGCCTCGAGCTTGATTTTTTCCTTCAGTTCTTTTTCTCGTTTTCTTTCTTCGATCCATTCATCATAGCCACCAATAATTTCTTTTACGTCACCATTTGGGGCAAACACTATAGTACTCGAAACCAGATTATTAAGAAAAGTTCTGTCATGGCAGATAACCAGAACAGTGCCGGGAAATTCGCTCAGCATGTCTTCAAGCAATTCGAGAGTCTCGATATCAAGATCATTTGTCGGCTCATCAAGAACAAGCAGATTAGCCGGTTGAGCAAAAAGTTTGGCGAGCATAACCCTGTTTCGTTCGCCACCTGATAAAACGCTGATTTGACTCTTAGCACGTTGAGACGAAAACAAAAAACTTTCAAGATAGGTTATGATATGAACATCACGACCGTTTATGTTTACTCTATCGCCACCCGGACAAACATTTTCCCATATTGTTTTACTTTCATCGAGACTGTTACGTAACTGATCGTAATAGGCAATCTCGAGGTTTGTGCCATACTCAATTGTACCCTGTTGGGGCTTCATATCGCCAACCAGCAACTTAACCAGAGTAGTTTTACCACAGCCATTGGCCCCGATAATTCCAATTTTGTCTCCCCGCCTGACCTGCAAAGAAAAGTCATTCAGAATCTCTTTGTCGGGAAATGAAAAACTAAGGTTTTCTGCTGTTATAACGTCTTTTCCCGATTTTACACTTTTATTTATCTGCAGATTTACATTGCCGGCCCGGCTTTTACGTTGTTTTCTTTCTTCACGCATTTTCTCCAATGCTCGAACTCTTCCTTCATTGCGACGCCGACGAGCACGAACGCCTTTTCTGATCCATGCCTCTTCTGCAGCCAGCTTGCGGTCAAAACGATCCTGTGCTTTCTGCTCCGCTAAAAGAGCTTCTTCACGGCGCTTAAGAAAAGTATCGTAATCGGTTTCCCAGTCATAAATATGTCCACGGTCAAGTTCGACTATACGGGTTGCAAGACGCCTTAACACCATTCGATCATGGGTTACAAACAAAAGAGTGGTGGCGCTGTTAAGCAAAAAATCTTCAAGCCAGGCTATTGTGTCGATATCCAGGTGGTTTGTCGG
>JBNJGH010000169.1:0-6537 GCA_051747585.1 Candidatus Rifleibacteriota bacterium
AGTGTAATCGGCCTCAATAGATTCCATTGCAGTAATAAGTGCTTCTGCTCTATCATCTGCATCAGTTAAAGACACAAGATGATCATACTGCGCATGTTCTTGCAAAAATATAGCGCCCTTTTGCGAAAAATCTTCTTTCTTTAAAGCCCTGGTCTTTCCGCCTCTTGAAGGCAAGTTCGCAACAATCTCGTCCTTCACCTTTAAAAATCGACTATAAGCATGCCGCAAAAAAATCACACCCATAACGGGCATAAAATATTCATTGCTCGCATAGGAGGAGCTGGAACGCAGCATGTCCGCTGCCGACCAAAGCCTTTTCTCAATTGCTTCTATATTTTCAAGTTGTGCCATAATTTTTTCTTTCCTCAATCAATTACTCAAGCTATCCGGCTAATTTATAACACATAACCCTTTCTGATTGGGCGAAAAGATGCGTTAAGTGCCGAAGCATTTTAAAGAATGGGAATGGTTTATTGCAAGGTGATTGCTAGAAAATTATTCTCGTTTAATTTCTCTTAACCAAATAGAGGGCCTTTCATTGCCTTTTTTCAGATACTCGCTTTCAACTTCTTTTGCTTTTCTAAAACCTTCAGGCCCTTCATTTAGTAAATTAGAAAACAGTTTCTTTATGGCTTCTTCCGGGTAATCTGCCATAGAGCCTTCTAACATTTTCATCCAAACTTTATGTGCTTCAAAAGGTTGGGCATCACTTATCACTGAAATATTTTCCAATAATTCATAAGCATTGTGAGCTTCATCAGAATATGAAGCTATTTCTAAAAGAAGCTCTAAACTCTCATTGTCGAACTTTCCTATAAACCGAGCAAATCCGCATAAATTGGAAGCAGTTATACGGTCTTTTTTTTCCGAAAAATCTAACTCTTGTTGGATATTTTGCCACAACTCAAAAATTTTATTTTTTTCCTTTTGGGGCTTATTCTTATCTAGAGTACATAAAAACCAAATTAAGTGGCTTTTTTCGTCCTGGTTTTTTCTAGTTACTAGGAGTTTAATAAGACTCTTTCTGTCATCGAAAGATTCAAGATCTTTTAAATAAGCAAGCGTAATGTCTTGGATAACCTTTTCTCTAACTCTATCCTTTATATTGGGATCATCAAGAGCTTTTATGTAATCGCCATGCGTTTTTAGAAATTGATAAATTTCCTGATAAGCCGTCCCTACATATGCATATCCTTGCATAGCGCATAGCCACCTTAAATAATTATTTTGATTAAAAATTTTTTCTAGATTTCCAAGGGTCCATTTCTTAGACATATAAAGGAAATTCGGCAAATACATTGCAACTAACGTGGCGAATTCAAATTCAACTTTTTCGGGATCTAAAATTTTTAATTCTGCATCATAAAAGTGCTGAAACTTTTGCCAAGCCATTGAGTGGTCTTTATCGTTGTGTTGATCTGCTATTCTACAGGCACAAAGGCTTAAATTAATTAGGGCTTGTAAACAATGCCCACGTGCACTATTAATTGCAACAAAAACTGCATCACTATTTTCTTCAAATTCACTACCTACTTTATGCCTTAAAAGATTAAATAATATTTCCTCAGCAATTTTTACCCTGTTTTCATTGAACGCGTTATCAGATTTTGCTCCAGCCTCAATTAGCTGACTAATGGAACTGATCAATCTATGATAATCTGTCCATACTTGCTTTTGCTGGTTTGAGCTTTTCAGCTCATTAAATCTTTTTTGAGAAACAATATTTGAACAAAACTCCAATAGTTTATCCCAAATCTCTTCCCACGGTAATTTCACTCTATCAGACCACAGTTCTTTATAGGCTTCTATAATCTGATGCAAGCATGAAAAATCAAGATTAGAAAAATAGTTTAAATTAAGATAAAAAGCTAATGGTTTTTCCTTGATCAGTTGATTAAAGACCTCTAACAATCCTTCTAAGCAAGGTTTGTCGAATCCTTCAGGCTCTTCAAAGTTCTTAAGTTCTTTTACAAGTTGATTTAGAGATAAAGCCTTTAACTCGTCAAGGTTTTTTGGTGATTTTTTACTTACCCATCCAGTAGATATATATGACGAAAAATCTGGATGATCCGGTTCTGTGCCAGCAATTTTAGAAAATTTCTCATAAAGCTTTTTCTCTTCTTCGCCATGATCTTTAATTGCTGAGAACCAAGTTGATTTTGTATAAGCAGTAGCTCCTTGATGTATTTCACCTTTATCATCTTGTCTGGTAATGCCGTTTAATAAATCTAAAACTTTAGCTTTTTGTGACTCAGAGAACTGACTATAATTTTTGTTTAGGAAATGCCACATTTCATGCCTGTAATTACTGTAAAAAAAATCTTCTGCCAAAACTAAATCGATACAATCTGTAAAAAAGCTCAGTTTTTCAGAAACAGCATGAATAGCGATTCTTTTAATTGTCTGAAAATCAGACACAAGCATTTCTCTGACAAAACCAGCGGCTTCATTTGGGTTGGCTTTGATATAGCCATGTAGCGAATCTCTAAACGCTTGGATTAATGAGTTTTCTGCTTTGTCTCGTAATCTATTCTGCTCATGGTCTTCTATTGCTGGTTGCCAAATTGATGACCAAGTATCTTTATTCGTTTCTTCCAGCACTGTCTTTAAATTGGAGTGAAAAATAGAAATAACCTCTAAGCCTAGCTTTTCTCCAGCTAAGAAAGCAGTCTTTTTTATGATTTTGTCTATCCAGTGGTGGTCAACTCTTAGAAAGAACTCATCCTTGTTTTCTGAGTCATTCTTAAATTGTATTTTGAAGAGAATCTCAATAATTTTCTTCGAAAGATTTAAAGAGTGAGAATCTCCTATCTTTAATAACTTCGGCAAGAGTTTTTCTCCTACTACAGGAGCAACAAGGCATCTGTCAAATTTATCATCTAACCAATAATCAATAACTTCTAAATCTTCAATAGAAATTTCCCTATAAGGCAATAGGGCTAGTATTTCCGAAAACTGCCACCAGGTTCTATAATTTCCAAAATTATTTTTTTCAGCATACTTAGTGCAATCAATAAGAATTTGAAGGATTTTTTTTGCATAACCTTCGCTGTCGCCAGAAGGAATTTCTGAGGCGCTTCTTACAAGGTAATCAATCGCAGGCCAGAAAGGAATAGTGAAAAAACCCTCTTCATCAGCAGCTTCTGGTTTGGGATTGTTTTCTGGCTTAAAAAAACCTCGTTCATAAAGTGGTGTGAACCATTTTAATCCTTTGGCTTTTCTGAAAAATAATGGTTGTAATTCTTCTTTTTCGCCGATGCGTTGTAATAAATCTAGTTCTTTGGCATTTAACTTATTCATCACCAAGAACCTCAATCATAAAATCGTAATCTTCAGCTAATGGTGGCTTATTTATCTTTATAAGGTTTACCCATGATTTAATAATCGACTCTAAGCATTTATAATCTTCATGATCCTTTACAAAACCTAGCAGATGAACCCCAAAAGAGTTTTTATAATATTTATGAAGATTTTCATATAGAGGGGTTTGGCTAAAAAAGTAACCTTGCAGAGCAAATCGTTTTTTTTCAGAAGATTTTTTTGCCATTCCCCGCCTTAAAATGTGCTCCAAGATTTCTGCTTCTTCCAATCCATAACCGATGAATAATACAGTCTTTTTCTCAAACAATTCTCCAAGAAAATTTTTTACTTTTTCATGGTCATAATGTTCTAAATAATCTCTGGTTGTAACAATCATTGTTTCAGGTTTGCAAATTGCCCCATGTAAATGGATTACTGTTCCAGGCTCGTTTAACAAATTTGAGTAAAAACTTTCTCTGTCGAAAACTCGGTTAACAGGTTTTATTGTGTTTGAACCATCTTTGATATCGGTAAAGCGTGGCGATAACAATAAATCATAATTAGTTGTTACGCATGGGCAACCAATATCATTTATAGCCTTATAGATACTGTTGCCTTCACCTTCACCTTTTAAATGTTTTACTAGGTCCAATTCAAATTGGTTCTCATCAGCTATTGACAAAGCAATAGACAACTGTTTTTTTGCATCTAGTCCTTTTAGCTGCTGAATTTCTGAATAATTCAGCAAATTATTTATTCTTAAATCTTCTAGTGCTTTTAGTGCTAACCCTCCCCAAGAAGGAAATTTTAAAAGCATTGAGGCCCCAGCACCAATAAAAAATATAAGGTTTCCGTTTTTTCCAGCTTCAATGATCTCTTCCGGTGGATCAAATCTTTGTCTCAAATCAGGTATTCTTGGCATTTTTAATTTCTCAAATCCTCTGTAAGTTTATGGTCATTATTATAGCAAAATAATCTACGATAATCATTATGACGATGTGATATTTCCTTGTTAAAAGGAGTCTATGGGGGATATTTCTGAGTGGCCATTGAAAAAAAAGGAGCTTTGGCAGTAACTTTTTCTTAAGAACAAAACAGGGATGATTTTCATCTCTTCTGGTAGGTTTTATTGTGGAAATGAATTAGGTTGACTGAAGGCGATAAAATTGTTTATCTTGCTTGGTAATAGAGGGTTCTCAACTATCGCTAGAAGTCGCTTCCGCTAAAAATATAAGCAGTTGATTGATTAGCGAAAGTTTATTCAATGTCAGAAAGCAAACACATTCCAAGTTATGAGGCTCAAATGACTTTTACTGAACAGCAGATTACTAATCTTATTGGAAAAAGGGAAACTCTAACCGTTGAGTTTAAGAGTGATAGAAATTGTCTTTCTGACAGTGCCATTGTTGCGGCGATTGTAGCCCTTGCAAATACAGAAGGAGGAACTCTTCTGCTTGGTGTTGAAGACGATGGTTCCTTAACAGGCTTGGATAAAAAACATCAAAATTTAGCCACATTACCTGCTATGATTGCCAATAAGACAAACCCGCCTTTGTCTGTGTCTGCCGACTTATTTACTATTCAGGGTAAAAATATTGCTTGCATTACAGTGCCAAAGTCAAAGCAGCTTGTTTCAACGTCAGATGGTCTTCTTCAAAGACGGAGACTAAAAATTGACGGCACTCCTGAGGCAATCCCATTTTATCCGCATGAATTTATCCAAAGGCAATCGTCTATGGGCCTTGTCGATCCTTCAGCAATTCCAATAGCTGAAGTTGATGTTGCTGATCTTGATCCGTTACAGAGGCTACGTATCCGAAATGCTATAAAAAAATACGGTGGAGATTAGAATCTACTTTCCCTTTCAGATGAAGAGCTTGATGGTGCAATGGGGCTTGTGAGAACCGTAAATGGAAAGAAATGTCCGACTGTTTCCGGCCTTCTTCTTCTCGGCAGCGAGATTCTTTTACGTCAGCATCTTCCGGCTTATGAAGTCGCTTTTCAGGTTTTACGTGGCACAGATGTTGTGGTTAATGAATTTTTCAGGAAACCATTACTCGAAACATTTGAAGAAATAGAATTAATGTTTCGAGCCCGAATAAATGAAGAAGAAATGCAGGTTGGTCTTTTCCGTGTATCTATACCTAACTATGATCGAAAGGCTTTCAGAGAGGCGTTTGTTAACTCCCTTGTCCACAGGGATTACAGTCGTCTTGGCGCTGTTCATGTAAAGTTGGATTCGGAAGGACTGACAATTTCTAATCCTGGTGGTTTTGTTGAGGGGGTAACCTTGAATAACCTCCTCGTTGTTCCGCCTCACCCCCGTAATTCATTACTTGCTGATATTGTTAAGCGTATTGGCTTGGCAGAAAGAACCGGTCGCGGTATAGACCGTATCTTTGAGGGACTGCTGCGATATGGTAGGCCTGCTCCCGATTACAGTGCATCTGATTCATTTAATGTTATTGTTAAAATGTCTAATGCAGAAGCCAATCTTGAGTTTCTTAATATGATTCTGCAAAGGGAAAAACAGATGGACGGATTTTTACCTATTGATAGTCTGATTATTCTTTCAAAGTTCAGCCAGGAAAGACGTCTTGCCGTTGCAGATTTTTTCGATTCGGTGCAAAAACCAGAAGCCTCTATTCGCGCTAATCTTGAAAAACTTGTTGAGGCTGGTATGGTAGAGCCCCACGGTAGCGGTCGAGGCCGTTTTTACACCCTGAGTGCAAAGATTTACAAGAAAACAGGTAAAAAAGCCGCCTATGTTAGACAGGCTGGTTTTGACAAAATTCAGCAAGAGCAGATGATACTGAACTTTATAGATAAACATGGCACCATAAAAAGATCTGATGTTATGGGGCTTTGTAGATTAAGTAAAGACCAAGCCTATAAAATGCTAGCAAAAATGAAAGAGGAAGCAAAAATCGAGCTGTCTGGTAAAGGAAGACAATCGGTTTATTCTAGGAAGAATTGAAGTTGCTAGAGGGCTACAATTTTTACACGCCATTTTTCGCGCCAAGCGCGTAAGTTTCGCGCCGAGTTTAGTCTATAAACGAATGTTGTATTAGGAATAAAGCGGGGTTGCGACGGGCGGTTAAATACGCGCCATTTTTCGCGCCAAGCGTGAAAATTACGCGCGGAATGTTTCAATGTTTTTGAGACAGTTTTTCAAAATAATTTAGTGACTATCTCCTTTCTCTGATTTTGCGGGTGGATTTATCCACACCGCATCTG
>JBNJGH010000170.1:0-6519 GCA_051747585.1 Candidatus Rifleibacteriota bacterium
TCGGATGTGGAAACAGATCTTAAAGATATTCTTGCTTAATTTGAAACAGCCGTTTAAATAACTTTTTCTTCTTGCTCCAAAGCTTAAGGCTTTGGAGCAACTTTTCCCCCGAATTTTATCAATGTATTGCATAAGAATTATTGGGTATCCGGATAAAGTCGCCACCTGGATGCCCGACATTTCTGAACAAGATGGCGACGTGACGGAGAACAGATATGCAAATATTAAATGTCAAGAATCTGTTGGTGGCGGTAGCCATCGCCACCTTAATGCTTGGGGTATCAAGCGGCATTGCATCGGCTCATTGTGACACAGAAAATGGGCCTACTGCCATAGACGCACGCAAGGCTCTTGAGACAAATGATTTCAAGAAAGCAGCCATCTGGGTTGGAGAAAAACAAACACCAGAACTCCGGGAGAGCTTTGAGAAATCTATTCATGTTTATAAAATGGGCGGCAAAGCAAAGGAGCTTGCTGAGCGCTATTTCATGTCAACAACTGTAAGGCTTCACAGGGAGGCGGAAGGAATGTCATTTACAGGACTTAAACCTGCTCAGCCTCTTCCTCCGATTATTGCCAAAGCTGAAAAAGCTCTAAACGAAGGCAATTTGAAACCAGTAACAGATATACTTTCTGCTGAACTGGAAAAAGAAATACAAGGACAAAAACATAGAAAACGGAAGAGAATGGGTTGACGCCTATGTCAAATACGTAGTTTACGTCAACGGTTTGTACAAGACGATTCAGGCCGGACCAGCGCATGGTGTGGGTGAATAAACACAAACTAAACAATACAAAATGGTCTTTGCTTGTCCTATGAAAAAAACATAGTAAAGGTCTACCCTTAATTCCTCTTTTTATTCTGCTTGCCCCAAAGCCAAGGCTTTGGGGCATTTTTCCTTCCCGTATTTTATAAATACATATTCCTTAAAATCAATCTTAAAAAAAAGTTTGAAATTCCTCTTTTAAAAGAATACATAAAATCTTGAATGAATTACTGGTCTGTTTAATATTAAGTAAAATTAATCAATATTATTAATAAATTTTACTTTATCTGTTTTTACGCAAACTGCATCCAATAGAATACAAAACAAATATAAAAGACTGAATTTAATATAAAAACTTATTTAATTTAAAATAATAATATTTTTTGAATTTACTTTATAAATACAGATTTTATGGATTATTTATGCATTTTACTTAAAAAAATGATAATAGTCATGATATTGTTTGAATTTGCAAACAAATAATTATTATGCATTGGAGAGATACAAGTGCACATAGACTCACATACGAAAACCACCCAGAGTTCTCGGTACTTAAACTTAACGAAACTCCGAGAAGATTTAAACTTTTTTTGAAGAAGCAATGATAGAGATTAACTTTATAAATATTCGCGCTTTTGACGGTAGCCTGAACTCCGGCTTTGAAGAGCTGGTTTGCCAATTAGCGCATTTGGAGAAACCGACAAACGCTAAGAGGTTCGTAAGAAAAGAGGGCGCAGGCGGGGATGCAGGGGTCGAGTGCTACTGGATTCTGGATGATGACAGTGAAATTTGCTGGCAGGCCAAGTACTTCACGGGAGAAATGAATTCTTCTCGCTGGGGTCAGCTTGATGAGTCATTTGAAACAGCCCTGTCCAAGCATCCTAATATGAGCACCTATGTTGTTTGTTTGCCGCTCGATAAGGCCGATAGTAGAAAGACCGGCAAAGGCGGTAAAAAGGTTACCTCGGTGGAGGATGAGTGGAAGGCCCGCATTGAGAAGTGGACTACATATGCTAATGCGGCTGGACGAACGATAGCGTTTGAGTTTTGGGGCAAGCATGAATTCACGACCATGCTCGCCATTGATGATCCCAGATATTCAGGCCGGCGCCTTTATTGGTTTAACGAACCGGCCTTGCGCTCAGAGACTCTTCGCCATCTGGCTCTAAAGAGTAGCGAAACTCTGGGTGAGCGGTTCACGCCTAAGTTCCACGTAGATTTGCCGATTGCCAGGCAGTTTGACGGGCTTTGCGCCAATGATCGCTGGTGGTCAGAAATCTCAGCACAAAAAGCAGAACTTGAAGAACAGTATGACAAGCTCATCCGGTTTGTCACTAGCGACAAGATTGAATATGCCAGTGGAATTGATCTGACCGGGCTAGAGAGCGCATATACTGCATTTATGGCGCTACTAACGGCTTGGCTGCAGAATCGACCTGCCAGATACGATCTGAACTTGCTGAAAGAGGCGCTGCAAAATATAGATCAGCCGTTTCGGGACCTTCGCGACCTGATCGAAGGGAAGACATTTAAGGTAGAGTCTGGCAGCAGAGACTTCCGTAACTATTCAGGAAGCTTTTACAGCTCTCTCAGAGAAATTGAAAGATTTCTTCAATCCCGTACAGCACAAGCTTACGAAGTAGGGGCAGCGCTACTCCACGGCGAAGCGGGAATTGGAAAATCACACCTTCTATGTGATCTGGCGCTTCAGAGGGCTGATGAGACTCTGCCAACTATTTTCTTACTCGGTGCACAGTACGGCGGCGGAAACCCGCTTGATTTTGTAAGACAAAATCTCGACTTACATCAATTTAGCAATAATCAGATTTTAGGGGCAATCGATGCTGCCGGAGAGGCCGGAAACTGCCGGGCATTGATCGTAATTGATGCCATTAATGAAGGGCCGTGCCGCGATCAATGGCGGGACTTTATAAGAGGCTTTTTGTCCGATATCTCAAGGTTTGAAAATATCTCGCTTCTGATTAGCTGCCGTTCAACCTATTGCAGGTATATGCTGCCGGATAGTGTCGATGAGAATTGTCTTGTTCAGATTCATCATCAGGGATTTCAGGGGTTTGAGCACCGTGCCGCAGAGAAGTATCTCTCTGCGCAGGGGATTTCCAAGCCTAGTACACCTATTCTTGCGCCGGAATTTTCAAATCCGCTTTTTCTGAAAACCTGTTGTAAAGCTCTCAGAAGCTCGGGGCAGAGCTCGTTCCCCAAGGGGCTAAGTGGGCTGACACAGTTATTCGAGTTCTACCTGGAAAGCGTTGAAAATACGATTGCAGTGAGGAAGCAGTACAACCCTGCAGAAAAAATCGTGCAGAACGCGTTGCTCGAATTTTCTTCGAGGCTTTATCCCGATCATCTCTCGGGAATTTCTATCGGTGATGCGCGTAAGCTCATTAATGAATTTGATATCGCTCCGCAAAAGGGCGGAGATGATCTTTTCAGTCTTCTTCTGCATGAAGGCGTCCTTGCCGAAGATATTTCCTACGAAGACGGTAAGAACGGTCATCCCGTCATACGTTATACCTATGAACGGTTTAGTGACGTGCTTGTGGCCCGGCAGATACTCGGCGACCATGATAGCAGTACCGTCGCAACGATATTTGATGAAGAGGAGCCTCTTGGCCAGATATTGAGAGATCGAGGCGTCTATCAGGTTGCCGGTATAGTTGAGGCCTTGTTCATCGCTATTGCCGAGAAGTTTAAGATCGAACTCATTGATTTGATTCCCGGTGATGCGAAAGTCTCCCCTTGGCAAATCAGTGAACTATTTGAAAATACTGTTCTCTGGCGCTCACCGGATTCATTTTCTGATAGAACGCTCGAAATTTTGAACAAAAATGTCGGTAATACGGAATATTCGAGTCCGGCGTTAGATATTTTGCTTAAGCTTTCTACCGAAGCCGACCATCCCTGGAATGCCCGGCTTCTTCATAGAAACCTGATAGACAAAGAGATTGCGGAGCGTGATCATTTCTGGTCTATCCGTATTGCGAGGGGAGATAGCTCAGAAGAGGATGGGCATGAATCGACTGAGCGGACACTCATTGAATGGGCTTGTTTCGGCGATATTCGTGATGCCGAAGATGAGCGAATCCGCCTATGCGCGGTTGTTCTGATATGGTTCCTGACAACATCGAACCGCAGGGTTAGAGACTGCGCCACCAAATCGCTCGTGCGCCTTTTTGTTGAAAGGCCCCAGATTATCGAAGGCCTGTTTTCCGAATTTTGTGATGTTAACGATCTATATCTTGTGGAGAGGCTATACGCCGCTATTTATGGCACCGTATGCAATATCGAAGAGGATACAATTATTACTGATATTGCAAAGCTTGTGTTCGACAAACTCTTCGCGGAAGGCCAGCCTACCCCTCACATCCTTCTCAGGGATTATGCCAGGGGCATACTCGAACGGGCGCTCTCGAAAGGCTTGTTGCCTGAGGGAATAGACCCTCGATCATTCAAGCCTCCATATAGTAGTGCCTGGCCCTTGGACAATCCAACTAAAGAAGAGATCGACAAACTAACGGCCGATAAAGATTATTCAAATATCAAGAGGTCACTGATGGGATTTCCGGGCGATTTCGGGAACTACACAATGAGGTGTGTCCATGACTGGTCTTCAACGCCTATCGATCAAGATAAGATTAAAAATTGGTACGAGCTAAAAGTCCGATTTGCCGATGAGTTTCTCGATGGTGACCTTAAAGAAGAGTTTCTCGCATTTATCGGGCCGGAGAAAAGTGAAGCTGTCAATATTGAAGAACTGCTGGCTCAATTAAAAGGCGAAGGGGTGTACGAGCTGCCTTCTGATGAAGACATTCGAAGAAGAAGGAACGAACGCGAAGCATTTTTGGACAGAATTAGAGAAAAGCTCGATAGTCGAGAGCAAGAGTATTTACGGTGGTTAACCGGCCTCAATAATGATCGACCTGCGGCCTTCAGTCGCAAGTGGTCTCAGCGGTGGGTATGCAAGCGCGCCTATGAATTAGGATGGGATAAAGACCTGTTTTCAGCGTTCGAGCGCTCTTGTTCACGCGGGCGCGGTGAAGGTCCCCATGCAAGTGCAATGGAGCGCGTCGGCAAGAAGTACCAATGGATAGGACTTCATGAGTTCCTTGCTCACTTGTCAGACAATATGCAATGGATTGATCGCGGATATAGTGATCTTGAAGATCGAGCTTATTATGGACCTTGGCAACTAGCCAAGCGTGACATTGACCCCACCAATTGGCTTCGAAAGAATGGCGAGTACCGAACGTTCCACAATGAACAGACGACTTGGTGGCAGCCCTACCGCTTTCCTATCGATCAATTGCAAGAGTTAGAGGATCAAAAATCCTATCTATGGAACCGGGAAAATCTACCGGATTTTTCTCAACTCCTGACCGCGAACAAATCTACTAAAGATCAACAATGGTATGTTTTAAGAGGGTTTTGGTCACAGGAGCAAGGAAAATCGGAAGAAAATAAAAAGGCCCCGCGACTTGACTGCTGGTTCAGAATAAATTCCGTCATAGTAAGTGAAAGCGATTTTAATAAAGTAAAAGGGAAGACTTCCAAAGAAAGTTTGATTGATCCCCATACTGTCTCGATTCCCAAAATTAGCGATGGATTTCTCGGTGAATATCCCTGGCATCCAGTTTACGACCAGCTATCCAATTGGCAGGACGTAGATTCTGACCTTCATGGTCTTATTCCCGCAAAACACATCGTCCCTGTATCAGAATATATCTGGGAGCGGGGAAACTTCGATCATTCCATAGATGAAACGTTGTCGATTTACCAGCCCGCCAAAGAATTGGTTAATGAACTTGGAATGGAAAGGGTGCCCAATGAGTTCGGAAACTGGAGAGTGGGAAAAGATATTGTTTTCACTGACCCCAGCGTTGAAGAATACGGACCAAGCTACGCCTTGATGCAAACAGATGCACTGAACGAATGGATGGCAAAGAATAATTTGAAGATTCTTTGGCTCATTGGAGGAGAAAAACAGCTTTTTGCTTCGGATTTGGGATCGAGCGAGTTCTTTGGCCGCTTGGTCTATAGCGGCGTCTATTGGCTGGAAAATAATCGTCCAGTTGGGAATTTACATTTTCTTAAAGAGGAATAACGCATATGCCTGACAGCAGACCGCAGGGCTGCGAAAGGGTACCTCTCAAAAAAAGGGGTCACCCATTAAAGAACTTATCAATAAAAAAAAATACCTCACCCAGGCCAATTTACATTAGTTTTTTGACAAAATTTAATTTCGCTGTTTTCACAGAGTTATTTTTTAAATTTCAAGTCGCGCCTGTAATTTCTTTTTCGGTTGCGTTTATTGATACGCACCAGTCACCCATCCGGATCTAGGCTTTAATATATCAGCTTTGTTAAAACATGATATATTGCCTCAGGCTGTTTAGCCCCAGAAAATCTTCAGTTCCGTTGCGTGTTCAAGTCTTTAAGGTTTCAAATCTTATGGTTTTTAACCAACCCTATGTGACTCACGCCACTTTCAAATTTTCAAGTAATCTATAGGTTGTCAAAGAGCCTGTTCTTTATATGACTATCAAATCTACTCTTGGCTCACCTTCTAAAAATCCATAAATGAAATACGTTCAGACCATTAAGAATAGAATATCCAGGTGCATGACATCAAGTAATGCATGGATATGAAGGACAATTGTTTCGTGGTCTTTACAAATCTATTCTGTCAGATTCAGGCTCTTACATCCTGGAATTTTTGAATTTAATGATTTTT
>JBNJGH010000171.1:0-6433 GCA_051747585.1 Candidatus Rifleibacteriota bacterium
CCACAAAGCCACAAAGAAAATAACCACAGAGCGCACAGAGAACACAGAGAATCTTTTTCAGCCATTGTTTCCTTCCACAGCAAGCCTTCAGAAAAGCACTCGTGCTTTTCTGAAGGCTTGCTGTGGAAGGAAAAGCCGGGCGGTGAAACCGCCGGCTATTTGTCCACAGGACAAATCCTGGCTGAAAAAGATTAAAAAATCAACTCTGTGCCCTCGGTGGCCTCAGTGGTTTAAATTCTTTATTTGCCCTGAAAATCGTTCAGCAATTTAGACTCAATAATTTTTTTGTGGGGTTGGCGGGTTTGAAAAAAAATCTTATAATAAATATGTGAAGGTTGGCGGGATAAAAAAAATAGAGAAAAATAGAAAAAACGCCGGGGGGAAAAGCAATTGGAATCTGATAATCACCTTACATTTATTTTTGTATTTGTTTTATTTGTGGTTGCCTGCGTAGTTGGTGAGTCAAACCATCGGGCCCTGCAGCAAAGAAAAGAAAAAAAGCAACACCAGCAGAGGGTAGAAAACAGCAAAAACAATTCAACAGAAAAAGATGTGCACTAGTTAGCAAATTGAATTGTAGTACATGCTCAGAGCTTCTTTTAACTCTGAATAGTCGGCAGGCAGCATGTCGTGCAAACGCTTAATTACCATAGAATTAACAGGGCGTGCCAGTGCCAGTTCTGCCAGTAGATCAAGAACGGTTTCGATATCTTTTTCTATTACTTTCAGCTGTATCATTGCATTGTAAAGATTCATAGAGGGCGTTTGCAGGTGATGCAGGCGTTCGTACATAGTTTCTGCGCCGCTTCCCCTTAAAGATCTGCACAGTTCTTTACAGCCATCGAGCAGGGTCTGATAAAGTTTTTTTGCTTCGTTCCCGTATGAAGTGGCGGCATCCAGATCACCATTCTTTAAAGCGAGGCGGTAGGCATCAAGAAGATCAGCAAGAATCATGGGTTGCTGTGCCAGGCATTGCGCCAGAAGTGTGGCTGCTTTATCATATTGCCCATCTGAGGTTGCGAGAGATGCTAAAATTCTTTTTATGGTATGAGATTGAGGGTAGCGTTTGTGTTTTTCTTCCAGCAGCCAGAGCAGCTTTTTCAGATTTCCTCCGGCTATGGACATTTCTTTGAAAACTTCAGGCAGCTCCGGGCTTGCCAGCATAACCGGACCTTCAAGCGAAGTCTTGCGCCCGCTTTTAATTTTTCGGCTGATCGCCAGGGGAAGAGGATGATCTGAATCAAGCGCGGGTGGCTGTATTCGTAATAATTTGCCGAGCCCGTAGCAGCCGGAAAGAACCGATACCGGCGAAGGAATAAGCAACATACGGTTTAACTCGGCGACTATGTCCAGCTGGCCCAGTAAAAATAGATTGTTGGCCGCCGAGGATCTTACTCTTGGTGCCGGGTCTTTCAATGCGGCAGTGAAATAGGGCATTGCATCGTTGCCGCAGACAAGCATAGAGTTGATCATATTTGCTCTTATACGCGGGTCCGGATGGTCATTAAATGCGGAATAAACAAGCAGGCGGTCGGTGCCGATGCGGCCCAAAGCGCTTATTAAAGAGGCTGTTACATGGGGATGGTGTTCTTTGTTTAGAGTAGAAAGAATTAAATCCTGAGTGCTTTTGCCCAGGATTCCACATAAAACTGCACCCTGGCTTCTTTTGAAAGGGTCGGTCGATTTCATCAGTCGTTTAAACCATGGATGAAGCATGTCGTGCATTTTAAAGTTGTTTTTTATTCGTGGCAAAATTCTGCGCATACTCAGAATCATCTGTCTTACAACATCGCCGCTTCTTTCCACGTCAAACCGGCTTGAAAGCATAAATGCGGCGGTATCAGGCGCTATCATGGTCAAGGCGTAAGCCGCCTGTAGCCTGTAATTTCGATCGCGGGTAAAAAGACTTTGTTCGAGATGATGCAGGCCCCGCATTGAGCCGGTTTGCCAGGCCAACGCTGCTGCTCTGCAACTTACCGAAGGGTCTGCGGCTTGCATAAGTTTGTTATAAAGAGCCGCTTTTTCTTCAACCGGTATGGGAAAGTTTTCTGCAGCTTTCAAAGATGAAAGTTGAAGAATGCTGTTGTCTGCTTTGGCGTAAGATTCAATGATGGGCCAGACTTCTTCGCGACCGGTAGATGCTGCAAGAGGCAAAAGCCAGGCTTTCTTTGCAGGGTCTGTGGTTTCTTTAAGCAGGGCAAGCAAAACCATTATTACTTTTTGTCCGCCGCAGGCTGTGAGCGCGCGGGCGGCTTCTAGTGAGACCCTCGGGTCTGAAAATCTTGCAAGCGCAAGAATCTCGTCGGTCAGACCGGTAACGGGATTGTATTGAAGTGCAAGTAATACCGGTAAAAGTCGAGCCGGATCGCTTGAATAAAGTTCGCGTTGTAAAAGATTTAATTTATTTTGCCCCCCCGGCAGAGAGGCCAGCAAAAGAGCAAAACCTTCGGGCAGATAAAATTTTTGTGGATTTTGAACCAGAACAAGTTCAGGCGATTGCCCGATCAAAACCGATTCGTAACTTACCGGATCTTCGAGAGACTTTAATACCGGCTCGACAAGACTTATATTAAGATGGTCGGGAGCAAAAGCCAGGGCTTTTAATGCGGCGACTCTCAACTGTACCGGCCCACTGCAGGCTCTTTTACTCAATAAATCGACAGACTCTGAGAAAATGCTGTCCCATGCACCTTTTAGATGCAATGGCGAAGGTAAAAGTTTTTTTAAGCCGGTAAAAGCAAGAAGAGATGTGGTTGGGTCATCATGCTCAATAAACTCGCTGAATATTTCGCGATCGGTTGGCTGAGGAGACCTGACCATGGCGGCCAGAGCCATGCGTCGGGTCCAACTGTCGTTTTGATAGACAGCTTCTCTTGGATTAACAACTGGATTTAATGGTTGCATTGGCGAATTTATTCAGGAAGTTTTAATTTTTCGAGCGCTTCAATTCTGCCCGGGAGGTTGCCGGTGTCCATAGGGAGAACCGGCCAGATTCTGCCGGTGAATTTCTTTAATAAATTTATTGCGGCTTTTCGCGCTTTTTCCGGGGAATTCATTAATAAAATTCCCTGAAGATCGGCTTTTTTATGGTCCATTTTTACCAGATTTCTCAGGTAGTCCCGGGTAAGGGTTCGGGTTTTATTTATATCACGCTTGTTGTTTGGCAATTTAATCTGATTGAGCATTCTGGCATAAAGACCTTCTTTTTTTAAAAGCTTCATGGGATGCTTCAATACAAGATGCATGAGATTACGAGCCAGAATAAAATCTAATTGAGACTGATTTTCGCTCGAATCTATTAAACCTGAAGTTAAAACTATTGTATTTCCCGGAAAAACGATTTCGTCTGGTATATCGCTTTTAATAAGATAAACTTCGCATTCAATCTCGGGCTTGCCGGTTTGTCGAGCAATTTCCTTAACTCTTTTTGCCAGCTCTTCGTTTAGTGTTATTTTAACGGAACCATCAAGTTCATTTTTGAAAAAATTGAGCATTAGTTTGCCAATGGCCATTTCGGCTCTGGTCTCATCAAGCCAGCGGGCAAAATATTTTATTATCGGGTTTTTGCCGTAACATAGGCCCGATGAAAAAGTTAAGATCAGCAGTAAAACTATAAGCTTTGTTTTCATTCTTCTATTCCTTTCGCCTGCTGTGCCAGTCTGGCTTGTATTCTTTTTTGCAGTATTCCGGCTTCAGAAATCGTTTGCTCCATTCTCTGGTCGAGTTTGGCACATCGGTCAATATTTTCTGGATTAACTGGATTTAAAGTTTTAAGCTGCAGGCGGGCATGGATAAATTTGTCAGCTATACTTTTCAAGACGCCTTCTATTTTGGCCAGACCTTCGCGCAGGGCCTGCTCATCTTCGGCACTGGATGGGCTGGCTGCAGTCATTTCCAGAACAGAGCCTCCGAGTCTTTCAAGAATTTGTTCGACATCACTCATCGCGTTGACAGCATCATTGATACTCGCCAGGACCTGAGGGTCGAGCTGCTCGTTTTCCAGATTCTCTTGTATAAAGTCGAACTTGTTAAATAAATTCTTACGGTGACTGTCAGCGGTGTCTTTTTCAGCAAAACCTAAATTTGGTCTTATTGCATATGACTTTATTTGCTGTGATGCAGAAGCTTTTAGGGGGGTACCTGCAACCGGCTGTTCAATAATGTCGATTTTCATGTTGAAGCGGTCTTGTTGTTTTATGATTTCTTTTTCGATGAGAACTTTTATAGAACGAAAAAGTGATTTGCGGGTTAAGACATGATTTGGATTGAAGTTGCCTCTGTTTTGTGGCAAAAAGGCCCCGCCAACAACATTCAGCGCATTCTTGAGATTTGAAGATTTGTCAATATCTGCAAAAGCCCTGGGCATTTTTGCGCTTGAACCTGTTTGCTGCCAAAGCCGATAAAAAGCCTGGGCGGCCATTCCTCTAGATACGGGCCATTCAAGATGAAAGCCTTCGTCGGCGTAAGAATTGAGCAAGCCTGTATTTATGGCCTCAATCTCGGTAATTTGCCGGTTGAAAAATCTTTCGTAAATTACCTTAATAAGCTCGTAACGGGTAATTCTATCGCTGCCTGCCGCCATCAGGCCGGTTGTGCCGGTTAAGACCAGTACTAAAGCAAAACAAAGTATTTGCCGATACCTGAACTGCCATATTATTTGCATGACAGGAGATTTTAAAATGTCGGAAACGCGTTCTTTAAATTCTTCCATTGCTCCTCCGGAAGATGAAGAAATTGTCATGGCCCAGATTCAGAAATATTCTGAACTAACTGAGCGCAGTCTTGACATGATTGAAAGACTACTTAAACAGGGATACGCTATGAACTCTCCTGAGGTCAAGAAATTGCAGCACAAACTGCATGAGCTTGAAGTTAAAAGTAACTTCTGGCGAAGCCGTATGATGAAGTTCCTTTAAATCAGGATCGAAGTTCAGGTTCCAGAATAGTCTGGAAGCCTGAATTAAAGCTATGTCCCAGCTGCCAACAATCATTGCCAGTTTGCCACTTTCACGGATGACGAGAGGATGATTTGCCAGCCATTCAGGCAGGGAACCATATATTTGCAGGCCACGGCCCGGGTTTCCTGCCTGAATTGATTGTGCCAGTTTTGAAATTTGCCACACCGGCTGAATAGCCGGTAATGTAGTGGCAAAAAACAAAACTGCACAGGCAACAAGCATAATTCTTATTTTTCGACTTTTGTTTAATAGATCGTTTATTTTTCCACTCCAATTATAAACTTTGTCTATTCTATCCTGAATTTGTGGATGTGTCAGCAACCATGCAGGAATAGTTTTAGGTGGCGGCATAATATTTAGTTGAAGTGTCTCGAGGCCGCCGGCAAAATTTTCTTTGCCGGTAAGGGTCGCGGCAAAGGCGTCGGCCTGATATTCGCATTCTCTTGCCAGAGCGGTAAAACTTAAACCAAAGATAGAAAGAAAAATAACAATTTCTCCAGCTTCTTGAAGCGCAGAACCGGTGGCAAGTGAGGGGTAAAACACTACCAGTGAGAGTTTTATTGCTATTGATAAAAAAACCAGATCGAGAGAGTAGAGCATGTAGCTTAGAACATGGCCAAGGCGAAGATGTGCCAGCTCATGTGCTATTACTCCCTTAACCTGCGCAGGCGAGAAGAGTTCAAGAAGATAGCGGGTAATATAAACAAAACGATAACGTTGTGACAGACCAGCCACTGCAGCGTTTGGAACAGGTTCATTGAAGGTGTTCCAAATTTTAACCCCTGAGATTGGAGTTTCTGCTTTCTGACAAAGCATGGTAATATCGTTTTTGAGTTCGACGTCCTCCATGGGCTCAGCTTTCCATGCCCAGTTGAATAATCTGGGTGCCAGAAGGTAAAGAAAAACAAAAAATACCGGCGCGGCTATTAGAAGTTTTACATCCTGCAGCTCAGTTATTCCGGAGTTAAAGACAGCCAGCTCTTCAACCAGCATCCAAAACAGCATTGGTGGTAAAAACAACATCGGTATAGTCATTCTTGCTCTGAAAAAGTCGTTTGCTGTCTGGTTTTCATTCAAAATCGGTTTAAACAATCGATATATTTCTTTCAATAGAAGCCTGGCGCCGATTACATAAATTATCACCGATAAGAGCATGGGAAAAAACTGTGCAGAACCATCGAACCAACCGGGAAAAAGCATTGAAAGCGGGTCGGCAAAAGCCTGTAAAATCAGTATCCAGATAACGAGTGACCATTGCCAGAATGCCTGAGTTTTTATGAATGAAGGCACTCTGTATTCTTTTACATAATTGTCAACCGTATCCGGTATGGTTCGATATAGTAGAATCAGACTTGCAAAAGTCCATAAAATTAGTCCGGTCAGTGGAAATGCAGCATAATAGCCGCGAAAATGCACAGTGGCGAATCCCAAAACTAATAGATGAAGAAAAATTGAAATCATTTTTCAGGTCAGGT
>JBNJGH010000172.1:0-6390 GCA_051747585.1 Candidatus Rifleibacteriota bacterium
CATGAGCCCTTTGGAATAACCACAATGTTGTTGGCATTTTTTGCAGCTAACGCCATTATGGCATTCGACCCGGCCAAACATTCTATTCCTGAATGGAGCCGTCTTATTCCGGGTTTTATTCTCGTATGGCTGGTTTTTCTTCATATGCGATTGTTTGACGAAGTTAAAGACTATGATTTCGACAGAGAGCATAATCCTGACAGACCATTGGCTCGAGGCCTGATTTCAGTCGGCGAATTTTCAACCATGACCCTTGTTTGTATTTTGGTAGAAGCTTTGTTGGCTGCTTTTATTGGCTGGCCGATATTTACGACCTACGTCATGGTTTTGTGTTTTACACTGATGATGCGCATGGAATTCTTTGTCGGTGATTGGATGCGGCCAAAACTCGAGCTTTATGCAATTACCCATACCTTTTCTGCTGCCATGATCGGCCTTCTTATTAATTCAATCGTTACCGGCGCCGATTCGGCATCAGCTTCAAAGGCTTTTTTGCTCTTTGCTTTCGGTAACTGGTTTGTGTTCAATGTTTTCGAGTTCGGTCGCAAAACCTTTGGTAAAGAAGAGGAGCGAGAAGGTGTCGACTCATATTCGGCTCGGCTCAACCCATGGGGAGCGGTTATTTTATTATTGGTAAACGTAGTTATAGCCTGGCTATGCTTTTACCAGTCTGCGATTATGAAATTTGCTGCTGCCACAAGTTGGTCAATGCTGGCACCGCCTTTGGTAGTTTCTTTGCTGGTGGCTGTTTCCGGAGTTGTTTATGCTTCTAAAAACACTAAAAGCATGGCTTCTCTTTATCGAGGAACAGTAACTCTGTATCTGCTTGCTTATCCTGCATCTATTGCCATTGCAGTGTATTTGCTTGTTTATCGTTGATGACGAGGTTTTGGTAGATGATTGTTGCAATAAAGTTGTCGGTTTTCCCGATAAATATTGTTAATATGAGTCTGTGAGCGAACAAATCTGATTCTGAGTGAGGATGTAACAATGTATATAGTATCTTATGAAAATAGCGGCGATTCAAAAACTCTGCCTCTGGTAGGTGGCAAGGGAGCCAACCTGCTTCGCCTTATCGAAGCGGGAGCTGAAGTGCCTGCTTTTATAATTTTAACCAGAAATTGTTTCGATGAATTTATTAATACTTTCAAAAAGGAATTTAAAAAGCAGCTAAAGGCGATTGACTGCTCTTCGCCTTCTAAAATTGCTAAAACTGCCAAAGCGGTAAGAGATTGCATAAAAAAACATAAGATTCCCGATAAAATAAAAAAAGAACTCTTTGATCACAGAAACAGAACTTTTCCCGAAGACAACTTTGTTGCCGTAAGGTCTTCTGCACTTGGCGAAGACTCAAAAGAATTCTCTTATGCAGGTATGCTTGATACCTGCCTTTTTAGAAGAAGCGAAGACGAAATCTGCCGGGCGGTGGTTGAGTGCTGGGCATCGATTTATTCTGATCGTGCCGTTGCCTACCGCAATATGCGAAACATCCCTCAAGATGAAGTCTCGATGGCGGTAGTAGTTCAGGAAATGATTGACGGTAAAGCTTCAGGTGTAACTTTCACAGTTAACCCCGAAACTGCTTATGCAGATGAGATGCTGGTAACCTCAGTTCTGGGGCTAGGTGAAGGGTTGGTTTCAGGCGCACTCGATTCAGATCAGTTTATAGTAATAAAAAAGCCAGGGTATCCGGTTATTGAAAGTAATATTGCCAATAAAATCGAAAAGCTGGGCTTTGATAAAGAAAATAATTTTGGAACAACCATAGAAAAAGTTGGTGAAGAAAAAGCAAAGCAGCCAAGCTTGTCAGATCATCAAATTCGCAAACTGTCTGAAGTTTGTCATAAAATTGAATGTTCTTACAATGGCATTCCTCAAGACATAGAGTGGACAATTGACAATAATGATCAGATCAAAATTCTTCAGGCCAGGCCGGTTACGACAATCGACAAGCCTGTTCCTTCCGAGCGCGGTTATACAACTATCTGGGATAATTCCAATATTGTCGAAAGTTATTCCGGCGTTACCACTCCCTTGACTTTTTCTTTTGCTATTTATGCTTATCACCGCGTTTATGTGCAGTTCTGTGAAGTTCTTATGGTGGCAGAAGATCAAATAAAAGAAAACGATTTTGCTTTTGCCAACATGCTTGGTTTTTTGAATGGCCGTATATATTATAACCTCAAAAATTGGTATAAACTTATTTCTGTATTGCCCGGCTATAGCTATAACAGCCGATTTATGGAAGGCATGATGGGCGTTAAAGTCAGCTATGACAAAAACGTTAATAAAAAACCAATGGGTTTTTTCCAGAAATATTTTTATGAGTTACCCAGACTGGGAGTTGTTGGCCTTAATATGCTTTATCGTTTCTGGCGAACAGATACAGAAGTTAAAAAGTTCATGGATGTGTATCAGCGCCAGTACAATAAATACAAAGATTTCGATTTTAATTCTGCCCCGGCTCATAAGCTGGTAGATATTTTCAATGAGCTCGATAACACGGTTCTTTCTAACTGGAAAGCTCCTATTATCAACGATTTCATGGCAATGATCTTTTACGGTGTTCTCGATATGCTTATGAAAAAATGGGACCTGAATGAAAACGCGGCATTGAAAAATGATCTGCTTGCCGGCCAGGGCGACGTCGAAAGCACCTTGCCAATGCGCCATATTCAAAAAATGGCACGCTTCGTTGCAGAAGATTCTGAGCTGAAAGAGCTTTTTGCCAATGAAAGTGCAGAGAAACTTAAAGATATCTTTATTCCGGTTCCTGCAGATAGTAAGCCCGCTAACTATGTGAAACTTGGCGAAAAAATTGCCGAGTATCTGGACAAATATGGTTACAGAGCCATGTGTGAACTAAAGCTTGAAGAGCCATCAATGAATGAACGGCCTGAGTTCTTGTTCTCAATGCTCAAAAATTATTCTGCAGCACCAATGCCTGAAGGTGAAGCAAGTGGCGATAAAGAACGTCAGATTCGCGAAGCTGCCGAAAAAAAAGTCAGAGAACTGCTTGGCGACCAGCCTTTAATCTGGAAACTTAAAAAAATCGATGTGCTGATGTTTGTCGCCAGATGGGCTAAAAAGGCGATGGCGGTGCGTGAATATCAGAGGTTTGCCCGAACCAGAATGTATGGTCTTGTAAGTCGTATATTTAAGGGCTTTGGCCGTAGATTTGTCGAACGCAAGGTTCTTGATAACGTAGATGATATATTTTATCTGACCATGGAAGAAACGCTTGAATATGTGGTTGGCACTGCCCGTAGCCAAAAACTTAGAGAACTGGCCGCATTACGCAAAGCCGAATTCGAAGAATACCGCAAAATGGACGAACTACCTGATAGAATCGAAACAACTGGTATTACCTATTGCAATGATTTAACCAGAGGTATGCTTGCCGATGATGCAGACGACGATCCTGATATTATACGGGGCATAGGTGGTTGCTCGGGTAAGATTACCGGTAAGGTTAAGGTTATCCTCGACCCATCTGACGATATGTCTCTCAATGGCGAAATTCTGGTTGCAGCCCGTACAGATCCGGGTTGGGTCCCGCTTTTTGCTACCGCTTCCGCTCTGCTTATAGAGCGTGGCAGCATGCTATCGCATTCTGTCATTGTAGCCCGAGAGCTTGGTTTACCTGCAGTCGTTGGTGCTACTGGTGTTACAAAAAAAGTTAAAACCGGAGACGTGGTTGAACTAGATGGCACAACCGGTATTGTAAAGGTTATTTCAAGAGCTTCAGAACAATAAAATGAAAAATAAAAGATTTGCCGACAGTTATTTCCGGGCTGCAGCAAGCCTTCTGGTAAGAAGGCGCAAGCTGTTGTTTGCAGTGATGGCAATCGTAATTATTGCCGGGCTTTGGTTTGCCAGAACTATAAATATCGATAACAGCCTCGAATTATGGTTTCTCGAAGATGACCCGGCTTTAACCGCTTATCGTGAATTTAAAGAGAAATATGGCAACGATGAAGTAATTCTTGCCATGATTGATTGCCGGCATAATGGCATTTTTTCGCCCGCTAAATTAAATGCCATTTACAAGGCTTCAAAAGAAATTGAAGCAGATGAGCGTAACTTTGCCCGGGTGATCAGTGTCGGTTTAACCCCTTATATTGGTCTTGATGACGAAACTTTGATTATTGAAGACCTGATGCAGAAACCCGTCGAGAATGAGCAGGAAGCGGCAGAGATAAAAAGCCGCTTTATGAATGACCCGTTCAAACGTAAGATTCTCCAAAATGCCAGCTCTACCTGGGCGATTATTATTGCCGAACCGGTTAATACAAAGGATATGGATGTTCGCAGACCCGAAATAATTCAGGCAATGAAAGATAAATTACGAGGTCTTGAGTATCGCCTTGCCGGAATGGGAGTAATGTACGATGAGCTTAACCGGCTCAGTGTCCGCGATGGTGCCATATTTAATACAGTAGCTTATGTTGTTATCGCTTTGCTGGTTTTTGTATTGTATCGTTCATGGCTGTTTCTCTTTATGGTGGTCGGAGCCATGTTTTTCAGCGGAATGGGCTTTTTAGGGGCTTATGGTCTGGCAGGTCAGAACCTTAATATGGTTACCGTGGTTTTACCGACTTTAATGATGATCTTGTCGGTTTCAGATGTAGCCTACGTATATAATAACTTCTGCTATAACTCGTCAAAAATAAGGGAAAATAGAGAAAAAGGGCTTGTCTATGTGTTTAACGAGGTATTGTCGCCCTGTTTGTTTACTTCTTTAACCAATACCTGTGGTTTTTTAGCTCTTACCTCCAGCTCGCTCGCAGTTTTGCGGGTTTTCGGTTTATTTGCCGGCTTCGCTTGTATGGCCGAATATGTAATTTCGATGATAGTGGCTGTTTTTATTCTTGGCTTTATTGATCCTGACGAGGGGCTTAAAGTTCGCCGCCCTTTTGCCGGAGTTGTAAACTGGTGGATGGAGCGAATGCCAAATTACTACAAGCCGATTATCGCTGTTTATATCGTTTTAATTGCTGTTGCAATTTTTGGAATCAGTAAGTTGAATGTTGATACTTATTCGATGGGATTTTTTCATGAAACGAATGAAGTGCGAAAAGACAGTGATAAAGTCGAATCAATTTATGGCAACTACCTGCCTCTCGAAATAAGGCTTATGACCGGTGAGCGCGACGGGGTGAAAAAGGTCGAGTTTTTAAATCGGCTCGATGAAACCCATGAAGACCTGGAAGCATTACCCGGAGTAGAAAAAGCCGCCTCAATTCTCGATGTGCTTAAAAAACTTAACCAGGTCTGGAGCGATGGAACAATGGCTACTTACAAGGTTCCGGCTTCAGACTTTGCTGCCAGTCAGTTGTTGATGCAATACGAATCAGATCCTGACGGTGATATCGAGACAATGGTCGATTATCCCAAATATACTGAGGCCCGTCTAACTGTCAGGGTCCCTATGGTCAGTGCCGCACGCCTTAGAGAATACGAACAGAAAGTCAGACAGGTTTTAAAAGAAAATTTCAAAAATGCCGGCGTAGAAATACGTTTTGGTGGTTATGTCCCGCTATATTCAAGAATAATAAGCTATGTAACCTGGAGTCAGGTTTCGAGTTTCGCTCTTGCCTTTTTGTTTGTTTTCGGAGCAATCACCATCTTATTTAGAAGATTAAAAGCGCTTATTCTTGTTATAATCCCAAATCTTTTTCCGGTTATTTTTACCATGGGAATCATGGGTTTGACCGGCATAAAACTCGATATTGCAACCGTAACTATTGCGGCAATAGCTCTGGGTATTGTTGTTGATGACACTATTCATGAATTGTTTCTATTTTACGAACCAGGTCGTTCAAAAATGACGCCTGTTGAGGCAATAGTTGACGCTTTAAAGGAATCAGGGCCAGCAGTTTTTTCTACTTCTCTGATCTATTCTTTAGGCTTTCTTTTCATGGTTTTTGCAAGCATCAAGTCTATTGTCTTTTTTGGAGTTTTGCTTTCTTTGACGATCTTGAATGCTCTTTTAAGTGAGTTAACCATATTGCCGGCTCAGATATGTTTGCTGCGCCGTTTTCTTGCTTCAGATTTTGCTTCACCGGAAAATGACAAGCCGGAAGAACAAGATCAAAATACTTCAGATTCAGAAAATCCTGCTTCTGATGACTCTGAAGAAAAAAGCTGATTTTCAGGAGGCTATAAATGAAACCTGCTATTGTCTACAGTAATGTATGGGAAGACCCCGAACTCAATAGACTTTCGCTCAAATGTGAACCGGGCCAGAATATTCTATCGATTACATCGGGTGGCTGTAATTCTTTATGTTTGCTTCTTGAAGACCCCAAAAAGCTTATTTCGATTGACTTGAATCCTGCCCAGCTCGCCATGCTCGAGCTTAAAAGGGCTGCAATCATTGAACTCGAA
>JBNJGH010000173.1:0-6350 GCA_051747585.1 Candidatus Rifleibacteriota bacterium
TTAAATTTTTCACCAGATTGTTTAGCAATATTATTTCAGGTTGTAGAGTTTGCTTGCGACTGAAAGCGAGCAATTGACGTGTTAAGCTTGCCGCCTTTTTTGCGCATTCATGCACCAGTTCAATGTCATGGATCTGGTCAGGATTGCTTAATGAACTTTTTAAAAGTTCACAGTAACCTATCTGCACCATTAAAAGATTATTAAAGTCGTGGGCAATTCCTCCTGCCAGTTGACCTATAGCCTCCAATTTTTGTGATTGTCGAAGTTGTTCTTCTGTTAAAGCAAGGGCGTTTACAGATTCTTTATACTGGAATTTGACTTTTATTGAATGTAGCGCAAAAGCTATATCATTGGCGGCTTCTTCAAGCAGACTGGATTCTTCTTCTGTATCAATTGCTATATTTTTAATGAAAACTACAATAAAACCATACAGGCAATCACTTTGCGCTAAAGCCAGAGCCATAATATGATCGTTATTTTGCTTGTTGATTGTTACACAATGCTTTGTTTTGATAGCCTTTTTCACATAATCGGGCATTTTGTCCTGTTCAAGTTGTTGCTTAAAAGGCAAAAAAACACTTCCTGAACCGGCTAAATTCACGATTTCCTCGCCATCGGGAGAGGTAAGGCCAATAATCACAGTATGAAAGCCTCGCGCTTCAACCAGTAATTTGCAGGCCTGTTTTATTAGAATATCCGGATTTGTTTCTCTGGTGATCAATTGGTTAACCTGTCTTATACCGTTTAGCGCTGCGTTAAGGTGTATTATGCGTTGCTCTGCTAGATTTTGTTCCGTAATATCTCTAAAAACCCCAAGAGCACAAGGGATATTGTTCATTGTAGTTGGATTTGCATTTACATCTACGAGAAAAATGCTGCCATCTTTACGTATTACAGGAACTTTTCTTGCCACTTCTATTTTACCGTTTAAAGCTTTTCCAAAAAGAAAAAGAGCGCGATCTAAACTTTCGGGTGGATGGATGTCATATACTGACATGGTAAGAAGCTCATCGATTGAATAGCCAAGCATAGAAGAAATTGAGGTGTTGGCAGCAACAAATTTTTTGGACTCGGCCTCAGCTACCAGTATTCCGTCTCGCATACTCTCAAAAATTGTGCGAAGATTGCCTTCTGATTCAATTAAAGCGCTGGCCACTTCATTTTGTCTTCTATAAAAATTTTGCTTTTGCTGCTGCCATAGGCTCCATACGGCAAAGCTTGCAGTGAGCAGCAACAGGCAGATTAGAAGAATTACTATTCCCAGGTGCTCCCTTGCTGGTTTATAGAGTTCCTTTGATTCAATAAGGGTAGTCAGAAACCAATTTGAATCTGGTACCTTCTTAACAAAAGCTGTAATGGCTTTGCCCGCAGCATTTTTAGTTTGGAAAGCACTAAAAGCCTTGTTGGCATTGTCCAGATATTTTTCCATATCTCTGGTCAAGGTTATACTATATTTTAGCGGAGCAATTTGAGTGTTTTTTGCCTCGCTTAAAAGTATCAGTTTTTCGCCTTTTTTACGAAATAGTAGCGTTTCGGCGCTATCGTCAAGTGTTGGCCAGGTTTTAAGCATGGGGTAGAGATCAAATTCAGGGTCAATAAAAATCAGCAAAATTCCAAGAGGAATTGATGAATCTGAAGGAGCAGAAATTGGCACAGAAATACCCAGCAATGCTTTTTCGTTGTTTATATCCAGAACAAAATCCAGAATTTTGACCTTCCCGTTTTTCAGAGTGCTCAAAGCCTCTTTTATAAGCTCGGGATAAAGTGTAGCAAAGTTCTGCCGATCAAAAAAAACTCTTTGATCGTTTTGAGCACTAATAAAGCATGAGTTCCGGAAATTGGGATCAAGATTGATTTTATCAAGCCATTTCCTTAATCTTTCTTTACTATTTTTATGCTCGGGATTATTTTGAAAATCCTCAACTAGATAAGAAAAGTTTTGGTTTTCGTAAAACATTGAAGCATCAGCGATTCTTTCTTCTCGCCAATTTTCAAGCTGATGTAATTTTTGCTCAGCAATTATGTGAAAAACTTCCTCAATTTTTTTATCAAAGCGATTCTGATAGTTGTAAAAATAAAAATATCCGGTAACTATAATTCCAATTGCTAAGAAAGCCAGGGCTACCAAAAGAAGCTTAGTGGAATGGGTAGGCTGAATAAAGTTTTTTTGCTCTGATATAGAAAGAAAAAGAATTGTGAAGGCAAGTAATATTAAAGCAATAGAGGTTGAAAAGGCCGGTGGAATAAATGGTGTGTCATAAAGAAGTGGGCCACCAAAAACATAGGCCATGGAAAGCAGACCACCCAATAGCAGCATTAGAATTGTTGGGATAATCGAATAAAGGCCCGCAGGCTTTTGTTTAATTTTATAAATAGAATGGATAAGCAGGGAAAAGGAAGCAAGTGCAATTCCAATAGCTGTTGCGGGAGAAATGTGTCCCAGCGGAGCACCTCGGATATTTCCTGAAATATTAAAGACCAGGTGTTCTATTTCAAGATAAATGCCTTTAAGTGAAGTGATGCTTAAAGCAACGCTACAAAGACATAAAAACGTTGATAATAAAAATGAAAATAGGTAGTATTTTTGTTTGTTGGCTGGAGATAACAGGTTTGCTATGGCACCCAGGAGAATAAAAAAAACTGCCGTGCTTGGAGCCATCGGTATCCAGTTTACTTTAAAAGAGGACAGATAATGTGCGCCAATACCCCAGCCTATTAGTGCGATAAAGCCCATAGCAGCTGTAAGCTTGCCAAATAGCCTGGCCAGAAAAATCAGTTTCGGATTAGCAGGTTCGTTTGATTCTGACGTCACCATCTTCCCCTCACAGTTTCTTATTATTCAATGCTATTAAAATGCTTTTTTTATCTAATACAGCTTTAATTCTAATTTTCACTCAGCATAATGTAAAGTTAAATTGCCACTTTTTTACTAACCATATCTAATTATTAAAGTCAAAATTGCTTGCAAGGTTTGTTTTTTTAACGAATTTCTTTATAAGAGGACATTTTAAATTAGTTCCGAAATTTGCAAAAATCTAAGAGTAGAATGGAATTAAAACAATTTGGAGGAATTATGAGAATTTACTTTTTTGCTTCCATATTATTTGTAATGTTGGGTTGCTTCACATTGAGTGCCGAAAATAAATTTGAGTCGGATGTAATACCCTTACCAAAAGGCGATATAACCTTAACTTTTGTGGGGCATGGAACTCTTTTTATTGAATATGACGAGAAGGTTATTCATATTGATCCCTGGAGCAAATTGGCTGATTACAGTGCTTTACCAAAAGCCGACCTGATTCTAATCACTCATGAGCATCGCGATCACCTGGATCCCGTTGCCGTTTCCCAAATCAGAAAGAAATATACTCAGATATTTTATACCAGACACTGCAATGATGAGCTTGCTGGTGGCAAGATTCTGCAAAACGGGGACTTTGTTGAAGCCATGGGAATACAAATAAAAGCACTTCCTGCTTACAATATTGTCCATAAACGCGAAAATGGGGAACACTACCATCCCAAAGGCCGAGGAAATGCTTATCTTTTAACAATACTCGGCAAACGAATATTAATTGGGGGCGATACCGAAAATATCCCGGAATTGAAGGCCCTGAAAAATATTGATATTGCTTTTCTGCCAATGAATCTGCCTTATACAATGACTCCAGAAATGGTAGCCGATCTGGCGAAAGCTATGAAGCCCGGGGTTTTATATCCTTATCATTTTGGACAAACCGATACCGACGAGTTGGTAAAACTTCTCAAAGACCATGAAAATATCGAAGTAAGAATTAGAAAAATGCAGTAATTCTGTTTTGGTCAACTTTCGCAATAAAAACCGGGGCAGAAGTATATCTTGCCCCGGTATACAAATCAAATAATCAGTTTAAGCTTGATTGCTGGAAGTTGCCTGAGCAACTTTTTCCCTTGAAGGCGGAGCCATGAATTCAGGGCCAACCGGATTAGAAATGGTTTGCTGGAGTATTTCATTTACTTTAGATTTTGTTTTTTCATCTATTTGCCAGCCCCATATTTCATCGGTTGGCTGCATGTGCTCAGGTTTTCTGCCGCCCCAGAGCGCAATGTCGACACCTTGATCTAAAATCCATCTAACCGAAAAGGCTAACAGGCTTTTGTTGAAATCAGAAGCAAGGTTCTTGAGTTTTTCAGTCGCGGCAAGATATTGTTCAAACCGTTCGCCCTGAAACTTAGGATCGATTTTTCGAAGATCGTCTCCTTTAAATTCCCTGTCTTTGGTCATTTTTCCAGAAAGAAGACCTCTGCAAAGTGCTCCATAAGTCATGAGCTTGATACCTTTTTCTTCACAGTAAGGTTTAATATCGTTTTCAATACCTCGTTCAAAAATATTGTAAGGTGGCTGACAGAAATGAATCGGGGTGGTTTTTTCAAAAGCCAGCATCTGCTGAGGATTGTAATTGCTGACGCCTATAGCTCTGATTTTACCCTGGTTGAGAAGTTCTTTCATGGCCATTGCTGTTTCTTCAAAGTCTACTAGAGGATCAGGCCAGTGAATATAATAAATATCTATATAGTCTGTTTGAAGTCTTTTTAGAGAATCTTCAATTTCTTTAAAGATCCTGGCGCGAGTTGAATTGCGAAAAACATTGTCGTTGTTCCACTCAAGACCCGCTTTTGTAGAAATATAAATATTTTCCCGCTTTCCGTATTCTTTGATTGCTTTACCTGTAATTTCTTCTGATCGGCCAAAGCCGTAAACAGGAGCGGTATCGATAAGATTAATTCCTCGATCCAGGGCTGAATGGATTGTTTTAATAGAGGCTTGTTCGTCTGTGCCTCCCCACATCCAACCGCCGATAGCCCAAGTGCCAAGCGATACTCTTGAAAGATTAAAATCAGTGCTCGGTAATTTTACATATTCCATTTGGAATCCTCCTTATTTTTATCTGTCTATGTCTAAACTTATAAGTTTTACTTAATTATGCAAATCCTAATTAAGTAAAAACTGGAGCGGATTGAATTGGCTTAAAAACGATGCTTCTGGTTAACAGGTATGTAAGTAATTGGGGGAGTATGCTTCTTAAAAAGAGTCCTGGCATCCTTGGATAATTTACGGAAAACCTGAGGGCTGACAGCAAATCCTCTAGATTCCATAAGAGCTGTAGTATTTACAGTTTGTCCCAGAATATCAGGCCTTTTATTGGATTTTGTGCCAAGAAGCCCTGCAGCAACAGTACCATAATGAACTTTAACAATGTTTTTGCAGGCAAGACCGTGCTTATTTAGCCAGAGATCACCTTCTTCTTTAACTCTGGCCAGAGCCATGACCCCTGCTTCGATTTTTTCTGCCGGAAAGACAACCAGCGCCGCGTCGCCCATGAATTTTAAGACCATTCCACCGGCTGGTTCGATTATATCGCCAATGAATTCATAGTATGAGGCGAGTAGAGCATACAGATCCGTTTCAGATAATTGCGAGCTTGAAATGGATCTGGCGAAACCGGTCATATCAAAAAATGAGACCAGCATATCGGTTGAAACAGGTTCAGGGGATTTGAAACATGAAAAAGTAGACATAAAAAAACGGCTCCTTTACGTTTGATCGTTTTCAGACGGCCATTATGTCCGACAGTTTAAACCCTTTATTATCGCCGGCCCGTATGTCCGGCAGTTAAATAGTTCCAACTATCATTATAATAAAATTTCTCGATGAGTCAAATAAACATAAAGCAAACAGCAATTCTCGGTAAGCGTCTATCAGTTGGTTTTCGAAAAGAATATTCCTCAAACCAAGTCTCAAAGCCACAAAGAAAATAACCACAGAGCGCACAGAGAACACAGAGAATCTTTTTCAGCCATTGTTTCCTTCTTCAGCAAGACTTCAGAAAAACACGGGTGCTTTTCTGAAGTCTTGCTGAAGAAGGAAAAGCTGGGCGGTGAAACCGCCGGCTATTTGTCCACAGGACAAATCCTGGCTGAAAAAAATTAAAAAATCAACTCTGAGCCCTCGGTGGCCTCAGTGGTTTAAATTCTATATTTGACAGAAAGAAATAAAACCAGAACTTTTTGTAACCAGCTAGTAATAATTGACCGAGAATAGCCGTAAAAGGAATGGGAAATTATCTAAAACAGTAGCTTTGTTGGTTGAATTAGTGGCGAATTTAGCGAGAAATAAAAATAAAATAAAAAAAATCTATAAAATTGTTGACTTTGACAATAATGATTGGTAATATCAGTTTCACCCTCAAGCGAGGGCGGTTGAAAAACCAGATCTTTGAAAATAATATCCGATGAAACACATCCAAGTAATTAAAAAGGTCTTTTTAATTGGATTTGTGGATTGATCTCCCTTGTGGAGACGCGATTAA
>JBNJGH010000174.1:0-6284 GCA_051747585.1 Candidatus Rifleibacteriota bacterium
GGTGGAAGGGCCGCTTTACACCTTGCAGCTATACCTTTTTCTGACCAGCCGTAAATTTCTTCGAGGGCCTGAAAGAACTCACCATGAAACAGATCGGTAGCATATGATTCACGAATAGAATCAGGATAAACCAGATGATAGTCGCAATCAATCGGCTCAACCGATTTGGTTTCATGGAAATTTTCGACAAGAATGATCTCAGCTTTTACATTGGTAATTCGATGACCTTTGTAACTTGAGCTGATTTCTGTTTGAACCAGGTATTTATCATTCTCTTTAACCGGCTCTGAAAAGTAGAATTCAATTTTCTTTTTACCGGTTTCGAGAACTATTCCTTTTAATATCTGGAGGTTATTGTAACCGGAGAAGCTCAAACCCGGGTATTGCATAACTGCTACGTGAGCCAGCATTTCGCCTGCAACTGCCATGGGCAAAACAGCTTCTCCATTTATCACATGGTCTTTAAGCCAGGCATTCGAGTCGAGCTTGAGCTCATAATCAAATGCCTTTTGCCACTTTTTTCCGAGGGTTTCTCCTTTTAAATCACTGGTATTTTTTTGCTTAATTTGGCCAACAATACCAATTTCGCAGTCGAACAGCTCAGGATGGCTCAGTTCGATTACAGGCTGAAACCCGCCTCTTTGTAGAGGAATAAGCCCAATACCTTCTGCAAGGAAAACATTTCTAAGAGATGGGGTAACCATTCCTCCATCCCATGGGCCCCAGTTAAAAGCTATTATTTTGGATTCAGAGTGAATAACCCTGAGTTTGGCTGCTATTTTATTCAAAGCTTCGTTAGCCATGGCATAATCAACCTGACCGGCTCGACCATAGCGACCGGAGAAAGAAGAAAATAAAATGACAGTTTTAAGGTTGTTCGAAGAAAGATTCGTTAAAAGATTGTGCAGTCCTTTAACCTTGGTGTCGATTACATCATTTAGTTGATCGCGTGTTTTATCTTCTATTTTTTTATCTCTTAAAACACCGGCACCATGAATTATACCTGTAATTTGGCCAAGATCTTTCTGAATAACGGGTAGAACGGTATTAATCGCCTTTTCATCACGAATGTCAGCAGAATAGTATTTTGCTCTGGCACCTTCTGCTTCAATTTTTCTTAGATTGTTTCGAATTTCCCGGCTGGATTTAACCGCTTTGAAACGAGACTCAACCTGAACCGGAGTAAGCTTAGTATCCGAATTTTCAATTATTGCTTTTTTTATTGCAGCTTCACCGGTAAGGTCTGTTAGCCAGGAAGGTTCGTTTTCTTCAAGTCTGCTTCGACCCAGCAGGGCAAAAGCACATTTATATTTTCCGGCCATTTCTATGGCGGTAGCTGCCGTTACACCTCTTGCCCCACCAGTAATAACTACAACATCATCTTTGTTTAAAAAAGTTTTTGCTTCGGGGTTTTCTTTAAGGTCGATATTTTCTTCTTTTAAGGTAAAACGGCTGCTTCTGGTTAAACCTGTCTCAGTTGGGCCTTGATGAGTAATTTCTTTTACCAGCTTTTGCGCTGCAGCCTCTTTATCTTTAAAACGGTAATCCAGATCGATTGCCCGGCTTACAACTTCAGGCCATTCATACCTGATCGTCTTGGTAAGTCCGGCAAGTGCTCCCTGTATTGGATCGATAGTTTTGGTCGGGTTATTGAGAGCAAAAGCACCATCGAGTCTGGAAACAGTTGCAATAAAACCTTTATGTTCTTTTATAACTGAACCAACTTTTTGAACCGCCATAAAAGCATCTTTAATATATTCAACTGAATTCTCGGGCCAGTAGCCTTTGTTACCGCGTTTGGGGGCGGGGGCAAGCACAATGATGCCCCTGGTATCTTTAGAGAAATCACTGTTTTGAATTTCAGCAAAGGTTTTTAATTCTACTTTGCAACCAAATTTCTCTAATTCTGCTGCAACAGAATCAGAAAAACCTGCGCCATCAATAGTAACAAGAACCTGATCGTTTTTGTTTACTATAACTTCGCCTTCAGGCTCATTTGATAGCTCGACGGTTTTTAAGACGGTTCTTTTTAACGAAAAATCTTCGCTATCAGGCGCGGATTTTTTTTCGAGTTGGGGTTCTTGAGTTTGTTCAAGAGCAGGCTCTCTGGTTTGTGCATTATTTTCCTGGGGGGTGGTTAAAAAATCGATTATTTGACCGATTGTATGGAATTTACCCAGATCTGAAGGTTGGACAACTGGCGTTTCAGGATTTTTTTCCTGCATTGCCGACATAATTTCGACTCTTTTGATCGAGTCGATACCCAGATCAGCCTCCATATCCATTTCAGGATTGAGCATGTCAGCCGGGTAACCGGTTTTCTCGGCAATAACCTCTATTAGAGTGTCTTCAATTTTTGCTGAATTATTCGGGGTAGTTGGGGAAGTTGTTGTGGAATTATTTGATTCTGTAGTCTTCGAAGCAGCCGGAGAAATGAACTCTATAATTTGATTCAGGGTTCTAAGCTTACCAAGTTGATCAGGCTGAACAACAGGTGCATTGGGTAATTTTTCCTGGAGAGCCGACATAATTTCGACTCTTTTAATTGAGTCTATACCCAGGTCGGCTTCCATGTCCATTTCAGGATTGAGCATATCGGCGGGATAGCCGGTTTTTTCGCCTACTATTTCCATTAAAACAGGGGTAAGCTCATCAGAAGAAGTGCTCTGGGCAGGGCTTTCTTCAGTTGCTGTTGCCCCCGAGGTTGAAGCCTGGCTGAGATGTTCGATAATCTGATTTAAAGTTCTGAGTTTGCCAAGTTGATCGGGCTGAACTACGGGCGCATCAGGAAGCTTTTCCTGGATTGCCGACATAATTTCGACTCTTTTAATTGAGTCTATACCCAGATCGGCTTCCATATCCATTTCAGGATTGAGCATATCGGCGGGGTAGCCGGTTTTTTCACTGACTATTTCCATTAAAACAGGAGTAAGTTCATCAGAAGAAGTGCTCTGAGCAGGGCTTTCTCCAGCTGTTGATGGGCTTGAAGGAGAAGCCTGGTTTAGATGCTCGATAATCTGGCTCAAAGTTCTAAGTTTGCCCAGTTGGTCTGGCTGAACCACGGGCGCATCAGGAAGCTTTTCCTGGATTGCTGACATAATTTCGACTCTTTTAATTGAGTCTATACCCAGATCAGCTTCCATATCCATCTCAAGATTGAGCATATCAGCCGGGTAACCGGTTTTTTCGCTGACTATGGCAAGAAGAGTTTCGCTAATTTTTGAACTTTCTACAGCGGCTTGAGGTTTTGGCTGAGCTGGCGTTTGGGGTGTTTTTGCCATGGTTTCAGGCTCAGGTGCAATCGGAGCTTGTGCAGGGGCAGAAGGGGCCGGGTAATTAGTTTCGGTTGCAGCAGGGGCATTATTGTAAGATTGCTCAACGTTTTGACTAATACCAACTTGTTTTCCGGCTTGCGTATTGGGAACAGAATTGCTGATCAAAGCAAGAATAGTATTTTGTGCCTGTTCCTGTCCTTCGAGAAACTTTTTATGCAAATCAGCTGTTTGTTGTTGTAATTTTTGCAACGCATTCAATGATTCCCGGGCAAATTTCAGGTTTTGATTGCTGGGGTTTACATAATTATTTTTCTTCATCTGAATTTCACCTGTCTGATTCTTTATTTCTGGTCTGGGATTAATATTTTTGTTAACAAAGCTGTTATTGTCAGTTGTTGCCGGTTTTTCAGCAGTTTCGCCGTTCAATTTTAAAGCTGGTTTAACTGGCGGTTTGGCTAATTCTTCTCTATTTTTAAGCAGAGCAGGGGATTTATAATTTGCGCCACATACCGGAAAGGTCAGTCTTGCTTTTGGCTTTTCAGCCTGTAATTTAAGCCAGTTATCGGTATCTTGCCAGAAGGCCAGGTCAAGTTTGTAGCCCATTGCGGTTAGCTGGGCAATCACGCGGGCAATATCGGTAAAGCCGGATCTTTTACCTGCAGAAGAATCTGTTGCTATAACGGTAAAATCTTTGCCTGCCAGAATTGATTTGATCAGATTGATCATTTTTCCACCGGGTCCAACTTCAACAAAGGTTCTTATGCCATCTGCATACATTTTTTCTATAAGTTCGACAAACCTGACCGGGTTCGCTATCTGGTTGCCGAGAATGTCTTTAATTTCATTTGCTTTTTGCGGATAGGGCAGGGCTGTCGAGTTTGCATAAACATTTTTAACCGGTTTTGCGAATTTTATATTTTTTAGAAACTGTTGATAAGGTTTTCCGGCATCGGCGACGTAAGAGCTGTGAAAAGCTCCTGCCACCTTTAAAACTGTTCCTCTTATTTTATTTTCTTTGAATACAGTTTCAGCTCGTTGAATTTCTTCGGTTTTGCCTGATAAAACAACCTGTTTGGGTGAATTATGATTAGCTACCACCAGATCAAGAGATGAATCTTTAACAATTTGTTCGACTTTATCTCTTGGGGCTGCTATAGCTATCATTCCGCCACGATCACCTTCGCCGCCGGCCATTAATTCCCCTCTTTTTCGGGAAATTTCAGCAAGAGCCGCTTCATCAAAAGCGCCGGCAGCACAAAGGCTGGTTAATTCACCGTAGGAATGACCGGCAAAAGCCTCTGCTTCGAGACCAAGTTTTTCAAGAAGACGATATTGCCCTATAGAAACTGAGCCTATGGCAGGCTGAGCAATTTCGGTTGCTCTTAGCTTT
The DNA here is from genome assembly GCA_051747585.1 of Candidatus Rifleibacteriota bacterium. Classification (GTDB taxonomy): domain Bacteria; phylum Muiribacteriota; class Ozemobacteria; order Ozemobacterales; family Ozemobacteraceae; genus DYKG01. The sequence continues at coordinate 4,666 of JBNJGH010000174.1, forward strand.
TCGTCATTTTGAGCATCAAGCTCTGAATCGTAGGTTGGTCGAGGATAAAGATAATCAATTAATCTGTTGCCTTCGCTGTCCAGGGCTCCGAGCTTCTGATCTGATGCCTGGAGAACCTTAAAGGATTCAGGCGACATGCAGTTTACTTCAAGTCCCATGTGTGGATATTGAGAACCCTGGCCCGGGAAAATAACACCAATGGGGCCGTCTTTCTTTTCATTTGCAAAATAAATCCCGTTTGGCAGATCGAAACTTTTGATTTCGTCATCATTATCAAAACGTTTTAAAACATCTGATGCGATCTTTTTAAGCTCATCTCCAGCAGCTGTAAAAGCAAAACAAAGTCTTAAATTATCTGAGACAGAAAAATCGTTTCTGCTCTGTGCAGCCCAGGTTCTTTTTTCTTCAATTGAAGTTATATTTTGAACTTTATTAAGCTTTTGTTTCAAGTCATCGATTGTTTTTCCGGATAAAGCGGCGAGTTCAATGCCGGGCTTCCAGTCATAATCGCGTTTTTCAGGGGTGTATTCGGAAAGAACAACATGGTAATTGCTTCCACCAAAACCCAGAGAACTAATTGCTGCATAACGTCCTGTTCCTTTTTCGTCTACCCATGGGCGTATTCTATCGGGCAGATAAAAAGGCATGTTTTTTTCTCTTAATGGTTTTGCGGGCTTGCTGACTTTTATGGTCGGAGGAATAACCTTATGATGAAGAGCCATGGCCGCTTTTAAAATGCCGGCTGAACCTGCAGCTGCCTTGGTATGTCCGATTTGAGACTTAACCGAACCAATGGCACACCATGGTTTTGAGGTTTCTGATTTTCCATAAACTTCGGTAAGGGCATTTATTTCTACTTCATCGCCGGCACCAGTTCCGGTTCCATGAGCTTCGAGCAAAGAAATGTCTGTGGGTTCAATTCCTGCCTGCTCATAAGCTCTTCTAAGAACTTTAACCTGTCCCTTTGCGCTCGGAGCATAAATAGCCTTGCCTTTGCCATCGCTCGAAGAAGCAACAGAGTTAATAAGCGCATATATCTTGTCGCCGTCTTTTTCGGCATCTGAAAGGCGTTTGATTACAAACATACCAATGCCTTCACCCAGAATTGTTCCATCGTTATCTTCGCTGAATGGTCTGGCGTTTCCTGTGGGAGAAAGGGCGGGAGTTTTGCAGAAACACATATACATAAAAATATCGTTAAATGTGTCGACGCCGCCGGTTATAGCCATATCTGACTTTCCTGCCCACAGCTCCATGGCTGCGAGATTTAATGCGCTCAGGGCACTACCGCAGGCAGCATCAACAACGCAGTTGGTTCCACCCAGGTCGAGGCGGTTGGCAATCCTGCCGGCAGCAACATTTCCCAGAAGACCGGGGAAAGAATTTTCCTGCCAGGAAACATAAGATTTACCAATATTATCAATTACTTCACTGGTTATATTTTCAGGAATACCTGCATGAAGCATGGCTTTACGCCAGATGGGATGCCCAAGTCTTGCACCCAGAGGCACAACCAGCTCTAGAGTGCCGGTTAAACCTAGAACTACACTGACATTGTCACGATTAAAATCACGGCTTTTACCGTAGCCGGCATCTTTTAATGCTCCTTGAGCAACAAC
>JBNJGH010000175.1:0-6257 GCA_051747585.1 Candidatus Rifleibacteriota bacterium
ACCGTGTAGACGGTAAAAGCAGAATTGAATGGGAATACAACGGCAAAGCTCTCCGCAGTGAAGAAGGATGGGGCTCGCTCTATATAGATCCCGGCGATGAAGCCTGGGATCCAAACTGGTAAACCAGGCTGAAACGACGTAAATAGCGGGCGGGCCTCGTGCCCGCCCGTCAAAGTTTGCGGTCATTGAGCGGAGCTCGCGCTGAGCGAAGCCGAAGTGTCGAAATCTTCTGGTCCCTGAGCGGAGTGATGCACTGAGCGAAGTCGAAGTGTCGAAGGGACCAGGTGACGTAGAAAAGGTGGTTTCGACTATCGCTCAACCACCAATATTTATGGTCATTGAGCGGAGTCGAAATGACCAGGTAGACGTGCAAATGGTGGTTTCGACTAACGCTCAACCACCAGACAAATTGGTCATTGCGAGGAGTGTAACGACGAAGCAATCTTTTTCGATTACGATTACGAGCACGAGCACGATTCGCAGATTTTCCTATCTTAGTGGCATTCGAACCAGCTAATTAAAATAACTATCAAGGAGGATGGCGGTGCGTTTTAAACACAGGTTTTTATTGCTTGCAACAGGGGTTTTATTATTTTGTACTCAAACAATATTGGCTCAGGTAAGCCTTTTACCCCAGAATCGCCTGACAATCGAGAACACAACCCTGCTTCGCGACAGCAAAAACAAAAACCATTGGTATTATGTGCCGCAAAAGCCCCTTTTAGTTGAGCGGGAACCATCGAATGCCGAAAATCCACGCCCTGTTTTTAAACTTTTCTGTTATCAATCTGAGGAAAATAACGAGCTATACGAAGGAGCAATGCTGCAATTTTCAGTTTCCCTGCAACTTACCGAAGAGAAACGCAGGTTAATCCTGAAAGAGCTGAAAAAGCAATCTAATGACGAGATAGTTTTAAAACCTCTTCCATTCAGGCTGGGCAAAGCAACCCTGTATGACCAGAATGGCGGAAAGCTTATTCATACTCCCCAGGCCCCGGGGTTAGCTCCACCTTATATTCTCGGCGAACTGCCTTTTCAAATGCAACTTAATAAATTCGATGCCAATCTGTATTCTGCACTGGTCGATAAAAAGAATTCAGGCGTTGGTGTTTTATTGCAACTTGAATTCGAAGGTCTGCTACCTCCAGCCGGCTTCAAAGTAACAATGAACTGGGATCAGACCTACGAATATCTTAAAAAATCAGATGACATGAGATTCAAACTCGGCTGCTTTTTAGTCGGAGCCGAGGTCGGAATCAACAAAACAAAAATTCGAGAAGAGCTTATTCAGAACAAATGTATAGAAGTCGAGACCATGACCGGCGAAAAGGTCTCAAACGAAGATCTCGACCAATACCTCGATCCTGTTCTGGCAAGAATTTCAAAGGAAATGTTTCAAAAAATTCAGCCCCCCGAAGAAATAAAAGAAACTGAAGCTGACAACCCCGACCTTATCGAGAAATGCTTCTTCCCTTTAAAAATGAGCTTCAAAACTGAGCTTAAAGATATAAAAATCACCAAAAAAGGCAGCGAAACAATTACCTTTAACAAATCGGTAATAACTGATCGCATCACTGCATGCGGAACCTTTATCGGCATCAATAAATATAACGAAGCAACCAAAAACACGCTGGTAAATTCCATGCCCTTGAACAATTGGGCCAAGGCTTTTCTAGTGTTACCATCACTGAGCGAAAGACCTGAAGTAAATATCAATTCAGTCACCATGACAGCAAACGTCATCGACAGCTCAGGAAATCAGGTTTCAAACTTAAGCGATACAGCAACCTGGTCTTCTGGCGATTGGCACGACAAGAACGGCAATATTACCTCGAATCTGAGTTTCCCGTTAAATTATCTGTTTGACAAGCATAATGACGACCTTGGCAAAATACGCCAGGAATACAGTTTCAAGGTCGATGTTAAGGTTCTACAAAGTATCCAGAGGCCGCCACACGAAATAAACACTTCTTATGTCACCCCGCTGTTCAACGGTGATCTGCCGCTGGCGCAACCGGTAGATCTTGTGGACAATATAGTTTTTGACCTATCCTGTCTAACTTTTGACAAAGACAATCTTAGAAAAGTCAGCATCACTCTTTATAACGAAAACGAAGACAAAGAGATGATCTATATTTATAACCAGAGAACAGCAACTACAGACACAATAGTTTTCATTACGGCAAAAGACGAAGAACATTCGCCGGAATCTGCCTTCAAAGCCAGAGTGCTTTTCGACACCCGTAAAGAACGCGATATAGCATGGGAAAACAATGAAAAACCTTTGAAAGAAATCGATAAAAGCTTATATTTTATGCTCTTCGACAACGACTGGCAAAAATAATCGACAACATTTGATAACGGGCCAGCAATTATCGGTGAGGCATTATTAGCTGGTTTTCAAAAGCTTTGGATTTATTTCTTTCTGTCAAATATCGAATTTTCACCACGGAGAGCACAGAGTGCACCGAGACGATTTTTTAATCTTTTTCAGCCTGTGTTCAGAATATTGCTCAGCATTCAGAAAAGCATTAATGTTTTTCTGAATGCTGAGTAATATTCTGAAAGCCGGACGGTGAAACCGCCGGCTGATTGTCCAACGGACAATCCATGGCTGAAAAAGATTCTCTGTGATGCTCTGTGAGCTCTGTGGTTATTTTCTTTGCGACTTTGGGTGAGGCAAAAAAATCGATGACGACAGACGAGCACGAGCACGAGCACGAGCACAATTATAATTTAAGGGCTTTATCAGTGCGATAAATATTTTTTAAAAATCGAGGGTGCGTTTAACAGTGAAAGGTTGAGGGGCGTCTGAGGCTGAAACCGAAGCTGTTGCTGTTTTCTTGAATGAAGCACTTTTAGAAGCGTTGGTGCTCTTGCTGCTGTAAGTTGTAGAAGTGCTGGTTATACTGCTTTTTGCAGCTCCGCCCGAAGGCTTGAAAGTAACTTCAACACCCAATTGTGCTTTTTCGCCTTTTTTTGCAACGATTTGAAAAGGTAAATTAACGTTACCACTCAGCACATCAAATTCATTGATTTTTTTATCGCCGCTTTTAAGCACAAACTTTGCGCTGGCAGTTAGATGCTGCTTTAGCTCGCAATCAGCACCGAACTTGCTTTTTATTCTTGTTTCCAGGGTTTTAAGTTCGGCTTCATCGGCTGTCAGAGTCAAAGTGCCCTGATACATAAATTTATCGCCGATATCAATTTTAACCGGCTGTGCAACATTGGGTTTCTCTTTAACAGCTGGCTGAACTGCCAGGTAATAAGCCGTGTTATCTTTTACATTCAAAAGTTTAACCGTTTTTAAATCGGCATCCAGCTCTTCTGCAACCGGCGTACAACCAACCGCAAATAAAAAAGCCAGAAAAATAGATCCTAAAATAATTTTCTCCATAATTCCCTCACTCAAAAGTTGACCCCGCAAACGCTTGTATATACGCTTGCGGGGCATCATAACTTTAATTAACTATATAGCGATCTGATCAAATTCCCCATAAGAACTGATAAAGACCAAGGTCATCATTTTGCAGATTTTCACCGTTATGCTCCCATGGCACAGGTCTTTCGCCAACTGGACGAAACATAATATTTGCTATAACCGGGTTCTTTTTGCCCTGATCCTGTTTTTCGACCAGAAATACCGGAGTTTTATTCTGGCTTCTGGCAGTAATCATAGTGTTATAGGTTTTATCAGGATATTCTGAGTCTATTTTGATTGTAACCCCTGCCAAACCTTCTCTATTTTGCGGTGTAGCAAATTCCAGAAAGCTGCAGTCTATAACTACGCCTTCAATACGTGCCATTGGCGTTGTAACGGGAACACCACCCATAAGGAATTCTTGATAATTATTAAATTCTAATATATCGCTATCTTGAGTAACTCTAATTATAACTTCATAACAGCAATCAGAAAGATTTACGCCTTCTTTTTCGAGTTCATTGGTAATGGACTGCATTGGAAACAGTATATTTGTAATTTCGTTGCCTTTTTTATCAGCAAAGTAACCGTTTTCAGGTGTCCAGGTTACAAGTTCGGCTGTTGTATTGGGAATCTGCTGAGGCTTTTTATCTTTATCGCCATCCGGATAATATCTTGGAACTACCTGAAGATCGATCTTTTTTATACCGAGAGAAGAATCATTACCAACAGCTGGAACACTGAAATAAGAATAGTTCCAATTACCTGCGGGTTTAATAGTAATCAATTCATCTTTAACTTTATCGGAATACTGTCCAATACCAAGAATAGTTCCGTAAGTGCTTTTGGTTTCAAAAGCATGGCGGCTCTCGAATTTGATTGTTTCTTTACCCTCTTTAACCTTATCGACCTTTTTAACAGCCATGTTGCTGCTGCGACGGTTCCAGTAGCCGGGATTACTGGGCTCTTTGGTAACAGCGGGATCAACTTTTTCGGGCGGAGTCATTTTTTCGACGATTTCTTTGTTTATTCTTTCAAGAATCGGGTCGAGATATTTATTTATTTCTTCTTCGGGAAAATCTTCACTCGGCATTCTTTTTACATCGATGCTTTTGTTTTCTCTTAAAACTTCAGAAAGAGTCTGAGATTTAGTTTCATTCACACCGGTTTTACCGCGACGGCGCCAGCGCCCCCACCAGGTTCGGTAATAATACCATCTGGTATATGCAGATTTAGTTTTTTTGTCTTCGCTGAAATGTTTGTAAGTTTGATTCCAGTCAACTTCAACTTCAAAGCCACTGGGCTCAGAAATCTGATCGAAAGTATAGGTAATATAGACTGGGATACCGCCGCCACCGGTAGTTAAAGCATCATAAACATCGGTGCTGAGTTTGGTAAGCTGCACCTGAAATGGAATTTCGTTATTGGCAAAGGAAGGTGCGATACCGGGCTTTTGAAACTCAGTCTTGAGTAGATTACCTTCGAGATCGTAAATTGAAACTTCTGCATTTTTAAATGGCAAAGGCGAAAGCTTAACATCTGATTCATTTAGCTTGAATTGATCGGCCACGCCTTTTCTGATTTTGTCTACAGTACCACCTTCGGGCGTCAACTGAATGGCAAATTGCATTACACCGCCATCAACCAGTTTATTGGTATTTTCGTCTTTGGTCTGGTATTTAAGCAGGTGAAAGACAGGTCGCTTTTTACTGCCGGTGCCACGGGTGGCCAGTCTTGGTCTGTTGGGAACATAATAAAATTGCTTTTTATCTTTATAATCCTGTAAAACGGTAAAAGACTGATCTTCACCGTCCACTCTTACCGTTACATCGGTTCGGTCTGCGGTAGCGCTTATATAGGCGTGTAAATCTGCAGATACAAAAGCCATAAAAAGAACCATGGCCAGCAAAAACAAATACTTTCTCATAAATGTCTCCTCCTTAAATTTAACGGGAAAATAAAACCATTTTTTAAATGATTTTTCCTCTCGTGTACATTTTTACTTCATAAAATAAAATTATTCAACTTTATACTGAGTCAAAGCAAAATTGAAATAAATAATTGCGGCACCCACTACTACATAGACAAGGCCTTCGCTGCCGTGCCAGTCCATGGCCACCCCGATCAACATAATACCCAATGCCCCTCCTATTGCATCCATCAAAGTATAAGCAATATTGGCCGACACCTGATCTTCTTTACGAAATATTTCGCCCAGCATTGCCAGCCCGCCTGAGCTTACGCCTTCCATGGCACCGCCCCAGACAAACAACAAAACATAGGCGGGAATAACGTTAAATATTGTTATTGGCAAAAATATCGAGCATAATAGCCCGATTAAAAAACTTATAAGTATTACCTGGTAACGATCAAATCTGTCTGAGATATATCCGATAGCCGGGCCGAGAAAAAGCCCGCCAAGCATGAACATGGTTATAAGCAACGAAGCCTGCTCAAAGCTCAAGCCTGCATCCATGCCATAAATAGTTAAAAATGAGGGTAAACCCCAGAACGAAATCCCGCCCACCAGAGCGCTGAACATTACATACTTACCGGTTCTGATAACAAAGCAAATTCTCGGTCTTTCGCTCACTTTCATTGTCGGGGCTTTTGACCGGGCAAGCATTACCGGTATAAGCGCAAGCAAAGTAATTACCGCACTGGTGGAAAAAGCTATAACCCGACTGTTACCAATGAACTGCAGAATTATCGGACCAAGCGCAACCCCGATTGCGAGCGAAGCGCTGTAAATACTTACCACAAAGCCTTTTGCTCCGGGAATTCTGGTAAAATTAACCCAGGTTTGCAGCGATATACCTAGAACAGTCGACCAGCA
>JBNJGH010000176.1:0-6225 GCA_051747585.1 Candidatus Rifleibacteriota bacterium
CTTCAATAAACTGAAAGCTTTTGTCATGGTTGAGAATCGGGTACGGATGAGCAGAATTACAGATGCGACATTTTCCGGTTTTGTGGTTTAAAACACCATAAATAATGGTGAAAAAGCTGCTAAAACGGCCAAAGGGAAATTCAAGCTCCAGCTCTGCAAAAATTGAAGCGGGTGAGAGAAAATCTCTGTTCTGGGAACTGGGGCCATAAGGAAGGAGAAACTGTGAAAGAGCAACTGTTATCATTGCTGCTTTTGGCCCGTGCCCACTCACGTCGAGGATATAGAAAATCAGGTTGTCCTGGTCATAAGAAAAAATGTTTATCAGGTCGCCACCTATCTGGTCACATTGAATGCAGTCCCAGGTGATTTTATAGCCGGCTAAATCTAATTGTTCGTCTGGCAAAAGGCTTTTCTGTATTTCTCCGGCTGCAATAAGGTCTTCTTTAATAGTTTGATTTTTGTTTTGAAGCTCTATTAACAGTTGATAATTTTTCTTCTCGAGAGCAGCGTAATCAGATACAAGTTTTTTTAAAATATCGTTATTTAGCTCAAGGTCAGAGTAAGAAGCCTTTGCTTCAAGAATTCTTTCCAGCAGCAAACTATCAATTTTTTCGGCCTCTTTGCCTAGAATTTTAAATAAACTTGTTTGTTCTTTCATGGTTTCCGGTTCAGGTATCTTTCAATTCCGACATTATCGAGTTCAGCAAGCTTTTTAATTAAAGTGTTGCCCATGGCTTTATTTAAGATGCTGCCGTGCTGAGGAGCAATGATTTCAAAATCAATGTTTTCTAGAACTTTCATTGCATACTTAAGTATCTGGCTGGATGGAAAGGTTGCGCGATGAAAGTCAAACATTCCCTTAAAGGGGCAGTTTGTTTGTCTCTTAGGGCAGTCGTGACACGAGTCTGAATTGATGCAGTGTTCTTCGGTTTTTTGAAACAGGTCCCAATCTTTAGAATAAGAGCCAAAAAGATCGCTGGTGAACAAAATCTTGCTTGTTTCGTCAAAAGTCACAAAACTTCCCGATGCGTGGGCAAAAGGGGTTTTGAAAAATTTCAGCTTTCTTTTTGATTTGAATTTATACACAAAATTGTTGGAACTTAGATTGACAAAATTGATATCTGATAAATAATGTCTGATGAACATGTGGTTTTCAGCAGTGGAATATACTTTTAGCGCATCATTGTTAATTATGTTAACAAGATTTGGTAAACTGCCGCAGAGATCGGGATCATAATGCTGGTAAATTAAACCGGTAATATTACCGGGAGCAATACCCGTTTTTAGTATTTTCATCATAACTTTGGGAAAATCAGGCCTGCTGCCCCCATCTATTAACACTGCCTCATCATGGTCAATAATCAAATATGGATTACAGTGTAAACCTCCTTTTTTATCGTTAAAGCCAACCCAGAAAATACCGTCGGCAATTTCTATCGGTCTGTTATAGTCAAGGTTTTGCAACGAATCAGCCTCCCCAATAGCTGTTTAAGTGTCTCATAATTCCCAGGCAAAAGCTGAGAGCGATTTACTTTGTAAAAATTTTACCAAGCCAGGAGAAAATACCACCTTTTTGCATTTTATCTTTCTCTTCTCCTGTAATGTGCATGACAATATGCTCAAGGTCTTTAACTATTTTTCCGTTGGGAGCAGCTTCACTCATAAAATTATCATCATTAATCGCTTTTTCGGTAGATTCCAAGTCTAATGCCACGGTAAACCAATCGCCCGGCATGGCATTCTGGCATACATTAAAAAACTCTGTGTCGTTTTGTTTAAACTTGTTTAATATGCCGTGCATTTTTTCTTTGGGGTAATTGAGTCTTCCTAAAGCACGCATTAGCCGTTTTAATCGCATCGCGCTGCTTAAATCAGGGTTTGTAACTAAAAACAGCATATCAGCAATATCCCAGCTTAAAAGCGTAATGTCATCAATGTGACAACAAGAATCAATAATTAAATAATCGCAGTTATTGGAACATTCCTGTATAATTTGTGATAATTGCGCTCTGCTTACCAAATCTGCTTCTTGTGGTAAATTTGAACCGGCCAGCAATTTTACTGAGTTTTTCTGAATAAAAAAACGTTCGATGCGTTCAAATATAAGTTTGTCTTCAAGTTGAACAAGTCTGGTAATGTTCGGATTCGGCGGAGAACCAAGGAAAAGGCTGGCGTCACCAAGTTGCAGGTCAGCATCAATGATGATGACTTTTTTTCCTCTTTTTACCAGCATTTCTGCCAGATTAACAGCTATGGTTGTACGACCCGATCCATCTTTAGGAGAAATGAAGGAAATAATGCGGGCTTGTTGGGTGCTCATATTAAGAGCTTCGCGATAATCTTTGCTTATGCCCAGAAGTATTTTTGTGCCGGTTACCATTGAATTGGCCATTATATGTTGCATGCTGGCCTTGGTTAGCTCATGCACAACACTTTTTTCCTGGGCTATAACAGTGTAGCGGTATGGAACTTTTTCGCTTAAAATGCTTTCTTCGCCACAGAAATTTCCGGGTTTAATTATTCCCAGGATTTCATCTTCCTTGCCTTCGACTGTTTTGCGTTTGATATATTTAAGAGTTCCCGATTCGAGAAAAAACATGCTTTGGCCGGTAAGCCCAGCCTCAATAATTGTATCACCCTTATTTACGGTTTTAGTTTTGAGTTCTTTATTTAATATTTCAAGATCTGTATTTGACAGGTTTTTTATTGCAAACATTCATTCCCTCCCGACCTAAGCTTTTTTTGCTTCTTCAATAGTTTCAGTTATGGTAATCAGCTTATTAAGTCCAAGAAGGTTCAGCATCTTTTTTATGTTGTCACTTGGCGAAACAATAATGAGGTTTCCGCCTGAAGCCTTCAGTTTGGTATAACATCCCACTATATCAGTTAAACCTGAGCTGTATATAATATCAACTTGCGATAAATCCAGTAAAAGTTTAGATACTTTCTTATCAGCTGCTTCTTTCAGGCAGCTGCTGAATTCCTTCGCGGTATCAAAATGTATGCTTTCTGAAGCTTTTAAAATATAATAACCGTCTTCTTGAATAAGAGTGCATCCCATAGTGGTCCTCCGCCGTTTGTTCGATTAATGATATTTGTATTGTAGCAAAAATAATAGAATTGCGCTTTAATTTCTAGAAAATGAAGGGTTAACGAAGATGTTTTATCAATTCTATGTACTTGACCGGCAAAGGTCGGTAAATTATGATAAGAAAAATACAGTTTAGCCAAGTTGAGAGGATTCTGCATGATACCGATTATTTCTTCCGAAAAAGATTATTTCGAAAAAATTGTGTCATATCTGGAAAGTTCAGAAGAAAGGTTTGAATTCGTTCACATTGATAACTCTCAGGATGCAGCAGAGTTTATGCGGGTTGAAATGCCTGAGCTTCTAATTGTCGATTTTTCTGACGACCGGCTTGGGGTTGAATCGCTGTTTCATACTATCAAAAGTGACCCCTGGTTGTTTACCAGTGGAATCGTATTGATCTGCGAAGCACCGGAAACAACGCGAAAACTTGATTTAATAAAAGGAACCAATATTCTTTCAATTGTTGATAAATCTAGCATTAAAAGCAATTTACCCCATATTTTGAGAATTATTTTTCATAATCGTCACATGCTTTTTCAGGGAGTTGTCGGAGCCGATTTGGGAAACAATATTTCAGCCAGTTTTAAGCTGGATAATTCCGCTCTTCAGGCAGATGTATTTGTGAACCTGATCAGCAATTATCTTTACAGTATAAGTAGAATTGACGCTTGCCAGAAAGATCAGCTCGTGTTTGTGCTGCATGAGTTGCTTATCAATGCCATTGAGCATGGAAATTGCGCTATAACTTATGAAGAGAAAACAGAATGGCTCGAAAATGGCTCTGATATTAATGATCTTCTGGCTAAAAAATGTGAAGATCCTGAAATTGCAAAGCGAAAGGTGATTCTTGAATATCATATTCACAATGATTTCACATCTTTTAAAATCCAGGACCAGGGCGTGGGTTTTGATTGGCAAAAAATGCCTGAACATTTTGCCGATTCGGGTGAGTTGTCTCTTCATGGGAGGGGAATAGCTCTGTGCCGAGGCATGACCCGCAATCTTCATTATAACCAAAAGGGCAATGTCGTTAAGTTTGACTTTATGCATCAGAGACTGGCTGCTAACTCTACTCCCGCATTATTCGAAGATCTTGATACGGTTAACTTTTCAAAAGGGGATCTCGTTTTTAAACAGGGAGATCCTGGTAACCATCTCTATTATATAACCCAGGGAAAGTATGAAATTCTGGTTGATAATACTCAGGTATCGACTCTCGACCCTGATGATGTGTTTGTTGGAGAAATGTCGTTTTTGCTCAATAATCATAGAAGTGCAACAGTCAGAGCTCTTACCGATGGGAGCATGATCAGAATCACGCGAAAAGAATTCATCGATGGAATAAAAGAAAAGCCGCATTATTCAATTTTTATTGCGCGTCTTCTGGCAAAGCGCCTTGAGCGACTTAATCATAAACTTGGCGTTATCCAGTCTCACATATGATTTTATTCAGTGTCTATCATGTTTTCTTTGCAGGCGACTATGTAAGTGCAACTTAAGTCGCCGGTCACGTTGTTCATGGTTTCGAACATATCTAGTATTGGGTTTATGCCAAGTGCAAAGGCTACAACCTGGGAAATCTGCATTTCATCGAGACCCATAGAATTTAAAATAATGAAAAGCAGCATTAGACTGCCACCGGGAACTCCGCCTGCGCCGACTGCTGCGAGCACTGTGGTTATAACAAGAACCAGCAGAGAAGAAAAACCCAGTTCGATGCCAAAAAGATTAGCTGCAAGAATTGCAAACATTGGCAGGTGAATACATACTCCGTCCATGTTTAACGTAGCTCCCAATGGCAGAGAAAATTCGGCAAGTTCTTTACGTATTTTTAAATCATCGATGGCGGTTTTGATAGAAACGGGTAAAGTTGCACCGGAGCTTCGGGTGACAAAGGCTGTAATCATAGCTTCCTGGGCAAATTTAAAGAATTTGAAAGGGTTGGTTCTGGTTAAAACGATTATAAGACCCGAATAAACCACAAATATCATCAGGAATATTCCAAGAATTACTCCTATGGCAATGTTAAAATAAGGTCCGGCAAGGTCTGGGCCGTATTTGGTGAAATTAACAATTGTCAGGGCAAGAATTCCGATTGGTGCGTAATCCATAATCCAGTCAACCATAATGAATAGAATTCTATTAAGGCTGCCGGCAAAATCAACCACCATTTGAAGAGGTCCCGGACCCTCTTCTTCGGTCTCGTCAAGCAAAACTCTGAGGGCAAGGCCCGAAAGAATAGCAAATACTATAATTGCAAGAAAATTACCCTCGGCAAGAGCTCTGAATGGATTCGCGAACATGCTCAGAAAGAGCTTTGCCAGCGAACCTGCTGCAGTAGTTTTCAGTGCGGGGCCTTTTACTGTTGTTTCTGTTTGTTCAAGCTGAACCCCTTCGCTTCCGGGATTTATAAAAAGCGCAAAGCCGGTGCCTACAAGAGCTGCCAGCGAGGAGGTTATCAGATAAAGAATTATTACTTTAAGCCCGATACTGCCGAACTTCTTTAAGGGAAGACTTGAAGCCCCCTGAAACAAAGAGAAGAAAATCAACGGTACAACGATCATTTTCAGCATTTTAACGAAGACCATACCGAATGGAGAAAGCCAGACTTCAAGTGGCGCTTTAACCTCTATGCCGTGGTTAGCCTCGGCATACCAGCAAATCAGGCCTGTAATAGCTCCAACTATGAATGCTCCCAGCATTCGATATAGTATGGGAATGCTTCTGTATCGCGAAATAATACCCTGTGCCATTGATTCTCTCCGTTGATTATGATGATTTCAAATGGTAGCGAACCTTAACAGAATTGTAAACAGTTCTGATTTAAAATAGAAAAAATGGCGTCAGGTGATAAATAAAAACGATTTAACCTACTTTTCTGACCAGTATCCAGGTGGTAGCGTGACTGCCCGCTCGACCACATGGTAAGAAGACTTTTCCCTTGGCAAAAGTCTTTGTAGCTTCAGGGTGTTCTTTGCATTTGTAAATTCCACCGATTACGACTCTGGTTCCTGTTTTACCTTCCATGGTATGCTCCTTAGGGGAAAAAATATGGTATTTTAAGATGCTGTATTACTTTTTAAGGGCAAGCCACAGAATTAAAAAATGCCAACTAACTTAATTATAGCACAAAT
>JBNJGH010000177.1:0-6202 GCA_051747585.1 Candidatus Rifleibacteriota bacterium
CTGCTGATAACCTGCATGGTTATAGGCTTCATTTTTTTCTTTCCCAGTCGTCACAGTCCGCATTTTCATCCCCAGGCCCTTTATCTGGTTGCTTTTCCAGCTTTGATAATTTTTTTCTCCTGGAATTATCTGAGAATGACTGCTCCTCATTTTAAGCTGATAAGCAGATCAATGCCGCAAACCTGCCTCGAAAACGAACTAATAGAAATCAAACTTAAATTGAGCTACAGTTCTGAACTACCTTTTGCGGAAGCCGATCTGGTTGATGATTTTCCCGCAGTCGACATTATGACCGCCCCCGAAATTATTTTAGATTTCGAAGATTTTGAAAAAGACGGAACCGCAACTTATTCTTATAAAGTTCGGGTAAACCGTGGATTTGGCACTTTTAAGATTGGTCCGACCAGAATAAAAGTCAGAGATCCTTTTGGCTTTTTTGAACGAATACTGACCTTCGAGCAATTTAACGAACTTAAGGTATGGCTTAATCCTCCTCCACCAGAGGATCTTGATTTAATTAAAGAAAATGCTCTGACCCCCATGGGTGACAGTCGTTCAACTCAAAGTGGTCAGGGCATGGATTTTTACGGCATAAAAGAATATGTAACCGGTGATGATGTTAAAGCAATGTCATGGTTAAAAACAGCCCAAACCGGCAGACCTGTAATAAAGCAATTTGAACGAGACACCCATCCGGAAGTATTGGTGGCACTACATACGGACAAAACTCAACTAAAGGGGTTCGGATTCGGCAACACCATGAAAAGAATTCTACCTGTCTCTGCAGCCATAATGGGCGAAGCCCGAAAACAGGGCCTTTCAGCTTCGTTGCTTCTGAGTTTTAATGACCAACCGATAATTATCAAGCCATCAGCTTCCACTCCTGTTTACGGTTTTATGACTGAGCTTTTACATGAGCTCAAACCCGCACAACCTGAAGCCCTCGAGGAACTATGCAATATGGTTCTGCAAAAAGCGAACCCGGGCACTATAGTTATCTTTTTGAGCCAGACAATCAATTTAGATTTAGATACGGTTTTGGGAACTCTTATCAGCTTGAAAGTCCGAGGAACCAAGGCCTCTCTATGGGCATTGGATGACTCTAAACAGATTCGCTTCAGTCAGCAGCAGGGTGATAATATTTCAAAAGAAGAATTAAAACATCGTTTATCAGAAATTGGTTTGAACCTTCAATTTCTTTCAGCCACAAAGGAAATGAAACTATTCTAATGTCTGCTCAATCTCATAATTTCAAATTTTGTTCAGCCAGGCAAGGCTCTTCAATTCTTTTTATAAAAAAAGCGATATTTTTGTTCAGCTTTGTTCTCTGCCTCTTGTTTTTCTTTTTTACAGCTTCAAGCAACTCACAGATGAACTTAGACAGCGCAACACTTGAGGCTGAAAAACAACCACGAACTCTCAAGACTATTTCTAAATTGGACTTTGCCAAAATTCAGCTGTCTCCCATCAAAAATATGGATGAACTGCTAAAAAATCTGGTGCTTACTTTTGAACCGGAAAAAGTTACAAAAAATAAAAAAATATATTTACGTTGCCGCAGCTTCGAAACTTTTACTTCCAGGGCAATGAAAAGCCGCTTAAAAAATCAGCCAGGCGATGGCTGGCCAGATTTCGCCCTCGATAACATTCCCTCATATTTAAATTACAACAGCTATAAGGGCGATTTAACCTTCTTTAGTGAATTCGGGTTCGAACTTCCTGCTCCATCTATTTTAACCGGAGTAACAGCGCCGATCGGATACAAGCCAATGATGGATGCAAGGCTTTCGCTCTCTCATAGTATTCTTGAGGCTGACCAGTTCAAAGTCAACTGGATCACCCCACAATACCCCTACGCTATGTTTAAAACGGTAAATAGCGAAAGTCCATATTTGCAACTGGATCATGTTTCTCGCGAAGTTCTGCAAAACTTTATGCTGCCATTTGCAGGTAGTGAATTTTCTCAGATAAAAGATCTAGCACCCCTGCTGGACTATTTCGAAGAAAATGCAACATACAAAACAGATGTAGATAAGATCGCAGGAATGCACCCGGTCGAACAATTTTTATCCGAAGGAATGAAAGGGCATTGCCAGCATATTGCCGCATCTTTTGTAGCTATCTGCAGATTTCTTGAAATTCCGGCAAGAGTTGCAGCGGGCTTTACCAGTGACTACTATTCCGAGGATAGATTTATTGTTTTAGAAAGCATGGCACATGCCTGGCCTGAAGTTTTAACCACCTCAGGTTGGGTCAAAATTGAAATTTTCGTAAAAAATTCTGAAGCACCTGAATTAATTTCCGAAGAAGCACTCTCAGAAATCAATCAAAATCTGGCTCAAGCACTTAAGCAAAGACAACAACAGCTGCTTAAGACCGCCAGCGGAAGCAAAAGAGTTAAAAACCCCGATTCTGAGCGACAAGTTTTTGAAAATACCCCGGAAAATATCGAATCTGAAAAAAGTGAAAAGCAGGAAAAGAACCGACAGAAAGGAAGCTCAATTTTGAAAAATTTCTTTCTGGTCTTTGCTACACTTTTGCTTTTGGCTCTTATAATAAAATACTTCCATAAAATCATGGCATTCATTGCCAAACTGTTTAAAAGCAAAAAGAAAAAAGAGTCAAAAGCTGAAACAGAAAAACAAATCGAAAAGGCGAATAAGCTTTTTGACAGCTTTATCGAAGAAAAAAAGAATTTTGAACTTAGCGGGAAAGACGCAACCGATCTTTTTAACCGATTTCTTAAAATTGTAGAATTAAAATCCGGCCCCATACGCCAGGAGCACGAAACTGCAAGCGAGTATTTAAAGCGATTTTGCAACTACTTTAATTTGCCGGCAAGTAAAGGAGTTAAAACTGCTAATTTCCTCGAAGCCGAGCTATACGGAGAAGAAAAAGTCAGCAAAGAAAACTTTAAAGAATTCGCCGCTCAACTAAAGTCACTGCTGGCAAAGCTAAATTGAACTTCATAAAATTACCCGATTTTCGTCATTCCGGCCGAATGAAATGAGAGCCGGAATCCAGGGTCAGGATAGTAAGTTTTTTAGGCTTTAAAACTCAAACCAAGCACCCAGCTTGTATTTGTAAAATAAAATAAACGACGATTATTCTGGATTCCTGATCCGGTTAAAACCGGTCAGGAATGACGGGCCAGGATGGTCCCTGAGCGGAGCTCGTGCTGAGCGAAGTCGAAGTTTCGAAGGGACCAGGTAATTGTTCACCTGGTGGCTTCGGCCCAACCACCAATATATAATGACAAACGTTTTGGTCATTGAGCGAAAGTCGAAATGACCATGTATCCGTCTACTGGTGGTTTCCCAAAGTTGTGGTTTTATTTTTTTCTGTCAAATAAGGAATTTAAACCACAGAGATCATGAGAGCACGGAGTTGATTTTTTTATCTTTTTCAGCCAGGATTTGTCCTGTGGACAAATAGCCGGCGGTTTCACCGCCCGAGAATTGCTATAAAAATTGGCGAAGTTTGCCTTTTATATGTACAATGAATGAGTAATAAATAATTATGGAGTAGGAATTATGAATAAAAAGCACTTATTATTAGCTGTAATAGCTGTTTGTTTAATATCAACTTCTCTTTCAGCGATTTCTCGAGATGCTTACCGCCAGATTCAATTTAAAATTGAGCACTCGGGCGACCCTGAAGTAAGAGAAGCCGGCGAGATTCTTACCAGAAAAGGCATCTTAAAACCAGATTCGAGCTCGGCGGCAACCCACGATGTATCTAAACGCAATACAGATTGTCATGTCCAATTTAACCAGAAATTTATTAGAAATATCCTTAAACAGGATATGGTTGATAATAAGCTTCCGGAACAATTACTTTCACTTTTCACCAGATTAGATGAAAACAAAATAGAAGTAACCGGCCGTCTTGACGGACCTGCATTTATTAACCCAAGATTCTCTTCAGACCTGGATATTGGTTATCTGGCTAAAAACAGCTTCAGAGTAAGAATCAGTGATATAAGAGTAGCCGGTTTCAAAGTTACTTTATTCACCAGATTGATCTGTGGCTATATCGAAGACGCTATTAAAAGAGCCTTTCCGGAAAACTGCAAAACCAGAGTCCAGAAAAAATCAGGTGGAGTGATCTATATTGATGTCAGGGTTTCTCCCGAGGGTTTTGTTCCTGGAATCAGCAAGCTTGGCTATCTGTCTAATGCAGGCATAGCTAAAGGACGGATGTTTTTCAGCTTTACTGTTCCTGCGGCAAAATAAGCAACCAGAAATCTAAAATATTTGTATTGAATTATTCAAAGCCTTTAACGAGTCGGCATAAATTTTCTGATAAAATTTGGCCCCTGCCAGGTTACTTAACTTTTCTTCAATTTCGTTAAAAGAATCTTTCTCGTTATTAAGTCTGGCAGCTGCCAGGCCAAGCATTGTCGCAGCGATAGTCAAGGCAATATTCTTTTCTGCATCATCTTTAAAATTCTCTTCCTTAACAGGAACATCCATCAATTGTTTGAAAAATTCTTCTTTGCTGATTGTTTCAAGCGCTATTAGCGATAATATATTATAAACTTCTTCTGAACAGCTTTTAATATCAGGATACAAAAACCTGGCAAATAAAAGAGTTCGCCACAAATCATTACTATGACGAGCAAAGGCTTTCTCTACATTTACTTTTATCAGGTTTAATTCGCCTTCGGAAACTTCAAATTCTTCACAGAACTTATTGAACATAGCCTCTTCAGTTGGGTCGATTCCGTCACAAATCGCTAAGCTCCAGCATGCTGAAAGTATTTTTTCTTTATCTTCATCGGTGAGGTCACCCTCTGGAACAAGCTCAAGATAACCATTTGGCGTTTCTATAGCTTTTAACCACTTCGCCTTTTCTTTTGAAGAAACCGGAATAAACTCTATAACAGAGCGCAAATTTGCCAGCTCAGCTTTTGAAATAACTCCATCGGCATTTTCCATGCGAAGCAGGTAATATACCAGAGTTCTAAAAAATCTAGCTTCTTTGCCGGCACTGAATATCCGATTAATTGAATCAGATATTAAATAACTGCCGGCGACACCTAATGCAGCTCCGGGTATAAGCCAGAACAATCCGGTATAAAGGCCAAGCCAGAACATTGCTGCACCAGGCACCACTTCCAGCACAGCCTGCTTTTTTCTTCCAGCCTCAGACGGAAGATTATCAAGCTTTTCAGATTCTTCAACCAGACTTTTACATCTGCTGACAATAGTATCTTCAATTTTCTGCGAAGGGTCGGCATTAAGCAGCCAACGTAGCATTCCCGCAGTAAAATGCCTTAATTTTCTCTGGTTTTCCATTTTATCTCCCTCGCAATAAAAACTAATATGCCTTATCAACTATATTATTTATAACCCACATAAAAGTTTTATTGCAATTGAAGAAAACCTGAGAAAAACTAAGGGAAAATTTCTTCAAAACTATTCCTTACTTTTTGCCTGAAAAGTAAACTTTTGCCCGCTGACCGTAGCTTCATACATAAGACCTTTTTTGGGCATTACCAATACAATTGTGCCATCTTTAAAGCCAAGCGTTTTTGCTACCCCTTCATCTACTATGACTGCCGAAACATTTGCTCCCAGCTCAAACTTGCCATCTTTGAACTTATTAAGAGTGTTATCATCCTGGAAAAAAATTATTTCACTGTATATCTGGCCGCCCAACTGAAAACCGACCGAAATCTGAGTCATGGTAGTAGTTCCGATAAATTCACCCTTGCGATATACGCGACCGTTTCCGCTGGCACCACCAATTCCAACTCCAGCTTTACCAATCTCTGGAAAAACCGCCCAACCAACAGCATTTTCAAAAATTTTCTTTATATCAGGATCAATCTTTTTAATCTTCTTTATCAGCAATTGAACATTTTCTTCGCCGCTTCTCTTATAATTACGACGAAATGGGTTCCAACCAGCACTGGCACTTGATAACACCAGACAGAAACAAACAGCAAACAGAATTAAAAAACTTATTTTACGCATACCCGCCTCCCACTAAATTAAATAAAATCTTTTTTTATCTATATAGTCAACAATATAGCTTTTACTTCAATCGGCAAGCAATAGTTTACTAAAACATTATTTGCTGCAATTTTCAGGAATTATCGGTCAATCATTATTAGCTGGTTACAAAAGGTTCTGGTTTTATTTCTTTCTGTCAAATATAGAATTTAAACCACTGAGGCCACCGAGGGCACAGAGTT
>JBNJGH010000178.1:0-6157 GCA_051747585.1 Candidatus Rifleibacteriota bacterium
ATACTTTCTCGTCATCCTTCCCGGCTTATAAGAACTACCGATAATATTGATATTATTCACTTATTAGGAACCTTTCAAGTTCCTATAATTGTTGGCATCTGTTCAAATTGCCAATAAATTAATAAATTGTGAATGTTTTTACATTATCAAAAAACTTTCGTATATTAATTTTTTAAGGAGGTACAAACGTGAAATTACTTGGTTCTATTCTGCTTATTATTGGCTTTCTTGGCTTACTGGGCACTATTTTACCCGTAATTGAAGATGGTGGTTCAATAGACTTGCGAATGATCCCGTTGCCTGCTTTATTCTTATTTGCCGGAATATTTCTGCGACAGAAACACTCCGATTCATAATTCCATCCAAAAATTGTAAAATAGATATTCTTGCCAACAGTAGCATTTTAGCCAAAGATGTAAAATTTAGACCATAAAAAAAATTGGCATAGCAAGGCGCTGCAGCGGACCGTTGCCACGGGCAAAATATCTTGCGGGAAAAGGAGCAAGACATTTGCCCAAAAACGTGGTAATCCCCTCGCGACAAATCGCTCGGCGGCCGCTGAGCTTAGGCGTTAGATGGCCAAGAAAAAAATAAAACAGACAAACCCAAACAATAAATGAAGAAAATCCTTTTTTCCGCAATTATATTGTTCTTCCTAGCTATTGGCATCTATTTCCACTATGCCAACTACAGCTATTTCGCCAGTTTTCTTTCCTTCCATAATTTTTATAAAGTCGCTTATTGGCCTCCTATCCTATTTTTCCTGTGTCATGCCATTTTATTTGTTGTTATCGCGCCAGCACTCTCCATTTTAATTTTTGCGTCAAAGCAAAGAACCTGTTTTCCTATGGTAATTTTGGCACCTGGCTTAATCGCAATAATCGGCCTTCTTCTTTCATTTGGATATGTATTCAGAATGAATCAAGTGACAAATAAATTTGGCAAAATTAATATTTTTTCTGAAATCCTCATTGAGGAAGGATTTAGGGACTTTGTTTCGAATGAATCCAAATATAATTTTAAAAAAGGCCCCATTAGAGTACTTTCCCAACAATTGAAAGATGATGAGAATTCTGATTATAAAATTTCACCAAGCAATCCAATTTTAAACAACACAAAGCGGCACTTGTCATTAAAATTCTTATTTCTTTGGCACTATTTCTTTGCTATGATCCTATTTTGGTTTTTCACTCTTTATCTTGGGCAGATCATTACCAATGAAAACAAGTAGCCATCTAACCAGTGCGTCGACGCGGAAAAATCGGCCGGAGCACGGGTCTTGCTTACGCAACACCCGCGCCCGTCTCTTATTTCCGGTCATGACTGGCGTTAACCGCAAAAAAAATAAAAAGTAGTGCTGTGGCCAAAATTGTTTTAAATCTGAGATTATCGCAAGCAACACATATCGAAACTAAACAAGTGCCTTTATTAATTCTTGCCCAAAAGTATAAAAAAGGTATAATTATTATATATGATATGTTTTGAATTTCACCATAAAAAAAGCCTTTCCAATAAGATGAAGCATGGAATTAGTTTTGTTCAGGCACAAAGACTTTGGAATGATCCGGATCTTTTGGAAATTCCTGCAAAAACGTTAGATGAACCACGGTTTTTAATAATTGGCCAAATTAATCTGAAACATTGGTCTGCTGTAATTACCTATCGGCAAGACAATATTAGAATCATTTCGGTTCGAAGATCAAGAAAAGAGGAGGTTGATTTGTATGAAAGCGAAAAATTTTGATAAAAAATTCGAAAATGGCGAAAGCATCCTTGAGAATCTTGATCTCAAAAATGCCAGAAGATCTTCACGCGACTCAAAACGAGTAAATGTTGATTTTCCAAAATGGATGATAGAAGCATTGGACAGAGAGGCTAAACGCCTGAATGTAACCAGGCAATCAGTTATTAAGATTTGGCTGGCCGAACGTTTAGAAAAACAAACGCAAGCAGCTTGATTCAAAAAATGTGAATTAGTTAAATTGAAATAAAAAGTTTAACAAAGCGCTCCAGCGGGGAGGTGTCCCATAGGAGAGACAGCCCCTTTGGTTGTTTTGCAACAATCTCAAGTAGCAGAAGAAGACCACTTTTCTTTTTCTAATCTTGCAGAATAAAGTTTGCGATATCATTTATAACTTCCGGTGCAACAGACCCTGGCCGAGAATATTCAGCCGGCAGGCAGATACCTTCGCCGCTGTAAAACAGGTGATTCAGGGAGTCGTAAACAATAAATTGTGCATTGGAATTGTTTTTAAATGCTTCTCTGAAATCGTTCAGATCAGCAACTGTTACCTGATAGTCTCTGCCGCCCTGCATAAAAAGCCACCTGCCAGGAATCTTTGCGGCTTTTTCAGCAGGTTTATAGTCTTGCACGGATAAAAACCAGTCTGCGGAGAAGCCTAAAGGTAGCTCTGAAGCTGGTGTGTCAGCGGTGAATTTTCTTGACCTGACAAGCTCTACCTGCTCTTTTATTCTATTAATATGTTGCTCTGACTCTTCATTTGTGATTTCAGTGTGCTCAAAGACGTGTTCCATCTGACCTAAAATAAGTTCTTCTACCGGCCGGTTGTGTCCTGCCATCGAAATCCAGCCGCACCCCTGTGGAAATCTTTCGGCTATCTGCGCAAGAGCATAAGCTCCCTGTGAAAGTCCAAGAACGTAAATTTGCTCTGGATCTATTCCTGGTTCTTCGGCAAGCATTTTTGCTGCATTGACTGCATCGTCTGTGGTTTCGTTTTTTATAGTGAACTTTTTCATCAGAGTACCGTAAGTTTTGGTGCGTTTATCATAAGTTAACACTGCAATTCCTCTGCTTGCCAGACCGGCAGATATATCTCGAAATGGCTTATTAGGGCCCACTGCCAGATCCATGTCATGAGGTCCTGAACCATGCACCAGCACAACCCCCGGAACTGGCTTGGAGCTGACTGGCATGCTCAGACGTGCTGCAAGCGGGCCTAGTTCGGTAGCGATTTCTCTTTTCAGGTCCTGGTATTGTTCGGGAAAAACGTAATCAGGCTGTCGCCACCCATGTTTTCCAGATGGCTGAAAGTTAATTCCTGCAACTTTTGCATTTTCTGTAAATACCAGTCTCACATTCAGCCCTGATAATTCAAAATCACATTTAACCAAACGAATTGACAGAGAATCAGTATCGGCATTTCTGATATCGTAGATCTTAATAAAGGCTCCCATTTGAGTAGTCAAGCTTTCCCAGATGTCTTTGAGTCGTTGCTCCGGAAGTTGTTCTGTCGCTTGGTCTGTAAATAAGTTTGTCGCTTCTGCAAACTTGCCATCTGCCAGGTTTTCAACAAACTTCCCGGCAGTCATGTCTAACTTGCAAACTTCAGCAGTGGCACAAACCGAAAAAAGCAAAAAGGTCAGCAAAACTATTCTTTTCATAAATACTCCATAAGAATGAACTCTCAGCATTTGGCAATTATATAAACTCAGGGGGTATCTGGCAAATATGGAAAACAAAATACGATCCGAGCACAATCAAAGTGAGACTGATTAAACTTCAGTATTAACTGTTCCACCAGAGCGCGCGACTTTGTGCGCTCTGGCCAATGCGCTGCAGCAGACCGTTGCCACGGTCAAAAATAAAATCAATGGGAAATCTGATATCAGCTTTTAAAATGCGACCCTTTTGATGCGGATACTTGTCCATGTTTTTTATTACTTGTTTCGGAGTTAAATCAAAAAGCATTCCGATATTTGCTTTAGAGCTCCAGAACGGCAAATCCAGCAAAAAGTTGAAGTCTGTTATCGGCAATTTTTCTATTGGAGCTATTACCCCCCATACTTTTCGCACGTCCCAGCTGATGGGTAGAATATGATTCGATAATACTTCAGGAATATTCACTTTCATGCTGTAATCCTAACAAAATTCTTAAAGCGAAATTGGTCATTAACCTTTTTTAATTATCTGCCCTGCTTACAATCGTAAGGGTAAAACCGTCGTAGCCCTTGGGGCCAACCGTCTGAATGCCTGTGGTTTCAGTTTGTTTGTTCTCTGATAAAATCTGGCAGTATTTTCTTACCCCTTGAACACAGGGGTCCTGAGATTCTTTATTTATGAGTTCACCGTCTCGAACAATATTGTCGGCAACAATAACACTTCCCGGTCTGGTAAGCTTCAAAACCAATTCGAGATAAATCGGATAATTGTCTTTGTCAGCATCGATAAAGATAAGATCGAATGGTTCACAACCTTTATCAATTAGATCATACAAAGCCTGTGTTGCATCGTTATTTATGAGTTTGATTTTGTCGCTCACCCCACAGATTTCGAAATTTTTTGCCGCAACCGAGCTATGCTTTTCTAAAGCTTCGATTGTATATAAAACTCCATTTTCTTTAAGTGCCCGCGCAAGAAAAATACTGCTGTATCCGCCTAATGTACCAATTTCCAGAATGCGGCCGGCTCCCTGAACTTTTGCCAGTAAATGAAGAAACTGCCCCTGACAGGCAGAAATCTGAATCTGGGGCAAACCTTCTTTTTCACAATTCAACAGAACCTGTTTTAAGGCTTTGTCTTGCAGAGCGAACGAATCACAGAAAAAATCATCTACTTTAGTCCAGGTTTTATTCATTATTTTGCTTAATACCTTTCATCAAGTGATTTTAAAAGGCTACTGCGCTATTGTACCATTCTGGTTAAAGGCATTCAAGATTGCTGTTGCGAAGAAGCTATTGCCGCTAAAGTTAAATAGCACTTGTCTTGATATGACTCCAAGCATTCGCTAATAATTACTTTGGACTATGCTACTGCCCATAGAGAGTCGCAAGCATATCAATGATTCCCAGTTTCTTTCGAAATATTATTAAACTCATAATAACAAATCAGTTTCTGATCTTTGAGCTTTGTTTCGACAAATAAAATAAAATATTGACCAGGTTGAAAAAAGAAACTATATTGTCCTGGTTCTCTTTTTGAGCAACAGGCGATGGAGTTCGCCGTTAAATGCCGACTACAGATTTGCGGCTGATGACTCCTGTAATTTTTTTCGGGTTTCACACTCGTAAAACAGGAGGCTATTAATGGCATTTGGCATTGCTCTGGTAATTCTTTGTGGACTTGTTGCCGACTGGCTGTTTCGTTATTTCAATATTCCCGGGCTTGTTGGCATGTTGGTTGTCGGAATTATTTTTGGGCCTTTTGTTCTTAAGGTCCTGGATCATGATCTTTTGCTTGTCAGCTCCGATCTTCGATTAATTGCTATGATTGTTATCCTTTTGCGGGTGGGCTTTTCATTGAGTCGCAAAACCCTGCATTCTGTGGCTGGCCGGGTTTTTTTGCTTGCATTTGTTCCCGCAATTTTAGAAGGGGTTGCTATAACTTTTATTTCTAAACATCTTCTGGAGCTAACTTTACTTGAATCAGCACTTTTAGGAACAGTTGTAGCAGCTGTCTCTCCTGCAGTCGTGGTACCAGCAATGCTGAGGCTTATACATGAGCGTAAGGGAGAAAAACATGAAGTTCCTGCAATGGTTATGGCAGCGGCTTCAGTGGATGATATTTTCGTTATTGTCTGTCATAGCATCGTCTTAGGATTGTACATAACCTCGGATAGAAATATTTTAGCAAAAATTGGGCAAATTCCTGTTTCGCTTGGCTCCGGGGCAGTTATCGGGCTATTATTGGGTTATTTCCTTTACAGGCTATTTGAACATTATAATCCCAGGGCTACCAAAAGAGTTCTTATCATTATTGCAGTTTCAATCATGCTTGTTCATGTTCAAAATCATTTTGCAGGTCGAATTCCTTTTTCGGGTCTGGTTGCTGCTATGGCTATCGGCTTTATAATTCTTGAAAAGCGTGAAATAATTGCGCACGAACTAGCTTCAAAACTTGCTAAAATCTGGGTTTTTGCAGAACTGGTATTGTTTACCATGGTCGGTGCTCAAGTGAATATTCAAGTTGCATTTGATGCTGGAATATCTGGTTTTTTAATAATTTTTGTTGGTTTGCTGGCCCGTTCTCTGGGGGTTTTTATTTGTTTATTCAGAAGCAGACTGCGTTTGAAAGAAAGACTTTTTGTAATTGCTTCTTTCACACCTAAGGCAACAGTGCAGGCAGCTATAGGAGCGTCGCCACTATTGGCAATGAAAATGGCAGGCATGCAAACTCAGCCTGGAGAATTAATTCTTGGGG